>WFTL01000152.1 GCA_015485495.1 Planctomycetaceae bacterium
GACCATCTGAATCCGTCGGCATGCACGGTCGACGCCCGCGCACTGCTGTGCGTCTGGCAGACATAAGCCGGCCGCAGCATGTTCCCGCCGAATGCTCCCGTATCTGCTGTGCGGCGGAAAACCCTGTGCATGTCCTGCAGCCGAAAAGATTCGGACTGCAGCGGTGGTGGTGTCAGAGTGAAACCGGTGCTGGCCGCCTGAAACTTCTTCTGCGGCAGAAAACCGGCGGCCTCATTCCTGTGTGTCCACGGTGCCTTCGTGCCTGTTCGCTTTCGTTCACACAAAAAGTCACGTGTCCGGGAATCGTCCCGCGTCGACCAGGTGTCCGGCGGCGATCCGCAGGCAGTTGGAAACACGGTACGGTGGACGCCGCACCATCCGCGGACACCGATCCGTACACGCTGGTCGCTGGGAACGCAGCTTCTGTTTGCTGTGAACGGACTTTGCGCGATTTTCGTCGTTCTGTTCCACCTGGACGACTACCGCCAGGCCATGCGACAGCAGATGGCGGAAAAGCAGATCGCTCTGCATGAAGAAGCCATCACGATTCTTTCGGCAGTTCCTGAAATCGAGATGCTCGGAAGCAGCGCTCTCCAGCGATTCATCGATCGGGCATGTGCTCAGATGAATGCAGCGCATTCTCCGGGACACCACATCGCTCTGATTTCCGAAGGACAGACGTTTCAGGCCGCGTCCCATTCGCGGCAGTCCGACCAGCTGATCCGGAAGATGCGTGAAGCCACTGAACGATCCGGCGGGTACGGGCAGTTCCGCGAGCGCCCTTTCATTGTGGGAGCTTCCCGCCGGAAGAGACAGTCGGTTCTGGTCATGGAATTCATAGACGATCTTCAGGCTCAGGTGCTGCAGGACAGTCTGCGCCGCTTCGGCGGATCTGCTCTTCTGGCAGTGGCTGCTGCCGTCATCGTCAATGTGGTGATGGTCCGGATCGTCGTCCGCCCGGTCAGCCGCCTGGTCCGGGTCGTTCGCCAGATCCGCGACGGGACTTTCGGGGAACAGGTGAACGGCTTCCGCAGCCGCGAACTCCATGAACTGTCTCAGGCTGTCAATCAGATGAGCGAAACCCTGGCAGAAGCAGAACGTCAGCGACGCATGCAGATGGCCCGGGCGCGCCGCATCCAGCAGAATCTTCTGCCGCCGACTCCGAAACTGCCCGATGCGTCGATGGTCGTCCATTTCGAACCGGCAGATGATGTGGCCGGCGACTTCTATGACGTGCAGTTTCTCTCTGACGGAGGATGGGTTGTCTTCCTGGCCGACGTGACCGGACATGGAATTCCGGCCGCTATGAATGCGACGCTGCTGAAGGCCTGGCTGGCGGAAGCCTGTGAGCATCAGAGCGGTCCGGTGGAAATCATGCGGCATATCAACCGTCGGTTCACGGAACAGACGCTGCCGGGAGATCTGGCAACGGCGGTGCTGATTCGCCGCCTTCCTTCCGGCGGACCACTGCAGATCGTCAATGCCGGCCATGACGCGGGACTGCTCCGGACAGCCGAAGGCCGGCTCACAGCCTGTCCTCCCACAGGCCTGCTTCTGGGAGTGGATGAAACGGCCGACTGGTCGGTGCAGACAGTTTCGGTGTCGCCGGGAGACCGCCTTCTTCTGTTCACCGATGGTGTGACAGAAACATTTTCCGCGGACCACACCATGTTCGGGCGGGAGCGTCTGGAAGCGGCTTTTGCTGAAACAGCCGACCGGGATCTGTCGGATACCGTGGGGTGTCTGATCCGGGAGGTCAGAGCGTTTCGCGGAACAGCAGAACAGAAGGATGACATCACAGTCATCGCGTTGGAATTCCGTGAAACCGGGAGGCACTCAGTATGAACGGGCACTCGAACGAAAACTCTCCGGACACCGGCACGAATCCCGCCGGGACAGAAACAGAAGACGTGATCGATCCGGTCTGCGGGATGAAGATCGATCGGCGAACAGCCCGCATGCTGATGCATGAAGGGCAGCCCTGGTGGTTCTGCAGTGAATCATGCGAGAAGACGTTTCTCAGTGATCCGACCGCCGTTCTGAAAAAAGACGGGAGCCCGGACAGTTCCGGCCTTCGCCGTCGGTCGCCGGTGCAGGATCCACACAGCCAGGGACCGCCGGATGCTCATCAGACCACATCACCTGATGACGGCGTGTATACCTGTCCGATGCATCCGGAAATCGAACAGGCCGGCCCCGGCATCTGTCCGATCTGCGGAATGGATCTGGAACCCAAATCGGTTTCTTCGTCTGAACCGGACGATGACCGACAGCTGAAAGACATGACGCGCCGCTTTCAGGTGGCCGTCGCGCTGAGTCTTCCGCTGCTGATCATGACGATGGTTCCTGCGCCCGGCCGGCTGTCGGGCGTTCGGCTGCCGGCTGGTGCCAGTGGCCTGGTTCAGCTTCTTCTGGCAACACCGGTGGTTTTCTGGTCCGGCCACCCTCTGCTGGTGCGGGGACTGCATTCGTTTCGGACGTTTCGTCTGAACATGTTTTCTCTGATCACTGTGGGCACTCTGGCCGCGTGGATGTTCAGCGTTTTCGTTGTGCTGTTTCCAGGAGCGATTCCCGAAGCGTTTCTGGAAGACGGCCGGCCGCCTCTTTATTTCGAAGCAGCGGCTGTCATCGTGACCCTCGTGCTGCTGGGACAGGTTCTGGAACTGCGGGCCAGACAGAGAACCAGCGGAGCCATTCGCGAGCTGATGAAGCTGGCACCGGAAACTGCCCACCGGCTGACAGAAGACGGTGAACACCAGGTGCCAGTTTCGGAAGTGCGTTCCGGAGATCGTCTGCGGGTGCGGCCGGGAGAAAAAATTCCGGTGGACGGCCGTGTGATCAGCGGCGGCAGCCGCGTGGATGAATCGATGCTCACCGGCGAACCGGTGCCCGTCAAAAAGGCGCCGGGTGATCTGGTCACCGGCGGAACGCTCAATCAGACAGGTGCACTGGAAATCGAAGCGACCAGCGTCGGCAGCGAAACGGTTCTCAGCCGTATCGTGCAGATGGTTGCAGCCGCTCAGCGCAGCCAGGCCCCGATTCAGAGGCTCGTGGACGTTGTTTCCCGCTATTTTGTCCCTTCCGTCATCGCCTGCGCCCTGCTGGCTTTTCTGGGATGGGCCGTTGTGGGACCGGAACCACGGCTGGCACATGCCTTCGTTTCTGCCGTGGCGGTTCTGATCATCGCCTGTCCCTGTGCCCTGGGACTGGCCACCCCCATGTCGGTCATGGTCGGCGTCGGACGAGGTGCCCGGGAAGGAGTCCTGATTCGCGACGCCGAAGTCCTGGAAGTCATGGAGAAGGTCGACGTGATCGTTGTGGACAAGACGGGAACCCTGACGGTCGGCCATCCGGAAGTCACGGACATGAGAACCTTCTCCGGATGGTCTGAAGAAGACGTGTATCGACTGGCGGCGGCCGCTGAAGCATCCAGCGAACATCCCCTCGCCCAGGCCGTTGTCCGAAAGGCTCAGTCGCTTTCCGTGACTTTCGGACCGGTGCAGGATTTCAACAGCGTGACCGGCAGCGGTGTCACGGGCACGGTGGCAGGACACAGTGTTCTGGTGGGAAAACCGGACCTGCTGCGGCAGCGCGGAGTGCAGGGACTGGATGAAGCGGAACAGACCGTCAGCGAGTATCGGCAGTCCGGCCGGACAGCCATCCTTGTGGCAGTGGACGGACAGACGGTGGCGGTGATCGGCATTTCCGACCCGGTCAGACAGAGCACACCGGAGGCATTGCGCACCCTGCACGAACTCGGACTGAAAGTCGTGATGCTCACCGGCGATGCGGAGCGAACGGCCAGAGTTGTTGCGGACTCTCTGGGAATCGATGAATTCCATGCGGAGGTGTCTCCTCAGGACAAACATGACTTCGTGGCCGGACTGAAACGTCAGGGGCATGTCGTTGCTATGGCCGGTGACGGCATCAACGATGCGCCGGCTCTGGCGGAAGCGGATGTGGGCATCGCCATGGGCACCGGCACGGGCGTGGCCATCGAATCCGCCGGAATCACGCTGGTCGGCGGGGATCTGCGGGGCGTGGCGGCGGCCTGTCTGCTGAGTCGAAAGACGATGGCCAATATCCGTCAGAACCTGTTTTTCGCCTTCATCTACAACGCTCTGGGAATCCCCGTGGCAGCCGGGGTGCTCTATCCGCTGTCCGGAACACTTCTGAGCCCCATGCTGGCAGCGGCAGCCATGAGTCTGAGCAGCGTGTCTGTGATTGCCAATGCCCTGCGGCTGAAACGGGTGCCTCTCGTGCGTAACGGAACGTGAAAACAGCGGAGCAGCACATCCAGCAGCGGACCCCGAAACGATCCGAACCGGAACGAAACCGGCTCATTCTCAGACCGAAAGGAAAATCCGATGACAACAGTTTGCCCTGGCATCCTGCGGACCGGACACATTGCCGCAGGGCTGGCCGGCTGTGCCCTGGCCCTCACCATGCCGCAGGCTCCGGCTCAGCCGACACCAGCAGCCGCTGAGGACCGTGAAGATCTTCAGGAACAGCTTGAGACGCTGCAGCAGCGCCTGGAACAGCTCGAAGCGGCACTGGAACAGCGCCGACCGAAATCGACCGGCACTTCCGAGTCGGCTGCTGCCGACCTGAATGGCGGCGGAATGATGAAAGACCGCAGGATGCGCAACCGTCCCCGGAAGGGCATGCGCATGATGAAAAAGAAGATGATGATGGGAGAACAGTCGGAAACCCAGGGGGACGGCATGTCGAACGGGACAATGGGACGTATGAAAATGGGCCCGATGATGATGGGCCGGATGAAGAAGGCCGGGACGACCGGAGCCCGTTCAGATTCTTTCGACTCGTCGCTTCCCGGATTCCCCGGAGCATCTCACATCTACCACGTGGGCTCCACAGGCTTTTTCCTTGATCACACAGAACACATCACGCTCACGTCCGATCAGCAGAAACAACTCAACAGGATTCGCGAGGAAACCCTGCTGTCTCAGGCCACGTTCGATCGCTGGATCGACGAAGCGGAACAGCAACTGTGGGTTCTGACAAGTTCTGATCGGCCGGATGCTGCCGAAATCAGAACACGAGTCATGGAAATCGCGAAGCTCGAGGCTGAAAAACGACTGGCTTTTATCGAAGCGGTCGGACGGGCAGCCGGCGTTCTTACAGAGAATCAAAGAAACATCCTGACCGGACTTCATTCGGCAGAACAGACGTCTGTTTCAGAAGACCCGGATTCACCCGGGACGGCTCCCTGAATGAATCCGATCCCGCACACACATTCCACATTCTGCAGAAAAAGGAGGTGAACAAAGGCGACACAGAAAAATGTATGACGGACCGGCCCGGATGCCGGGCCCATTGTTTGTCATCCGGACCATCTGTTCCGGAGTCCGCGAGGAATCTCCTGGCGGGAGTTTTTCAGCGGACAGCACACAACCACTTTTCTCCATTGAAAAAGGACTGTCACAATGACGTTTCCACCAGCTCGAATGATCACTGCAGCAGGGCTGTTCCTGTTTCTGGGTGCTCTGGCGATCCCTCTGTCCGCCGCGGACGGACACAAACACGACGGGCATGACCACGGACACGGAGTGTCTGAGAAAAAAATCTCGGCTGCTCTGAACAAACTGTCTCCGAAAGACAGAGAACTGGCGCGTGCCCAGCGTTTCTGCCCGATGATGCCGCGGACACGTCTGGGATCGGACGGAACTCCTCAGAAAGTTCTGATTGACGGCAAACCGGTCTTCGTCTGCTGCGAAGACTGTGTTCCTGAAGCAAAAGAAGACGGCCGCCGCACTCTGTCGGCGGTGCGCAAACTGACTCGGGCGGCCGCCACGCTGGCGAAGCTGCCGCCCGACCAGCGGGCCGACGCGGAAACTCAGAAATTCTGTGCTGTCAACACGAACAGTCTGCTGGGAAGCATGGGAACACCGGTCCGCATGACTCTGAAAGGACAGACGGTTCTCCTGTGCTGCCGTGGCTGCGTGAAGAAAGCTCAGTCTCGTCCCGATGCCACACTGGCCCGTGTTGCCAGACTTCGCAAAGAAGCAGAACACGGTGACCACCATCATGGCGATCACGACCACGACTGAATCCGGATGAGCGGAGCGATCCGCTCCGCTTCCCGGAAGACCTGAGGCCAGGAGTCATTTCGACGGCGAATCTCCGTCGCCGAAATGACTCCGTTTCATCCGGATCCCCTGCAGCCTGTGCGCTCGTCCGGTCCGGCATCCGGATTCCTTTCTCCTGCAGCCTGAAAGAAACGTGATGACAGACGATCTTTTCTCTGAAGCAGTCCGCAGGCTTGATCGGGCCGCAGAATATGCCCGCATCGATTCGGAAGCCCTGCTTCGACTCAGTTCTCCCAGAGCTGTTCTGGAAGTGTCGATTCCTGTCCGCATGGACGACGGATCTCTTCAGGTGTTTCGCGGATACCGCGTTCGTCACGATGACACCCGTGGCCCGACGAAAGGAGGCATCCGATTTCACCCCGATGTGAATCTTTCCGAAGTCAAGGCACTGGCCTTCTGGATGACGTGCAAGTGTGCAGTGGCGGGAATTCCGTTCGGCGGCGCCAAAGGGGGAGTGGTCGTCGACCCGAAGTCGCTTTCCCGGCTGGAACTGGAACGGCTCAGCCGGGGATACGTTCAGGCCATCGCCGATTTCATCGGACCGGAAACCGACGTGCCGGCGCCCGATGTGTACACCAATGCCATGATCATGGGCTGGATGATGGATGAGTATTCCGTCATCCGTCGCCGACGGATGCCCGATGTGATCACGGGAAAACCAATACCGCTCGGCGGCAGCCTCGGCCGTGACGACGCAACAGGACGCGGAGCCTACAACTGCATTCGGGAACTCCAGCGAATTCGTGGCTGGAACCCGACGGATCTGCGCGTGGCCGTTCAGGGATTTGGCAACGCCGGCCAGCACGTCGCCCGGCTGCTGGCCGAAGACGGCTGTCGCATCGTAGCCATCAGTGATTCGCGCGGAGGCATTCTGCGAGAAAACGGAATCGATATTCCCTGCGCCATCCGGCACAAGAATTCCGGCCAGAGTGTCTACAGCGAACAGTCTGTGTGCGGCTGCCCGGTCTGCGGAGAAGCAGACTGTCACTGTGACGAAGGCCCCCTCTCCGGCAGCACACTCATCTCCAACGAAGAACTCCTGGAACTCGACGTCGATCTGCTGATCCCGGCGGCGATGGAAAACCAGATCACATCAGAAAACGCACCGCGCATTCGTGCCCCGGTCATCGTGGAGGTGGCCAACGGACCGATCACTCCGGATGCCGACGACATTCTGTCCAGCCGCGGAACTCTGATCGTTCCGGATATTCTGGCGAATGCCGGAGGCGTCACGGTGAGCTACTTCGAATGGGTGCAGAATCGGACCGGCGACTACTGGTCGACCGACACCGTTCGCTCGCGACTGCAGGAAATCATGTCCCGGGAATTCCATGCCGTCTACGACCGCATGACGGAACAGAGCATCGATATGAGAACGGCTGCCTATGCGCATGCTGTCTCGCGACTGGGAGAAGCGATCGCCTGTCAGGGGACCAGTCACTACTTTTCCGCATCGCCTGTCCATTCATGATGTCCTTCGTTCGGAAACATCGCTTATGAATACCTGGCTCCTTCTCATGACAGGCTTTCTCTGGCAATGCCCGCCGGCCCTGCTGTCCGTCCAGGCAACCACTGACGGGCACGCCGCCCACCACGGAGGACAGTCCGCTCCGCCGACTGCGGACAGCCGACAGGACAACGGCGGCATGATGAAAGGCGGCATGATGAAAGGCGGCATGATGAAAGGCGGCATGATGAAAGGCGGCATGATGAAAGGCGGCATGGGGAAGATGATGGAGCAGATGGGAGCTCCAAAACCAAAGGAGACCTGGCCGCGTCTCATGGAACTGCCCGATCTGCCTCCGGAAAAACGCGCTGAAATTCAGACAGAAGCTCATGAACGAATGATCGAAGGCGTGCGGCTGATGAGTGACGCCCTGGAGCGGCTGACAGCAGCCGCTGCGCGGCAACAGTTCGCTGCAATGCAGGAAGCGACGGCCACTGTTCGCGAAGGCCTGGAACGCTTCGACAGCGGCCTGTCCGCACATCGGGCCATCGCTGAAGGACAGGCGCCGCGGAATACCGCACTTCACTGGTTCCGAAAACAGATGGACCTGCTGCCACCACCGCCACCCTCGCAGACCTGGCATGTGTTCGGCATGTCGCCGTTTCATACGCTGGTCATGGTGCTTCTCACGGTGTTCGCCGTGGCCGTGATCTGGATGTATTACTTCAAAATGAAACGGGCCGCTGCCCTTCTCGAATCGTTCGCCGCAGTCCGAAACAGTCCGCCGGACGCCCCGTTGGCTGCCGCCGATCAGCCCTCCGACCGTTCGCCGCAGCCTGCTGCCGTCGCTGCTTCGGTCCCGCCGGTCTCAGCGCTGCCGGTTCCCGGTGCCGGAGACTCGACGGCTGAAGCAGACTCCAGCCGGAATTCCTCGGATCCTCCTGGCTCCCCCTGCTGCTCCGACACGGAAGAAACCTGTCCGGATGAAGCGGACAATTCCGGCGGCCTTCTTCCGGTCTCCCGCCGAAAGCTGTGCCGCCTGAAAGTCGCAAGGATCGTTCAGGAAACGCCGGACGTGAAAACCTTCCGGCTTGTGGCCTGTCACGGAAGCGGCCTTCCGTTCAGTTATCTGCCCGGACAGTTTCTGACACTCACTTTGCCGGTGGGCGAAAAACCCATTCGCCGCAGTTATACAATTTCGTCATCTCCGACACAGGGCTGCTACTGTGAAATCACCGTCAAGCGAGAAGAACACGGGCTCGGTTCCCGATGGCTGCATGACCATGTGCAGCCAGGCGACCTGCTCGACGTCCGGGCCCCCAGCGGCAAATTCTTTTTTACCGGAACCGAAAGCGACAGCGTGGTGCTCATCGGCGGCGGTGTGGGAATCACCCCCATGATGAGCATTGTGAGAGCTCTGACAGACATGTGCTGGGAAGGAGACATCTGGATGATCGTCGCCTGCCGCGACCCTGATCATTTCATTTTCCAGGCAGAACTGAATCGACTCAGCCAGGAATACGCCAATCTTCATCTGCATGCAGCGATGAGTCGAATCGACCGCGATCAGGGCATCTGCCGCCGCGGACGACTCAGCCGTGACATGCTGAAGGAATGGGTGCCCGACATTGCCTCCCGCCGCATCCATCTGTGTGGCGCACCGCCGATGATGGAAAGCACCCGCGCCCTTCTGGAGGAACTCCATGTGCCTCCGGAAAACATTTTTACAGAGAATTTCGGTTCCACCAGGAAACCCGACAGAACAAAAAAACAGCCGCCTGCTGCGGCTGTTCCGGAAACCGGGGCCCAGGTGACTTTCGCTGCTTCCGGAAAGACGGCTGTGCTGCAGTCCGGGGAGACCATTCTGGAAGCCGCCGAACGAATCGGAGTGGACATCTCTTATTCCTGTCGCGTCGGAACCTGCGGCGAATGCGCCGTGCGGCTGCTGAAAGGAGATGTCACTATGGAAGAAGATGCCGGGCTGGATCCGGAAGATCGCGAAGCCGGCAGGATCCTGGCCTGCCAGGCCCGCTGCAGCAGCCCCGTCACGGTGGATGCATGAATTCCGGGGTCGGCCGATGAAAGAACGTGAGCGAATCATTGTGACGGGCCTGGTGGTCCTGCTGCTGGTGCTGTGGCTGGGATTCGTGTTCCACCGTTCTCCGGATTTCGCCGGCAGCCTCACCGGAGGCATTCTGGCCGTGGCCGGTGCGCTGCTGATGACCATTCCTCTGGCCTACCTGTTCGTCAAGCGGATCCCCGGACTCCGATCGCGTCTGAAACCTTACGTCTCCATGCGGACGCTTCTGTCCTGGCATATCTATGCGGGAATCCTCGGACCGATTCTGGTCATCCTGCATACGGGACACAAATTCGAAAGCCCGCTGGGCATCGCCCTGACACTCATGACTCTCGTGGTGGTCTTCAGCGGATTCGCGGGACGGTACCTGATGAGCCATTTCTCATCGGAGATTCGGGAGAAGAAAACACTTCTGAAAGAACTCCATGCCGTCCGCGACCGGATGATCCGGCATCTGGCAGGACATCCGCATCAGGCAGAGGCTGTGCGGCCTTTTTCAGGAATTCTTTCCCGGATGGCTGCCGGACTGATACAGGAACCTCGTGGCATGGCCGCGGACATCGACGCCCCTGTCACACCGATCATGGTGGTCCGGCTGGCCGAATCCATCGCCGACGTGGAATACGCCATCGAAACGCATCAGACGTTTCGTCGATGGTTCGGAACCTGGCTGAAATGGCACATTGCCGTTTCCGCCCTGCTTTACGTTCTGATGATTCTGCACGTGTGGGCGGCCGTTCATTTCGGGCTGCGATGGTTCAAAGCACCAACAACCGACCATTTTCGCAGCACGGATCCACTGGCCGCGGCACCTGCAGATGCGTCCTTCGGAACAGAACCCCATTCGACGGCCGTGCAGGACTTTCACAGGGCGTTCGGCCGGCTGTTTGAAAGCACCTGGCGGCCGCCTGCACGAATCAACGGCATTTCCACAACCGTGTTCAACTATGCCGAATGGGCGCGTCAGGCCCGAAAAGAGCAATCGGACTTTCAGAAGGCCGTGGCTGCTTTGAAACGCGTGCAGCCTGGCGATCTGAATGGCGGAGACCGGGAAAAGATATTCTGGATCAACGTCTACAACTTCACCGCGATGAAGCTGGCCGCGGAAAACTACCCGGTCGATTCCATCACCAGCAGAAAAATCAGCCTGACAGGGAACCCCTGGTCTCTGAAGACAGTGACGGTTGGAAACCGATCGTATTCACTCAGACAGATCGAAACAGACATGCTGCTGTCCCGATTCAACGATCCGAGGATCGTGTTTGCCGTGAGCTGTGCGGCCGTCAGCTGCCCGGACCGTCCCAGCCGCCTGTTCACAGCAGATGCGGCAGATTCGCAGCTGGACTCACTTGTGGACACATTCTTTCAGAATCGCAGTAAGGGACTGCGTCTGGATACCAACAGCCGCACTCTGACCGTCTCCTGGATCCTGAAGGCAGATCGACCGTTGTTCGGTTCCGGTGATGACGGAGTGCTGCAGTTTATCATTCGTTACGCACCGCCAGACATCGCCGCCTGGCTTCGCCGTCACGGCGACGATGTTCGAATGACGTACTTCGAACATGACTGGAGCCTGAATGATGTGGCTCTCACAACGGACGAGGCATCTGAATGAGTCGTTCCGGCAGATACATTTCAGCATCTGCAGCCCTGGGAACGGCTGCAGTCCTCTGGTGGCTCACACCGGGAAAGGCAGTCCTTTTTCAGGCAGCCACCTGGCAGAAAATGGCACAGCCGGGCGCATTGTCGTCCGTGCATGCGCACCTGGAAAATCGTTGCGCATCGTGCCATACGCCGGCTCGCGGAGTGAGGCCGGAATCCTGTATCGCCTGTCATGCCGGCAGTGAATCGCTCCTCCAGCGGGGAACAACGTCGTTCCATGCCGGTATCAGCAGCTGTACAGAGTGTCATCCGGAACATCGGGGACGCCATCAGCATCCCACCCGAATGGACCATACTGCTCTGACTCACATCGGACTGCGGCAGCTTCGCAGTCATGACGTTCCAGACAGTGAAAGCCGGCAGCTTGCCAGACGGCTCCGTGAATGGATCCGGCGCAGCGCAGCGGATCCCGAAGCTGTGCCCCACACGAGGATCACTCCTGGAGAATTCGTCCTGAACTGCCGCAGATGTCATGCATCCGAGGATCGTCATCTCGGACTGTTCGGAAGCGACTGTGCGGAATGTCATGCCACAGACCGATGGAGGGTCCCGGAATTCCGGCATCCTCCGGCTTCATCCACAGACTGCGCTCAGTGCCACCAGGCACCACCGAGCCACTACATGATGCATTTTCGCATGATTTCCGCGCGGGTCGCGGGCAAACCTCATGCCCGTGTCGGGCAGTGTCATTTGTGTCACCGCACGACATCCTGGAACGACATCCGCGGAACCGGGTGGTACAAACATCACTGACAGCCGACGCCGTCACGAACCACCCGGAATCCGCAGGTCCGGAAATGCGTTCGGCCGGCGAAGACGCCGGCCGATAGTAGCGGTGGAGGGACTCGAACCCCCGACACGCGGATTATGATTCCGCTGCTCTAACCAACTGAGCTACACCGCCGCGAAAACAGAAACAGCCCGTTCCGGGAATCCACATCATTCTCAATCATCATGCGGGGACCACCATCGATCCCTGCTGTTCCGCCGGGCCGGTTCAACGGGAAATCCGAAAACCGCCGGCGGGGCGGCGAAGTCTAGCAGAATCCGGAAGCGTCTCAACAACGATTCACCGATTTGGCGAGCCGCCCGGAATCCCGCGCCGCCTTCCTGATCCCCTGACACCGGGGACACCGGATGATTGTCCGCCTCCCCCCTGGTGCCGCAGGGCGTCGGAAAATCCCCGTCCACTGCCAACCTATCCAAAGGATGCCTCCGCAGACTCCGATCCTTTCAGCAGACATCCGCGATCGCACAGGTGAGGACACCGTCCCATAATAACCAGAACCAGGCCGCTGTCTGTCGCTGACAGGCTGGCGGACGCGGCGGCCGGTCCGATTGAATCCGGAGAATGCGGGTGAGACAATCCGGTCGCCGGCAGGGGGCCAGCGGCGGTCCGACGCATGGATGTCCTGACGGCTGGTTTCTGAATTCTTCCGTTTCCGGAGCGATCACGGTGATCACGCAGTCTGCCGACACGACGTCTCAGCCGGCCCCGTCCCGGCCGTTCGCTCACCTGCACTGCCACACGCACTACAGTCTGCTCGACGGAGTCAACCGGATTCCTCAGCTTGTGGACCGTGTCAAAGAACTGGGCATGAATTCCGTCGCCATCACGGATCACGGCAATCTGTACGGGGCGATGGAATTCTACCGGACCTGCCGCAGCCGGGATGTCAACCCGATCATCGGTTACGAAGCTTATGTGGCGCCGGGACGGCGCACCGACCGCAGCGCCACGCGTCAGAGCGATGCGCAGTCGCACCTGACGCTGCTGGCCATGAACCGCACCGGTTTCGACAATCTCATCCGCATGGCATCGGCCGCCTTTCTGGAAGGATTCCACTACAGACCGCGCATCGACCGGGAACTGCTGGAAGCGCACAGCGAAGGCATCATCTGTCTGTCGGGATGCGCGGCCAGCGAACTGTCGAAACTGCTGCTGGCCGAACGCACGGATGAGGCCCGCCGGCTGGTGGAATGGTACGCGCGGGTGTTCGGAGACCGCTTCTACATGGAAATCCAGGACGCCGGATTCGAAATTCAGAAGCAGTGTCTGGGACCGACCATCGATCTGGCACGGGAGATGGGCCTGCCGCTGGTGGCCACGAACGATGCGCACTACCTGACGCGCGAAGACGCGAAGGTGCAGGACGTGCTGCTGTGCGTGAACACGCGCCGCACCCGCAGCGACCGCAACCGTCTGAAAATGGAAAACGACGGCCTGTATGTGTGCAGCCCGGAAGACATGTACCGGACGTTCGCCGGACTGGAAGACGCCGTGGCGCGGTCTCAGGAAATCGCCGACCGCGTGGACATCGAACTGCACAACCGCCGCCTGTATCCGGTGTTCCGCCCCCCGGATCAGAAAACGGACATCGAGTATCTGACCGAACTGTGTCGGGAACGGATGTACGAACGGTACGGAGACGAACTGACCGACGCGCACTGGAAACGTCTGGAATACGAGCTGTCGGTCATCGAGGCCAAAGGATACGCCAGCTATTTTCTGATCGTCTGGGACTTCGTGGAATTCGCCCGGCGCAACGGCATTCCCTGTGGAGCCCGCGGGTCGGCCTGCGGGGCCATCGTCGCGTTCCTGCTGCGTCTGGGCGATGTGTGTCCTCTGAAATACGACCTGCTGTTCGAACGGTTTCTGGATCCCAGCCGCAATGAGCCTCCGGACATCGACATCGATTTCTGCCGCGATCGGCGGCAGATGGTCATCGATTACACGCGGGAAAAATACGGGGAACTGAACGTCGCCCAGATCGGCACCTACGGCACGCTCAAGGCCCGAAACGCGATTCGCGATGTCGGCCGGGCCCTGGACATTCCTCTGGACCGGGTCAATGAGATCGTGCGGCTGGTCCCGGATGAACTCAACATTCGTCTGCGCGACGCTCTGGAAAAAAGTCCGGATCTGAAAAAGCTGTACGATGCCGATCCGGTGGTGCGGGAGCTGCTGGATTTCGCCATGGCGGTCGAAGGTCTGGCCCGCAGCGTGGGAACGCACGCGGCCGGAGTCGTGGTGTCGGATGTCCCGCTGAACGAAGTTGTGCCGCTGCAGAAAATCACGGGCAAGGACGACATCATCACTCAGTGGGACGGCCCGACCATTGAGGACATCGGCCTGCTGAAAATGGACTTTCTGGGACTGCGGAATCTGACGATCCTGGACAGGGCCGTGCGCAACGTGCAGAAGCTGCATCCGGATTTCGATCCGGACGAAATCAGCCGGAATCTGGACGATGAAAAAACGTTCGCACTTCTGCAGCGGGGGGAAACGAAAGGCATCTTTCAGCTGGAATCCGGCGGCATGCGGGACCTGCTGACGAAGATGAAACCGGACTGTTTCGAAGACATCATCGCCACATCCGCGCTGTACCGCCCCGGACCGCTGGAAGGCGGCATGGTGATGGAATATGTCGACGTGAAACACGGCCGCCGGCCGCCGCGCAAAGTGCATCCCGTGGTCGATGAGATTCTGGCGGAAACCCATGGCGTGATGGTCTACCAGGAACAGGTGATGCGAATCCTGAACCGGGTGGGCAATGTGGAACTGGCCAGTGCGTACAAGTGCATCAAGGCCATCAGCAAAAAGAAACAGTCGATCATCGACAGCTTCCACGAAGACTATCTGAGAGGCGCTGCCGAGAACGGAATTGCAAAGGATCTGGCCGACGAACTGTGGAAGCTGATCGTGGCCTTCGCCGGCTACGGATTCAACAAGTCGCATTCCACCGCTTACGGGCTGATCGCCTACAAAACCGCATGGCTCAAAGCCCACTATCCGGTGGAATTCATGGCCGCTCTGCTCAGCTGCGGCATGGAAAGCACGGAACGGATCAGTGAGCATGTGGACGACGCCCGCCGGCAGGGCATCGACGTTCTGCCGCCGGACGTGAACCGGTCGGATGTGGAATTCGGCATGGCCGACGGCCGCATCACTTTCGGGATGGGGGCCATCAAGGGGATTGGTGAAAACGCGCTGCGGGCGATTGTCGCGGAACGGGAGGAAAACGGGCCCTACCGCAGCATTTTCGATCTGACCGAACGGGTGGGCACACGGGCCCTGTCGAAGGCGAATCTGGAAATCCTCATCAAAGCCGGCGCCCTGGACAGTCTGCCAGGCACCCGCGCTCAGCAGATGGAAGTCGTCGAACGGGCCGTTCAGGCGGCTGCGGCGGTGGAAAAGGACCGGGCCAGCGGGCAGATGAGCCTGTTCGGCGGAGACGACACGGATGGTGCGGACCAGGAACAGGACGTGACCGCCTGCCTTCCGGACGTCCCCGACTGGACGCATTCTCAGAAACTGGCCGCAGAAAAAGAAGTTCTCGGCTTCTACCTGACGTCTCACCCGCTCGCTCAGCACAGTCGGCGCCTGTCCCGTTACAGCGGAACCACGATCCGCGATCTGGCCGATCGGGAAGACGGCGACCGCGTGATGGTGGCCGGGATGATCGGCGCCATCCGCATCGCCACGTCCAAAAAAGCATCGGCATCCGGTCAGAACCGTTACGCGAACTTCGATCTGGAAGACGCTTCGGGAATCATCCGCTGCATCGCCTGGCCGTCGGATTATGCCCGTCTGGAATCCGTCATCCGGCCGGAAGAGGTCGTCGTTCTGCAGGGCAGGATCGATCGACGAGGACGCGAACCGAACCTCATCGTCAACCGACTGCTGACTCTGGATGAAGCCGACCGGGAATTCACATCTCAGGTGGCCATTCGTTTTCAGCGCGGCCTGCACACACGCGATGATCTGGAAACCGTTTACCGGATTCTCAGAAAGTATCCGGGATCCACCGGCGTTCTGCTGGTCGTCGATTCCCCGGATCCACACGCCGATCCAGCCGCGACCGATTCCGAAAGCCGTCAGGTGCGCTACCTTCTGACCACCGGTTCGGACTGTGCCGTCACGGTCAGCCCGGGACTGCGGCAGGAGCTGACCGAATCGATCGGAGAAAGCTGTTTCGAGTTCCAGATGGCCGGAAACTGACCGGGTGTGCCGTGTCCGCACAGTCCGCGGCCGGCTGCCTCGTCCGGCACGGAATCCCGTTCTGGACAAAACGCGGATCCGGCAAATGTGCGGATCGGGCAGTTCGGGCAGTCAGGGAAACCGTCGAAAACCGCGCGGACTTTTGCGAAAGCTTCGGAAGTGATACACCTTCCGAACAATCCGGTACGATATGAGCAGTCCGGAGGCCATCACGGATGTCAGACCGATCCGAATGGGCGACAATGCCAGGCCGGTCTGAATTCCGGAACCAGTGACCGCTCCCTGACAGCATGAGGAGTCGGAGTATCAAATCCATGGCGGGACGACTGCGGCTGATTCTGGCCCTGCACAACCATCAACCGGTCGGAAACTTCGACGGGGTATTCGAACAGTCGTATCAGGACAGTTATCTCCCGTTTCTGAACGTCATCGAAGAATTCCCCGACATCCGTTTTGCGCTGCACATTTCCGGCAGCCTCCTGGAATGGCTCCAGGAACATCATCCCGAATACGTGGAACGGGTCGCCGGATTCGTCGACCGCGGGCAGACGGAAATCATCGGCGGTGCCTTTTACGAACCCATTCTGTCCAACATTCCGCGGCGGGACCGCATCGGCCAGATCGACAGTTACCGGCGCCATCTGGAGCGTCTGTTTTCCACGGACGTTCACGGCATGTGGATGCCGGAACGCGTGTGGGAGCAGGCATTTGCCGGCGATCTCACGGCGGCCGGCGTCCGCTACACGCTTCTGGACGATCATCATTTTCTCAGCACGGGAATCGCAGCAGACCGTCTGACCGGCTACTACATCACGGAAGACGAAGGGCGGCTGCTGTCGGTGTTTCCAGGCAGTGAACGGCTGAGATACCTGATTCCGTTTCGCGACCCTCAGGAAACCATCCACTGGCTGCGGGAGATTGCCGACCGGTTCGATGACCCGGTGGTCGTCTTCGCCGACGACGGAGAAAAGTTCGGCATGTGGCCGGACACCCATCAGCACGTCTATGTGGACGGCTGGCTGAAGCGATTTCTCACGGCCCTGCAGGACAACCGGGACTGGCTGACGGTGACCACTCCGCAGGAAACCCTGGCGGCCGTTCGGCCTCTGGGACTGTGTTACCTGGCCGACGGCAGTTATCGGGAAATGACCGAATGGGTGCTGGATGCAGACGATCAGAACGACCTGGAACGTCTGCGGCATATCGATGGAGACGACAACTGGAAGCGTCTTCTCCAGTTCGTCCGTGGCGGATTCTGGCGCAACTTCCGCGTCAAATATCCGGAAAGCCGCGAAATGTATGCGCGGATGATGGAAGTGAGCACCCATCTGGCCGCCGCAGAACGCGGCGAAACGGTCGATGCCGATGTCGTATCGGATGCGCGGCAGTTCCTCTATCGGGCTCAGTGCAACTGTGCCTGGTGGCACGGAGCCTTCGGCGGACTTTACCTGCCGCACCTGCGGAACGCGGTGTACGCAAACCTGATCGAAGCCGACACCCGTCTGGAACACGCTCAGCGGGACCTGACGGAATGGATCGATGTGTCCACCGGCGACTACAACCTCGACACATACGAAGAAGTCCGCATCAGCACCCATCGGCTGGCCGCCTTTTTCAGTCCTCAGGCAGGCGGCCATCTGTATGAACTGGATGTCCGCCCGTGCCGGACCAATCTGCTGGCCACTCTGAACCGCCGTCCGGAACCGTATCATCGCCGTGTCATCGAATACGGGCAGCGTCTGCGCAGCGGACAGGTCCATGAAGACCATCACGTTGCCAGCATTCACGAAATCGTGCGGTTCAAACAGCCCGATCTGGACCGGCGGATCGTCTACGATCGGTGGCCCCGCAAGAGTCTGATGGATCATTTCATGGATCCGGCTGCGACGGCCGAAGCCGTGCGCAGAGGGGAGGGATTCCTGTCGGACCTTTCTTCGGTCGTCTGCGATATGTCGGTCCGCCGAAACGACGACGAGGTTCTCGTGCAGATGTCCGGTCCTCGGTCTGTGGGAACACAGACCGTTCACATTCAGAAGCGGGTGACGATGTGCCGGCAGCGGCCGGCGGAACTGCTGGTCGAATACGAACTGACGAATCTGCCGATCGGTCAGCCGCTGCATTTCGCTGTGGAATTCAACGTGGCCACCATGCCCGGCGGCGCATCGGATCGGTACTTCTATGGCAGCAGCGGAGAACAGCTCGGAACTCTGGATGCCTGCCTGGATCTGTCGGAGACCGACCGCATCGGCCTGGTCGACGAATGGCAGGGGATCGATGTGGCCGTGGAATGGGCTCAGCCGGCCGGCCTGTGGGCCTTCCCCATTGAAACGATCAGTCAGTCCGAATCCGGATTCGAACTCGTGCATCAGAGCGTCGCGCTGCTTCCCCACTGGCAGATCTGTGCCGAAGCCGACGGACGCTGGACGATGGATCTACGGTTCACCGTCAGCACGTCACTGGCCCGCGCCCGCCAGCTTGCGGAAATGGGACAGCGTCGGGAAAACGATGCACCGGCACCGAAACCGCCTGTGACCGGGCCGGCCGACTGAAAGGCCGTCCCGGGATCGTTTCGGCGGTCTTCGAAACCTGCCGTGTTCCCCGGACGATCACTGTTCCCGGACCATCAGGGCGCATCCAGTCCCAGACTTTTCAGCCGCCGGTACAGACTGGGCCGCGTGAGCCCCAGTCGCCGGGCGGTTTCCGCCTTGTTGTTGCCGCAGGCCGACAAAGTGGCCGACAGGATGCGGCGTTCCACATCGCGCAACAGATCATCCAGCGACCGCACGGGAGCCGTCGGCGCGGCCGGCAGGGTCTGTGCCTGCATGCCGGAACGAAATGCAAACGGCAGGTCGTCCGGCTGCACGACGGACGTGGAACACGCATCACACGCTTCAAAGATGACCTGCTGAAGCTCCCGCACGTTTCCCGGCCACTGATAGTCGAGCAGCAGCCGGGCCGTTTCCGCGGACAGTTCCTGAGCGGACGTGTCCCGCAGCCGCCTGTTTCTCTGAATGAACGCATGGGCCAGCAGCAGCACATCCTCACCCCGATCGTGCAGTCGCGGCAGCAGCACGTGCAGAGGCGCGATCAGCCGGCTGAATTCCGGCAGCATCCATCCGTCCCGAACGGTCACATCCGGGACTTCGCTGCCTGTCGCCGCCAGGCGGATCGAACGGCACTCATCGGTGTGTTCCAGCAGCCACTGCTGCACCTCCCGCGGCAGACGATCGACATGCAGCAGCAGCAGCATGCCGGGATGTTCGTGAGCCCCCGCATGCTCTGCCGACAAATGCCTCAGTTCCCGAATCACGTCGTACAGTTCTTCCGCGGACAGCAGTTCGCAGTCGACGGACACGCACGCGGATTCGGCGTCCGTTCCGCCGGCATGCACGCATTCGGCCAGATGCTGCCGACCGGTTCCCGATTCACCGACCACCGTGAACGAACAGCGGCTGTTCTTCAGCAGATCCATGAGCTGCCGCACTGGTTCCATGGAGACATCGGCACTGAGAAACTGGTCGGGACCGTGCCGTCTGCGAAAGTCGGCCCGCAGCGCGGCGATTTCCGCATGCAGCCGCTGAGCGATCGATCGGTCGAGCGGAGCCTGGTCCGGTCCGGCGGACAGCCGGACGGACACGACGCGTTCCACCTGACCGCCAGGACCCGACAGCGGAAAGGAACAGAATTCCGCCTGCAGCCGCCTGCCGTCCTGCCCAGGAATCACAGCGGTCCAGAACGTGGTCTGGCCCTGCCACACAGCGGCCGCCGGCCGGAACACGGCCGCCACCAGATCCGCCGGACTGCCGGCGTCTCCGTCCAGTGCATCGCACGACAGGCCTTCGATCTGATCCGCCGGCCAGCCGGTCCAGGCTTCCATACCCGGACTGAAAAAACGAATGCGGCAGCGCGCATCGACAATGCACAGACAACTGGACGAATCGACCAGAATCGGATCCAGCAGGTTGCGACGACGCCCGTTCATGACCTTCCATCCCGATCGACTTCAGTATCGCTGAGAATCCGTTCCGTGTCTGCCGACGGACATTCTTCCTCACCACGGGACGAAAGCATCGGACTGGGAATCCGTCTCAGCAAAAACAGCCCGATCAGACAGACGCCGGCACGAAACAGATCCACCGACAGCCTGCCGGACGCCGCAACCACCAGTTCCAGAATCACCAGTCCGGCGGCTGCGAAGGCGGCCGTCATCAGAACGAACGATCGGCCCGTCGGTCCCCCGGAGTCGGAAAAGGATTCTCCTGCCAGACCGCTGAATCCGGTTCCCAGAGCGGCGGAAACGGCTGCTGCGCAGGTCATCGACAGGACCGCCGGCAGCCACGGCAGCCCGGGTCCCGCACCATCGGGACCGGCCAGGCCGAACAGCAGCAGGCCGATCAGCAGACACGGCAGCAGCAAAACCGCATAGCCGGTGTCCGGCACGACGGAACGGAACGCGGCGCTGCCGAAAGCCGCTGCTCCGACAACCAGAAGAAAAACGGCCGGCCCGTCGGATGCCGCGAGAACCGGAAGCACGCCCGCCAGAACATACCAGCCGATGCTCATCAGACCGATCCCCAGACGAACGGGCGTCGGTATCCAGCGACAGCCCCCGCCGCAGCAGTCGTCTTCGTCACAGGAATCCTCTTCGTCACAGGAATCGCCGGTCGGATTGCCATCGGATTTCGGTGGATTTTCAGGTTCTGCAGGTTCCGGCCGATCAGGCGTCCCAGCCTCCGGGACCCGGAACAGGTGAACCAGCAGGGGAACGGATCCCAGAACCGTCAGCAGGCCCGCCGGTCCCGGACCGATGGCATCCGTCGTCAGTACGATGAAGGCCGCCCCGCCATACACCAGCAGACCGTGCCAGCGCAGCACGGACCACAGACGAATGGGGGGAACAGAACGGCGGAGCAGATCGGCAGAAGGCGCCCAGTCTCCCCACAAAGCCATGCCGGCAAAAAATGCGGCGAGCAGCAGCACCGGGCGGCTGGTCGTCAGCGCCGTGAGCAGCAGACCGGCGGCCGACAACAAAGCGGCCACGGCAGCTCGCCGGGCCACAGGGACACGGAAACGCAGTATTTTTTGCAGAGCGAAACCGCAGCCGGTTCCCAGCAGCAGCACTGCACACAACAGATGCAGCCATGCCTGCCGCAGGGAATCGGCGACGGAAACGGGCTGCGAGGCCCATGAGCCGGCAAACACGGCAAAGGGGAAAAACACGGCCATCCCGGCCAGCAGGGATGCGGGCAGGGCCACCGTGACGGCCGCGTCGGCAGCCGCCGGATCAGGAGGTGACGGCGTCGCGGAAGACAGGTCGGATGACGGACGGGTCAGCATGTGCTGACGATACCCGCACAGCCGACCGGATTCCCGTCAGGCCCGGAGGAAAACGCAGTGAAGCGTCCATTCCGGGGCAGAAATGGACGCTTCGACGGCGTCAGCCGGTCCACGATCGGACCAGCGGAAGGAGACACACGGTGATCGACCCGGTTCCGTGCCTCACTGCAGTTTCACGAGCACGAAGCGGGAAATGAACCGCCCACTTCCGGTCGGCACCTGAACCAGCAGCAGCACATCCTCATCGGCCTTCTCAACAGCTGCCTTCAGGCCGGCAATATCGCTCACCGACACACTGCCGGCCCGGCTGATGACCATGCCAGGTTCCAGCCCGGCCCGATCCGCACCGCTGCCGGCTTCCACTTCCGTCACCAGAACTCCGGACGCAGCGATGTTGAGATTTTCTGCCACCTCCGGCGTGACGTTCTGCACGCGGATGCCCAGACGATCGATTTTCGACGTATCCGGCGACGCCGGTGATCCGTCGCCGTCGTACACGGATTCCGCCAGTTCTTCATCCCGCGGCCGGGCAGCCACCGTGATGCGCAGTTCCATGCGTTTGTCGTTCCGCAGAATCAGCACCGGATAGGTTTCTCCGACCCGAAGCTGTTCCACCACCGTGAGCATGTTGTGATCTGTGAGGATGTCACGGCCGTTGACCTGCAGGATGACGTCTCCCACCTGAAACCCGGCCCGATCAGCCGCACTGTCGGGAATCACACGAGTGACCACGATGCCGCGGGGAACTTTGAGCTGAAAATGCTTCGCCAGATCCGCATCGATCGGCTGCATTTCAATGCCCAGGAACCCGCGTTCAACGACTCCCTTTTCCAGAAGCTGTTCGGCCACCCACCGCGCCTTGCCGACGGGAATCGCGAATCCCACGCCGTCGTATCCGCCGGATGCCGTGGAAATGGCCGTATTGATTCCGATCACTTCTCCCCGCAGATTCACCAGCGGGCCGCCGCTGTTTCCGGGGTTGATGGCGGCATCGGTCTGCAGAAATTCCTGCACCATCCGTGATCCGGTCAGGCCGCGACCTTTGGCACTGATGATTCCCTGAGTCACCGTGCGGTGCAGACCGAACGGACTGCCCAGAGCCAGCACCCAGTCACCGATTTCCATTTCTTCGTCGTTGCCCAGAGGAACATACGGCAGCGGCTCACTGGCATGAATGCGGACGATGGCCACGTCGGAACGACGATCCATGAGAATGTCATCGTGACCGACCGTGAATTCCCGGCCGTCCGCCAGACGCACCGTGACTTCTTCGGCATCGCGGACGACGTGCGTGTTGGTCATGACCACACCGTCGGCGGAAATGAGGAATCCGGACCCGCGTCCGCCCGGCAGCCGCCGTTCCCGTTCGATCATGCCGCCGTCCGGTCCCTGTTCGAAAAACGGTTTCAGCCGCGGATCGTTTCCGAAGAACCTCTTCAGCAGTTCGTCGTCGCCGAACGGAACCCCGCGACGAACAGTTTCCCGGACAACACGTCCCGTGGTTTCGATGGAGACCAGAGCCGGAAGAGTCTGGCGGGCCACACGCCGGAATGCGCTGGAAAGCTGCATGGCGTGTTCCAGAGCCGGATCGCTGTGGCTGTGGTCGGACTGAGCCAGAACCGGGCCGGACAGTCTGGACCGGCTGACCGACAGAATCCCGGCCAGCAGCAGCAGCGCCAGCAGGGTTCCGCCGGATATTCGAATGAGTCGTCGTGTCATGAGTGTGTCTCCTGCCCGAAAGAACAATCGAGGATCTCCGGCATCCCCGCCTCGGGGAATTCGGAAGCGATGGTCGTGGTGAACACCTGACATGTTGCCGCCGTCGGCGACATCCGGCATGATTTTCCCGCTCAATCGGCTCCAAAGAAGCCGGCACGTGCAGACAGCGGGGAAATGCCCTATTCTGCAGTCCACGAACTCCCGCGGCCCGTTGCTGCCCAAAACACGCAGCTGGACCGTGCCGCAGGACGGTCCGTTTCTTTGTTCCGCCCCGATTCGGCACGACATCCGTTCCGGGACCTCCGAAACAGCCGGGATCTGTGCTGCGGAACCGGCCCAGAACTCCATCCTTCCGATCTCATGTCTGAACCGCCTGCCAGTGCCGACCCGATCGCCATGCGCATGCAGCAGTGTGAGGAACGCATCGGCTACCACTTCCGCGACTCTGCGCTGCTGCGCCGATCGCTGACCCACAGTTCGGGAGCCCCGTCGCGTCTGGACAGCAATGAACGCCTCGAGTTTCTGGGCGATGCCGTTCTGGGCATGGTGATCTGTGAGGAACTGTTCGCCCGATTTCCGAACCTGCGCGAAGGCGACCTGACGCAGCAGAAATCGCAGCTTGTCAGCCGCGCCGCCTGTGCCCGCGTGGCCCGGAAGCTGGGAGCATCGGAATTCGTTCTGACCGGAAAAGGACTGCAGTCGATTCCGGATTCCGTCGAAGCAGCTCTGGTGGAAGCTCTGATCGCCGCAATTTATCTGGACGGGGGTCTGCAGGCGGCCCGCGAATTCATTCTGCGGGTGTTTGCACAGGAACTGGATGTCTGTTCCCGCGGACAGACACAGAACTACAAAAGCCTGCTGCAGGAAGAAACTCAGCGGCTCAGCAGTGAAGCCCCTTCGTACATTCTTCTGGACCAGCGCGGCCCCGACCATGCCCGCGAATACTGCGTGGCCGTGTCCGCCTCAGGGCAACGTTACGAAGCCGCCTGGGGATATACGAAAAAGGAAGCCGAACAGAAAGCGGCCAGAAACGCCCTGAAGATCATCAATCCGGATCTGCTTCCGGAAGCCCCCTGACTTCCCCCGTCGAATACCGGAAAAGAAACCTGATCCATGAACGATGTCTGCCGGATTCGCTGTGAACGGTTCTGGACTCCCGACAGCGATGCCCTGCGTTTTCTTCCCGAAGGTCCCCAGGCGTGCCCTGACGGACGCGTCAGCTGGGTGGCCATTCAGCATGGCCCGCGCGGGGTCACCGGATCTGTCAACCTGTTCGACCCGACCACGCGTCAGAATGAAACGTTCGAAGTGCCCGGCCGTCCCGGATTCGCG
The DNA here is from genome assembly GCA_015485495.1 of Planctomycetaceae bacterium. Taxonomy (GTDB): domain Bacteria; phylum Planctomycetota; class Planctomycetia; order Planctomycetales; family Planctomycetaceae; genus S139-18. Next base: position 24,690 of record WFTL01000152.1, read on the forward strand.
TTTCCCACCACGTCGCTTGGCGTGTTTCTGGTGGGAGCCGATCGGACCGTCGGCCTGCTGAACATATCGGACGGAACCTGGACAGAATGCCTGAATGGCATCGATGCCGATGTGTCGGACACGATCATCAACGACGCCTGTTTTCACGACGATTTCATCGTGTTCGGCTGCAAAGACCTGCACTTTCAGACGGCCAAAGCCGGCCTCTACCTGTGGAAAGTCGGCACCGAACGCCCGGTGCGACTGCGGCAGAACTGCATCTGTTCGAACGGCAAGTTCGTGGTTCAGGACGAAGAGGGACTGCTTCTGTACGACATCGATTCCCCCCGCAAGACGATCACCTGCAGCCGGCTGGACATCGAACAGGGCACGGTTTCCGACGAACGCATCATCGTCGACCTGACTGCCGAAGACGTCTTTCCCGACGGCATGATTCCGACTCCCGACGGGCGGAGCCTGATTGTGGCGATATACAATCCGCACGATGCCCCCGCCGGGCAGGCGCGGCAATACCACCTGGAAACCGGCGATCTGGAATGCGTCTGGGAATGTCCAGGAGCCGCTCAGGTGACCTGTCCTCTGCTGGTTCAGATCGACGGACAGGTCCGTCTGCTGCTGACAACGGCGGTCGAACACCTGCCCGACGAACGCCTCCCGCACCAGCCGGCCGCCGGCAGCCTGTTCATCGGCGACACCGCGTTCGATTCCGCAGGGTCGGACCGCCTGCCGGATGTCGAAAAAGCCGGCGGATACAACCCGGCCATGTAAGCATGCGAACGGTGAACGGCCTTCTGCAGGACGCATCCAGGGGCGAAGCGACACCGATCCGACACGCCAACGCTCACACCGCAGGGAAACTCGCCTGCGGCCGGTGCCGTGTCCGCCACCTGGACGGCCGCAGACCGAGACGATTTCGATCCGACCACGCTCACCACCATTTCCGATGCCACGGACGATTCCAGAGATCGTGTCACCAGAACGCAATACGTATGCGCACGGAGAACAACAGCATGCAGGCCGGATCCAGGAACGAAGCGACGCCGATACGGCAGCATGAGTGACGTGAATCATTCGTCAGACGTTGAGACTCCGACCTCGCGGATGTATGATGGCTACACGTCAATCGTTACCCGTCGCCACGGTTCTGAATCGCTGTGGGGGCTCTCGTTGTCTGCCGGGGCGAACGGCGTGGCTGACGATGGAGCCATCATGGAATCCGTCGCGCATCAGAATGGCTCGACTGTCTGCGACGCCCCCCGCCTGGCCCGCGCGACACTCGCCCACGACGCGGCCGGCGTGGTTCCTCTCCTTCTTCGGCCGCCCGTTCTTCGATGAGCTGTTCCAGTTCGCCCCGATCAAACAGCAGCTGATTCGGATCGATGCGTTCGCGTGTTTTCCCCTTCAGAGCGGCCAGCAGGTCGCGAATCGTGCGTTCGTTTCTCTCCAGCTGGGCTTTCTGACTGGCCACTGTCGACAGCAGTTCGGCGACCCGTGCTTTCTCGACGGCCGCTTCCCGCCGGGCGGCCGCCGCCTTCTTCTGAGCGGCCGCCGTTTCCTGCTGCAGACGGAGCACGAGCTGCCGCAGAGAGTCCACCGAAGCGGGCAGAGATGTGGGGTCCTCCTGACTCATACCCCTGTGACGTCAGGAAGCGGCCGGCCGTTCCAAAAAAGTGTTCCTGAAAATGCTTTTTCGTCGATACCGTCTGCGACGTGCGACAGAACGCAGATCGATGCCTTCCAGCAGCTGGGCCAGTTCCTGACGGCTGATCTCGGCAGACGCCGCGGTCGTTCTGCCCAGGTCGGTGGGGAACTGCCAGGTTCCCTTCTCAAGACGCTTGTACCAGATGGCCAGCCCGTCCCGATCCCAGTAGAGGATCTTCAGGCGGTCCCTGCACAGCGGTCAGTTTTCGACAGGACGAAGAAACGGATCCGGCGGAACTGCCCGGCGGGGCGGAGTAGGCGCCTGTGGAGTTCCGGTGATTCGGCCAACAGCCCATTTGGCAGATTCGTAAATCCGATTTCCCGGTGTCATTTCTTTCATGGCGGCCCGCAATGGTTCGACGCTTTCCGGATCGCCGATACGGCCCAGACTGACGGCTGCCGTGGCACGAACGATCGCATGCTCGCGGATCTGCCGGCTCGTGTCTCCCGCTCGGGACAGCAGTTCCCTGACAAGACGCGGTTCCGGCTGATCTTCGAACAGCAGTCCCAGTGCCCAGATTGCCGCACTGCGGCCGCGCGGTCCGATGTCGAATCGTTTCGGCACGCAGATGATCAGTTCGGGCACAGCTTCGGAATACGTCTGTCGTCCGATCAGCTCGAACAAGAACCCGAGAGCGGCATCATCCGCGGGACTGACCTTGCCTGTTCCCTGACCTGAAAGTCCACCGGCAACCGGTTTCAGAACCTTTCGGATCCACTGATGCACACCGGGAAGGGTGTCAGGCACGGCCATCTCCCGCAGCGCCCAGGCCGCTGTGACGCGTACTTCCGACCGTTCGTGGTCAAGCAGTTCTGTCATTCGCCGGGAACTTTCCCGGTCGTGGACTGTTCCGGCCAGCTGTGCAGCCTGCTGAAGAGCCCTCCAGTCGTCTCCGGCAAGGATTCGATGAACAGTCTGGATGACCGCGTGCTGCAGATCGTCCTCCTGGAACAGCAGCAGCAGCTGTGTTCGAGCCCATTGGCGCACGTCAGGATGGCGATCTGACAGAAGGTTCCCCATGATCGACACCGCCGATTCAGAGGGTGTGTTCATCAGGGACTGTGCCGAGAAACGGCGGACATTCGGTTCCGAATGATGAAGGAGTTCCGGCAGGAGCGGATGGATCTTTTCCGGTGCCAGCTGTGTCAGTTGTTCGACTGCGGCTGCTGCGACGAGAGGGTGCTGATCGCGGACCGCCTGCAGAAGGATTTCTTCACATGCCGGTCCGTGATGACCGGCGAGAAGCCGAACAGCAATCAGACGACTGGAAAATCCTTCCGGCGATGTATCGTCCAGCAGGACACGGGCCGTATCAACAAGTCCGTCCTGGGCCAGATGCCCCAGGGCGTCCGCAGCAGCCAGACGTGCATCGAAACGGATGTGATTCCGGTCCAGAACGATCTGCTGCAGGGGGGCGACGGCATCTGCCGCTTCCAGCACCGCCAGTCCATTGGCCGCAAAAACCAGCTGCAGAGGAGAAATGTCCAAAGGGGCTTTCAGTCGTTCCAGCCAGTCGTCCTTCAGAACGGAAGACTTCCATTGCACCAGGGCCGGTTCAATCAGCATCTGTGCCCGAAGGCCTCCTGTACGGGCTGCCTCGGCCAGCACAGAGTCTGCTCCGGAAACGTTCAGGGCAATCAGTGCAGACGCCAGCGTCAGACGGACTTCTTCGATGGCAGAGTGATTCAGGGCATCTGTCAGCGGCTGATGAAATGCCTCCAGACTGTGGTTTCCGCGACGCACTTCCTGAATGAGTGCTTCAGCGCATTCCCGACGCAGGTCTTCTTCCGGTGAATTCAGAGCAGCAATCCACTGCATCTGCCACGTGTCCGGCAGAACGGCCACCGGTTCAACAAGAGGGATTCTCGGGGCGGTGTCTGTCAGAGAAATCAGTTGCGGAATACGCTCTTCAGCACAGGCAACCATCTGAGCTGCCGGAATCAGCAGCAGGATACCAGTAGACAGCAGTTTCATGGCCGGTTTCTGATTTCGTGATGAAAAGACTCTGCATGGCTGCCGGAGCCGGCAGAACTGATCGGGCTCAGTGATGAAGACAGGTCAGTCGGACACAGGAGTCGCCGTGACAGACAGGAAGGCATCTTCCAGATCAGCCGCCACTTCCCGGAACTGAGTGACCGGAACGCCTCCCGAAACCAGAGTCTTCAGCAGGGAACCAAGATCCTCCTCTGATCGGTTCGTCCGCAGTCGCACCATCGATTCCGCTTCAGACGGATGGACCGCATCGGGGTTCCCTGAAAAATCGGTCACCAGCCTGACGGCTTCTTCCAGGGGTGCTCCGGAGGAAAGCTGGATTTCAATGGTCCGCTCCTGGCTGACACGGGCCATGATTTCTTCCAGCGTGCCGGCGGCTCGGAGTCGGCCATGAGTGATGATGGCCACCTGATTGCAGATTCGGGCCAGCTCCGGAAGAATGTGGCTGGTGACAATCAGTGTTTTGCCGTTTTCTGCCAGACGAAGCAGAATCTCCCGCATTTCAATGCGGGCCGACGGATCCAGACCGTTGGCTGGTTCGTCCAGAATCACGACTTCCGGATCATGCAGCAGCGTTCGAGCGATACCGATTCGCTGCTTCATGCCGTGGCTGAGCGATTCCACGAAGCGGTCCTGCATCCATTCGGCGTTTGTGATCTCCAGGACTTCCTGAATCCGTTTTCGCCGTTCTGTGCGGGCGATGCCGTAAGCGGCACCGAAGAAGTCGAGATACTCCCGCACCCGCATGTTGTCGTACGAACCGAATACGTCCGGCATGTATCCCACAAGCTGCTTGATGCGGTGTGTTTCGCGCGAACAGTCGGCGCCGGCAATCGAAGCCGAACCGCTGGTTGGTCGCGCCAGCCCCACCAGAACGCTGATCGTCGTCGTTTTTCCTGCTCCGTTCGGCCCGATGAAGCCCAGAATCTGTCCGCGGTGCACTGTCAGGGACAGATCCTCCACTGCAGTGAATTCACCAAAACGTTTTGTCAGGTGTTCAATGACAACAACCCTGTCAGATGTGGTGGTCATTTTTCTGAATCTTTCTTCGGCGATGCCGTATCCGGTTCGGTGCGCCCTTCCAGATGCATCCGGATGAATTCCATTTTCCAGGAACCGTCCGTCACGGCGGAACTGCGTTTGCCGGAACGAACACCCGTCACATGGACTTCCACGAAAACAGCTCCGTCGTCCACGCGGAGAAGTGTTTCTGAATCCAGAACGGAATTGTAAACGCCGACCGGGCTGGTCAGGCTGATCAGTGGTTTCAGGTCCTCACGCCGACCTGCGGAAATGTTCACATCGCGACCCGGCGCACGAATCTGAAACTCAAGCTGTCCGCGATGAAAGGTGATGGGATTCAGCACATCGGGAACTCGGAATTTCAGCAGGGTTCGCGTGTCAGCCGAACTTTCCCTCCACTCTCCTGCACGCCTGTCATAGGCAGGGCTGAAGGAACCGTCCTGTCCCCTGACGGATTCCATTTCCACAAGCGGAGAGGGAATGACGACCTCCGTTCCGGGTGCCGGTGCTTCAAAGGTTACAGGGACTGCCGTCAGTACCGTATGAGTTGTTCGAAAATCGCTCGGTGGTTCGAAATCAGAATGTGGCTGCTGCATCCATACCAGCAGCGTGGGCCGTCTGAAAAACCGAGGGCCGTTTTTCGGCATCAGCAGACGCCGATAAAGCGTCTGTCGCAGTGACTGTCGATCGGACAGCAGGGATCCGAAAATGAAGGTGTCCCGGTCCAGAACCCGGACAGCGGATGCAGCAAACTGCCCGCCATGACCGGCTGTGTGGTCGATGCCCAGAGCATGGCTGCTATGGGTCACAAGGACAGGATCTTCCGGATTGACGAACGGTCCCGTGGTCAGCCGGACCTCCGGCCCCTCCGGGCCAAAACGGACGGATGCCGAAACGGGATCCGACAGATCCGTCGTCTGTTCCGCAGAAAAAAAATTCAGTCCGGCCGGCACGGACAGATCATCCCAGCGCATGGTTCCGTAGTCGGTTCGAATGAGTCGACGTACGGTGCCGCTGGCACGATCTCGCGAGGGAATCAGAAGGCGATTTCGGCTGGAGGGAAAGTCGGCCGACAGACCGTTCGGAGAATACACAGCAGCCAGTCCCGTCGAATGAACGTGCATGCCACCTGCGTTCACCTGAGCGAATTCCGCGAGGTGGATTCCCGGTGGAACCGCACGGCGTGAAAACTGTCCCAGGAAAGCGATGGGAACGGCAAACGTCAGTGCCAGAACAGGCCCCAGTACAGCAAGACTTTCCGGGCGTTGCAGCCAGTCCCGCAGCAGACCACCGGCAGAACCCCTGTCGCGTTCTGTATCCGCGGTGTGCCGTTTTCTTCGGTGCAGCCAGATTCCCGCAGCCAGAAGCAGGATGCAGAACATCGAGAGACTCATCAGGATCACCTGGCGATCCGGTATCCGGTATCCCACCTGCGCGGACAGGAACGGACGGAGAGCATCAGCCCCCCAGGTCGGTTCTTCTGTCTGAATGGTCAGTTCATCGATGAGCTGCGTCATGGCGGTCAGGCCGATCAGATGCGATTCCCGTCGGGACTCAGCCGGTCGGTCAGCGTCGGTGCGAGGCCGTACCCAGGTCCGGTCTCCCGCAGTCGTGAACAGAACGCGTCCCTGCCCAACATCTGCAGAGAAGGATGCGGGCCACCCGTCGATTTCGTGCAGAACCTGAACACCGTCAACAACGACACGAACAAAATCGACCGGGTAATCGAAGGTCCGGCGTTCTCCCACCATCTGACCGGTACGAACGTTTTTCAGCTGCACATCCAGCAGACTGGTCTGGTCCACAGATGTGATCTGAAGCAGATCTCCCAGAAGATCATGAACGACCTGCGGCCGAACGTAGTCCAGTCGGATCCAGAGGCGACCACCCCGAACCAGCCAGTTTCGCAGACTGGCCAGGCATCCTGGAAATTCTGCTATGGTGCTGCTGCCGAGCACAATGTGATCCACGGTGCCCAGTCCTTCTGCCACCGCCGGAAACTGAGCGGCATCGATCCGTATCGTGGCCCGCGACTGTCCCATTCCGATCCGCATCACGGCTGCAAGTTCTGTGAGACGGTCGATTCGTTCCGTGGATTCCTGAAAGGTGTCGGCGACGACCAGAGTGACAGATTCGCCCGGGTCATAAAGGATCTCTGAATCGATCCTGAAGTCGTCCGAAGCTCTCAGAAGCACAGATTCTCCCTGTTCCTGTGCATACAGCAGAGGGTGCCATTCGATGCGTCCGGAGTCATCGGCGGCAGAGAGCACCGGAATGGACACCCGTCTGACGGCCCGAGCCGGGATGTGTGATTCCCGCATGTACTGATCCAGGGGAGATCCGGAAAAATACCCGCCTGTCAGGACCCGAGCTTTCCGGCCGGCACGGTTGTGGATAGCCACCTGCTTCAATGCCCACTTTCCATCACGGTAACGGTTGATGGGCAGCGGGACGTCATACTGACGCAGTTCAGGAGGTTCAGTTGCTGACGCGGGCTGCGCCAGCGCGTCCGGTGCGATGGTGAACGGACCGGCAGCGATGGCACAGACCAGAACACACGATCCTGCTGACAACCTGAACACAATGATCTCCAAAGTACAGACCGGAAGGACCGCTCACGGTGCATTCCCGGAACCTCGTGACTGCCATCTGTCAGTATTCAGTCAGGCGCCATGAGGATGCGGATACGCAGAGACAGCAGCAGCAGCAGCAGCACAGTCAGTGTGCCAAGAATCCACCAGTTCGCCGGGATGAGACGGTAGATGGCAAATCCTGGTGTGCGAATCACACTCAGCGCCGCAGCGAGAGGGTTGATTTTCAGGGCACCTTCCACCGTGGCATGTCCGAACGGAGCGTCCCGGCCAAGCCAGAACAGCAGTGTCCCCGCACAGATCACCAGCAGCACAACGTACGATGCGACCGTGGCCGCGGACGTCCGCCGAAAAAAACTGCTGACCGTGGTACTCAGCACAATGGAAAACACGGCTGTCAGGACAAGACTGATGACCACCTGACGAACCTGTTCGCTCACCAGAGGATTGATCCACACCATCACCAGATAACCGGGCAGGGTGGCCAGAAGAATCAGCAGCATCGTCCAGCTGACACTCAGAAGCTTGCCCCGCAGAATCACGCCGGCAGACATCGGAGTCATCCGCAGCAGCTTCCATCCGCCGCTTTCCAGTTCCCCGCTGATCAGCCCGGCAGCCAGGCCCGGCGTGATCAGAACGATGAGAGCCATCTGCATCACCACAATGATGCCGCCGATCGTTTCCACCCCCCAGTCGGCCGATCCCAGAGTCGTTGCCCAGGTCAGAGCCAGGGAAATCACGGCACAGGCCGATACCAGCCGCAGCAGCCAGTGCAGCCGCCCGAACTGCCGACTGCGGAATTCCTTGATCATGACCGGATTCGTCCAGGGACCGATTTCCGACTTGCGCCGCTGCGGATCGACCAGAAAGGCGAACCGCCGAAACACCCGCTGCAGCAGTGAACGCTGATCGGTCACCAGCCCCTGTGATCGGGGGGCATCGAACATCCGAAAACTCAGCCGTCGCGTCGTGAGCACAGCCAGCACGACCGTCATCAGGACCGCCGACACGAGATATGTGGCGACGGGATATTCCGCGCCGCCTGCGGTCCGCTGACCGATGTCACGATGCCCCAGCAGTTCCATGACGGCAGGAATCGGCGACACGAATCGCAGCCAGAACGCTCCGGTCGCCGCGGAACTCTGAGTTCCCTGCAGAAAAAAATGCGGGATCATCGTGAACAGAACGAGAACCAGGACGGCTCCATACGTGATTCTCATGGCCGAATCCGGCGTCCTCGCATGACTGCTGACCCACAGGCCCAGAGCGCCCAGCTGAACAGCCAGAACGAGCATGACAGCGTACAGCGGCAGGAGCTGGCCGGTCAGGGAGATGCCGCCCATGGCATGACAGGCGGCCGCAGCGGGAACCGTCAGAAAAATGAGGACGACCACGAATCCCAGAGTGGCTGCCAGCTTTCCGAAATAAACGGCGGACGACGACAGCGGCGAGTGCAGCAGGAGGACCAGGGTTCGCTGCTGCCTTTCCCGCACAATGCTCGATGCCGGAAACGACGGAACCAGAAGGACCACCGCGGACAGCAGAGCATACCCGAACAGGATGAATACTTCCCGGGATCGCATGCCCGCCAGATCTACCTGAGCTCCCTGGGGCCAGCGGAGAGCCACCAGAATCAGACAGGCCACGGCCACGCCCGCCTGAATCGCAAATGCCCGGCGTGTGCGAAACAGACTGAGCAGTTCTCGTTCAAGAATGGCGCCCACCCGGCACAACCCCTTGCTGACACGATTCCTGTGGTGTGATGAGTTCCCTGGCGCGGAGTGTCCCAGGGGAGATTCAGCGGGACATGCTGCATCCGGTCACAACCGCAGCAAATGCGGGACAACAGGCGACATGCAGCGTCAGCACAGCTCAGAGACAGGCGGCGGATGATAATCGGGGGGCAGACGGGTTTCGACCGGCCAGCTGGTGAATTTCAGGGAATTCCCATGCTCGGTCGGCTTCTTCCCGCCACAGCCCGCCCGCTGCAGCCGGTATGGGTCACGTACCGCTGCTCACGTCGTCGCCGGAACCGTACGGGTAGAACATCCGTCCGATTTCATCGCTCAGGCGCAGCAGATACTCCGACCGGAAACTGTCATAGCTGATTTCGGCCGCAGATCGCTGAGTCAGACGCGGGAACTCCGAAGACAGATCCTGAGTGAAAATGCGGTGTCCTTCGCCACCGGAATCCATTTCGTATACGCTCACGATGGCATTGGCCCGGCCGCGGTAAAGATGCCGGCTGTCATGTTCGTACAGAGAGAAACTGCTGATGTCCACGTAGACGACATACGTCACATCGAATTCCGCCCCGATTTCGTCCGGCGTATCCCAGTCCGGATTCTCTTCCAGCCACAGACGCACCCGATCGGGGCTGACGACATCGATCTGGTGCTGGCGAAACCGGGCGGCAATCCCGACAGAAAGCAGATAGTCGATGCTGTCATACTGGTACGTCAGTTCGTCGTCTGCGTAACACACAACGGCCACACGCACTCCGTGATCGGTCAGCGATTTCCCCGTCTCCGCTTCGAACACCGGTTCAATCTGCGGCGGCCCCCCGATCAGATACCCGAAGAAGACCAGATAGTTGCACCCGGACAGGCAGACCGACAGAAGGGCTGCCAGAGACAGCGGCTGCCAGGACGAAAACCGGTCCGGGCGTGCGGCCGTGTGCCGGGAAAAACTGTCGGTGGATGTCATGATGATGGTTCCTGCCGTCGAAAAAAGAAAAACACGGTACCGGCTGCGCCGGAAGGCGGGATGCTGTGTCAGTGAATCGTGTCACGCAGCCGGTGGTCATACATCATCTGAGCTGCCTGCAGAGAAATTCGGTCCAGCAGGTTTTCCACAAATGTCTCCAGCGATTTCGATTCCCGCGGAACGGGGTAGGTTTCCGGAAACATCACATGAAGGTTCTGTTCAAACACCAGGCCCGCATGACCGTCGTCCGGATGGATTTCATGGACGCGTACGCGGCCTTCGCTGCGGCCCCGCATCAGGTCGGGACTGGCCGGTTCCAGACACCGGAAGCTCTCCAGCTCCACATGCATGATGTACCTGGCGGAAAACTCGGCCGCCAGTTCTGAATAATCTCCCCATTCGCCGTGATCGTCATACCACGCGGCCACATCATCCGAAGGCACGACACGAATCCCCTGCCTTTCCAGACGCTGTGAAATCCGATCGACAAGTTCGAGCTGAACGGCCGGGTATTTCGCAAGCACATGGTGCGGAGCGGTGCAGATGATGAGCACCGGGTCTCCGGACTTCTGCAGATTCCGTCCTGTGGTCAGTTCGAAGGCCGACGTGTTGACGGGATCGCCGAACACCATCTTTCCGGCGGCCACCATGAAACGGCAGCCGGCCAGCATCGGCAGAAGCAGAAGGATTCCACAGAGGATTCGGCGCCGGTTCCGTTCCGCAGAATTCCTTTCAGGTTTCGCCACTGCTGTGCTCCATCGATCCGAAGCAGATCCATGCGGATCAGCCAGAACCCGATACTGAGAACCATACAGAACCCGATCAGCCACAAGACGGCTTTTCCCGGATGCCGAATCACCAGCGAACGTCCGGTGAACACGGCTGTCACACACCACGGCAGAACCAGCATCCCCGCAGCGACGGCCACGACCACACCCGCCGGACTGGCACGAACGGCCGCACGTATCTGACCACGCGCCAGATGAGTAAAACTGGTTGTCATCCCGCAAGTGGGGCAGTTCCATCCGGTGAGTCGACGAAATCGGCACTCCGGAAGACCGAGCTGCCGATGAGTTCCGTAGCCGGCCGGATGCGGTGTCAGCTGCCGGGCTGCGCTGAAGACCATCGCAATGACAACAGCCACAGCAAGGGCACTCAGCCGCACGGAACGATCGAGCGGCTCCGGCTGAAGCAGACGAACACTCATCAGAAACTCGCTGAACACGACGAGTATCAGGGAGACGCCCGGAGCCTCAAGGGCAGAACAAAGCGTTCCGTCGGACGAAGCGGCCCGGTCGGCAGATTGTGCCGGACCGGCCGGCCTTCGTCGATTCCGCGGGCAGAAAGTGCCGCTTTCCCGGCGTCATCTGCGTCCCGGTGGTTCTGAACGGCCTGCCCGCAGACGGCTGTCGTCCAGAGCTTCACGGATGCGTTCTTCCACAACATTCAGCAAAGCATCGTGCAGGCCGAACGGCGGCGTCACCTGCCATGTGACGCCTGCGTGCGGCCGGGCTGCTCGCCGCACCAGTTCAGGAATGTCATGCTTCCAGTGTCGACCGGGCGACAGAAAATACGGAAAGACGATGACATGCCGGGCACCACGCTGCACGCACGCAGTGAACGCTTCTGAAATATCCGGGGCGGCCAGTTCCATGTGAGCCGGTTCCACGATCTCCCGGCCGGTCAGCCGGCGAAACCGCTCCACCGCTTCCAGGAGAAGTGTGTTGCTGTCGTCCGACCGGGATCCGTGATCGACGATGATGATGCCGATGGACCGATCCGGTGATCTGCTCATGCTCCGTGTCGTTCCTGGAGTCGCCGAAGTGCGTCCTGATTGCCGGCCGGGAACTCCAGGGTGTGCAGTTCCGCCACAGGCACCCAGCGAAACGGTTCATGCGGCCGGGCCAGTCCAGGAAGGTCCGGACTCAGACAACAGTGCCAGAAATCCAGTTCGACTTCGTCATGGTCGTAGGTGTGTGTCGTGGTTGCCAGGTGCCGGCGGGGAATCACGATGAGTCCCGTTTCTTCACGGCATTCCCGCACGGCGGCCGCCCGGGTTGTTTCGTCGAACAGGCATTTGCCCCCGGGGAACTCGTTCAGGCCGCTCAGCGACTGCCCGTTTCCGCGCACACCGACCAGCACATGCCCGTCGGATTCCACGACCGCAACGGCCACTCGCACCGGTCCGCTCAACACTCACTCCCCTGCCTTCAGAGACGCGATGAAATCATCGGGAGGAGCGCCCATTTTGCTGAACCCGCAGTCCACATGGACCACTTCTGCCGTGATCCCGCCGGCCAGGTCGCTCAGCAGAAACATTCCGCTGTTCCCCACCTCTTCGGGCGTGATGTTCCGGCGCAGAGGAGCCACACCGCTGTACAGATTCAGCATCTGAGAAAAATCGCCCACTCCCATGGCACTGATCGTCCGCACCGGCCCGGCACTGATGGCATTGACCCGTGTGCCGCCCGGCCCCAGCTCGCTGGCCAGGTAGCGGACACCGCATTCCAGTGCGGCCTTGCACAGCCCCATCAGGTTGTACCCGGGAATGACTTCCTCGCCACCGAAATAACTGAGCGTCAGGATGCTGGACGTCGGACTCAGAAGATCGCGCCGCCGGGCCGCTCCGGCCACGGCCAGCAGACTGTAGGCACTGATTTCCATTGCCTGGAGAAACCCCGCCCGGCTGACATTCCAGGTGGGACCTGTGAGGTCTTCCGGGGGAGCAAAGGCCACGCTGTGCAGCAGAAAATCAATCTGGCCGAATGCCGAAGCCGCCCGCTCCATCACAGCCGCAATCTGCTCATCGTCGCAGACATCACAGGGAACAAGAAACTCTGCACCGATCGGCTCGACCAGCTTCGCCACCTTGCGCTCATTCTTGGGCCGGTCTCCCGTATCCGGAAGGTGCGTGAAACCCATCTTCGCACCCTGCTCGTGAAGTTTTTCGGTGATCGCCCAGGCGATGGACCGTTCATTGGCGATTCCCAGAACCAGACCCTTTTTTCCTTCAAACAACTGCATGTCGGTTCGTCTTTCCGTCAGACCGTCTGTCTGCCTTCCGCTTCGCCGTGATGCGGAAAACCGGCATGATAGAATGTGGTGCCGCCTGAGGACAGTCCGGGACGAGTTCCCTTTCTTTTCCGCGTCTGGTCCGAGCGGCATTTGCAGTGAACCGGAAGCCCCGCGCCGGCTCCCCGTATGTCAGCAGCGATGGATGATCCGAGGCACGATCTTCGTCATAGAATGAGCGAAAGTCGGCAGGTGTGTTGTTCAGATCAATCTGAAGCGTGAGCGGTGGAGGCCTTCGGCAGGATCCTCAAAGACTCCTCACCCGATACCCACAGGCCTGACACCTAAGCGCCCTGATCCGGTTGCTCGTCCCGCCCCGGAGACAGTTCGAAAGGGGATGTCGCACCACGCGGGGCTGATTCGTACTCACACAACGCCGGCTGAAAATGACAGGCTGGATGTCTTCCGTCGAAAATCTGCAGACGTCTGGTTACTGGCTACGGGATCGTGTTTCCGGATGGCCCGGACTGCGGGGGCTGTTTTTTCTGATTGAGCAGATGAAAGGGGCCCGGACGACCGGCGACGGAAGCGGATTCTCGCCAGCGGACGACGATGTCGGGATGATCCGTAAAGACTCCGTCGGCTCCGGCCTGCCGCACCACCCAGTCCAGAAGCCGTTCAGCGGACGGCACCGATTTCGGCAGGTAGTCGATTCGCACGGTCCACACATGGACTTCCAGAGCATGCTGATGGGCCACTGTGACGACGTCCGTCAGTTCCGGCTGCGGGTCGTCTCCGCCGTGAACGTCCTTCAGCACGCAGCCGATTTCCAGACCGAGGCCATCCACGACGCGGGCATATTCCTGAATCGCCGTCCGGTCGGGAACCGACCGCAAAAGCTGAATAAGCGGCAGACGGCATTTCAGTTCGGTCCGCAGGCGCTTCAGCTCGTCCGTTTCAAAGCACTGCAGAAAGACGGGATCGTCAGCGTCTGTCAGTCCGTACTCCGTCAGAACGTTCAGCACAGCGGCCGTCACATCCAGTCCCTGCCGACGATGCCACTGCGGCCGTTTCAGTTCGATGTACAGGCCGGTTTTCGTACCGCGGGAATGATCGAGTCCGCGAATGAGTTCAATCTGCTCACGCAGTGTGCAGATATGAAATGTGCCCAGGTTCTGAGGAAAACGTCGGATGCCTTTCAGATTCCATCGTTCATGAACCCGAAGCTGACGGAGTTCGTCCAGCAGAAAATCGCACACGTACCAGTGTCCATTGTCGCGGCAGCGATCCGGAAACCGGGTGGCCACATCTGTCACATCGTCCAGCGTCACATCGTGAAGCACAACCGGAACGCCGTCCTTCGTCAGAACACAGTCCTGTTCGATGTAATCGGCTCCCAGAGCATGGGCAAAGGCGGCCGATTCCAGAGTGTGTTCCGGCAGATACCCGCAGGCTCCGCGATGGGCGATCACGATGGGCGATGGTTCTCCCACAGGCCGCGAGACAGCATCGGTGTCGCCCGATGCGGCCGGCAGCCGGTTCAGAACCACCAGGAAAACGATCAGCAGCCACTTCATTCGTCTGTCAGCTCCAGATGAACCCACAGGGAAGGATTCCAGGAAAACGGGAAGTCGTCCGTGACGGTCAGCGGCTGTCGGCCCAGTTCCGTATCATGCACCATGCAGAAGAATCCCAGACGCCGCAGTTCGTCGATTTCACGAAATCCGTAAAGCTGACTGCCGGGAATCCAGACCTCCAGATCGTAGCCGTTTTCGACGGCGTGCGTCCGCATCAGAAAACGCTGCGTCTGCATTTCCTGACGGATTTCTCTCTGCTGAGCGATCGGTACGCTGCGGGCGGACGGCTCGCCGTCCTGATTCTCATCGCAGACCACACACAGAACACGGTGACAATATGCCGTGGCCCGATGCACGGTGCCTGTCGGACGCGTGTCGATCCACAGTTCGATGCCGTCGCATGCATCAGCATCCGGCGGACACGGTTCCACGGGCGCGGACCGCCCCCGCACGGCCAGCAGCACCGCCAGACCGTCACGGTTCCAGCCCAGAGTCACCTGACTGAAGTTCGGAACGCTGTCGTCCAAAGCCAGAAACGGCAGCCGTCCTCGCTCGTCCAGCGACAGCAGACGCCCCCGCTTCTTCCGGGACGGACCGGAACAGGCCGGAACACAGATCCGGTAATCGAACAGCAAACCGGCCGGAACAATCTGAGACACGTGCAGTCAGCCGCTGTACCAGGTCACAGTCCCCCCCGGGGTGACGGTTCCCCAGGTTCCGCCCGTTCATCCGCGATCCACCTCGGTGGACACGGACAACAGGTCATCCATCATTCCCTTCAGAACTCATTCTGAACCGGCCGGCTGTTCATCGCGACGGTTTTCGGCTTTCCGGCGCTTCGGCATTTTTTTGCTGCCGGAAAACTCCAGGGTGCCGGTCTGCCCGCCGAAATCATAACTCACCTCTCCGGCCAGACGGGAACCGCGGGGCGTTCCCTGAAAGTTGAGAACGATTTCCTGGCCGATGTCGGCACGCACCGTGAAGCGGAGTTCGTTTTCTTTGAGCTGCACATCGGACAAAGGCAGTTCCCCGGCCAGCGGACTGTCATAAACACCGCCGAACTCCGGTTTGTTGTATGTCAGCCGCAGAGTCGGAGACAGCACCTGTCCCTCCGGGGTGACGATTTCCAGTTCCCAGTCACCGACGACGTCCGCCGGTTCGGTCGCCCGCTTTGCCAGCCAGTCATACGTGCCGACATCAGCGATGCGAACGAATCCGGCGATCTCATCGTCCTGGACCTCCCCCGAAAACATCAGTTCCAGTTCCTGTCCTTCGTAGTCCACGGTGAACCCGAACGACACGCTGTTTCCGTCGACGCTGCCGTCGGAAATTTCCACGTCGAGATTCTGGTCATCGTAGGTTCCGGTCAGAGACGTGCCGTTGAATGCCAGTTTCAGCCGGCTTTCGATGATGGTCCCGTTGACATCGGATTCCCACCGCCAGGTTCCGGACGGATCCACCGGCCGGTTGTCTTCGGCCTGAGTACTGACAGACAGATTCAGAACACACAGACCGATCAGAAAAAGACGCATCATTCCGAACTCCGACTGAAAGGAAGGTTTCAGCTCAGAAACTGAGATCAACGGACAGTCGCCATCCGCCGTCAGGCCTGAACACGGGGTCCCATGCGGGGTTCCGGCCGCAGACCTCGGAAGGCCGGATGCCGACGGAGACGATGATGTCAGTGAAGCGAAAGACAACCTTCATGTCCAGGATTTCTGAACAACAGTGCCCGGAATGTCGTTTTTCCCGTTCGGTCGGCTTCCTGCAGTCCGGTTGCTGACGCGGCCGTCCCGATCGTGTTATCCTGGACATTCAGAAAAGGAACCTGTCATGGAATGCCTGTTCCGGCAGCCGGTCATGGCGGCTGCCGTTTTTGCCATGCTGATATGCCGGGCAGATCACCGGGCGCTGCCGCAGCCGTCCGATCCGGCCGATGATGGATTCCGAAAATCCGCAGGCCGGCCGGATGACCGGCAGCCGGAAGAACTGCCGGTTCTGCTGTCTCGTCTGCTGCGCGATACGGCAGCTCTGAACCCGAAGCAGTCCGTGCGGGTCGACCTGCAGGAAAAACGCGTGTTTCTGGTGACGCGCGTTTCCTGCCGCAACTGTGTCCTGGAAATGCTCTGCGTGCCGCGCGGGCAGCGGGAACACGAAACGATTCTGAATGTCGATGCCCGTGCTGTCGCCGTACACACAGCGCTGCTGGCTGTCGGCCTGCGGCCGGGCCGCCCGGCCGTCTTCTTTCCCGAATATCGTCCTCCCGAAGGACCGCCTCTGCAACTGACGGTCCACTGGGTCGATGCACAGAACGTGCTGCGGTCCGCAGATGCCCGGTCGTGGATTCGGCATTCCATTCATCGGTATTTCTCCTGGCCGCTGGAACGCCCGCCGTCGGACATCACGTTTCCGCACGGCGAACTGCGTTACGACCCGGTCAACAAACAGCTCATCTGGTACGGTCCCATGACCCGCGATCAGCGCGATGCCCTGATGGGCCTGTCGAACGACGAGCCGTACCGGAAGGGCATTGCCCATTTTTTTCACGTCAGTCAGTCGCGGCCGATGACGGCGACATTCGTGTTCGCCGGCAGCCAGTGGGACACGATCGAAGGGACAGGCCGGCGCGTGTACGCCGCCGAAGACGGACATCTGATTACCGTGGCCAATTTTTCTGCCGCCACGATCGATGTGGCCGAAGAAAGCACGGCTGCGGA
This sequence comes from Planctomycetaceae bacterium, assembly GCA_015485495.1. Lineage (GTDB taxonomy): Bacteria > Planctomycetota > Planctomycetia > Planctomycetales > Planctomycetaceae > S139-18. Next base: position 42,010 of record WFTL01000152.1, read on the forward strand.
CGGCGGCCAGCTTTACGAAGCCTGGGAAGACCGGATTCCTCCGGAAGGAACCCCCGTTCTTCTGGAAATCCGTCGCCGATCCGAACCGACCGCCGGCCAGAACGCGTCCGACCAGCCGGATGCTTCCTCCACGGCACCTGAACCGCCGCAGCCCGCTTCCCGTCTCGATGACCCGCCATGAGTTCCGACTGTTTTCCCGCATGGATCCGGATCGTCTGTCAGGCCGTTCTGGCAGTGTCCTGTCTGTTCTCACCAGTCGGCCGGACACGCGCACAGGATCAGAACGCCGCCGGCATCGTGTTTTTTCTGGTTGATGATCTGGGCTGGACAGACACGGGAATCTACGGCAGTTCTTTCTACGAAACGCCGCACATCGACAGTCTGGCGGCCGGCGGCATGCGGTTTACGAACGCATCAGCAGCCAGTCCCGTCTGTTCACCCACTCGGGCCAGTCTGCTGACCGGCCGCCATCCGGTGCGTGTCGACATCACCGACTGGATTCCCGGTCGTCCCGTATCGCGCATCTCCAATCCTCGTTTTCAGCACGTGGAAGACCGCAGTGCGCTGGCTTTGAGCGAACGGACACTGGCCGAAGTGCTCAAAACGCACGGGTATCAGACATGTTTCATCGGCAAATGGCATCTGGGCGGTGACGGGCACCTGCCGACGGATCAGGGATTCGATATCAACATCGGCGGTTTTCACGCCGGGTCTCCACCGGGAGGTTATTACAGCCCGTGGAACAACCCGTATCTGAAAGCTCAGGACGATCACGAATACCTGCCGCAGCGGCTTGCGGATGAAGCCGTGTCGTTTCTGAAAACCCGCGACCCGGATCGTCCGTTTCTGCTGTATCTGTCGTGGTACAGTGTCCACACGCCCGTGCAGCCGGACGTTCGCACGGTGGATCACTTCCGATCGAAAGCAGCCGCCCTGGGACCGGCGCCGGATCCGGCTGCGGAGCGGACGGCCGCCACGCGCAGCCGGCAGGACAATCCGGAATACGCGTCCATGATTTCTGCGGTGGATCGCGGAGTGGGCGACGTCCTGCAGACACTGGAAGAACTGAACATCGCCGACCGGACGGTCGTGTGTTTCTTTTCCGACAACGGAGGCCTGTCCACACTTTCGGCCGGCCGCACAGGACCGACGAGCAACCGGCCTCTGCGGGCCGGCAAGGGCTGGCTGTATGAAGGCGGAATTCGGGTACCGCTGCTGATCCGGGCTCCCGGAATCACTCAGCCCGGATCTGTCAGTGATGCGGTTGTCAGCAGCATCGATCTGTTTCCGACTCTGCTGGACCTGGTCCGTGTGCCGCTTCCGAAAAACATCGTCACGGACGGTGTCAGCCTGAGGCCCGTTCTGGAAGGAAGCGGCCGCCTGCCGGACCGATCGCTGTACTGGCATTATCCGCATTATCACGGCAGCGGCTGGACGCCGGGAGCCGCCATCCGGACCGGGCGCTGGAAGCTGATCGAATTCTGGGAGGAAGACCGGACGGAACTGTACGATCTGGCGGCCGATCCCGGTGAGCAGCACGATCTGAGCGAACAGGATCCTGTTCGGCTGCGGGCGATGAAAGCCCGCCTGCATGCCTGGCAGCAGGCGATGAAAGCTCGGATGCCGCGTCCGAATCCGGAATGGATCCCGCCGGAATCCTGATGTCTGCCGACCGGCCGTTCCGACGGACGTCTGACTGCGGCCGATTGCCACATTCCCCGACCACGATGCTGGTGTCTCCGCCGGATCGTTCTATTCTGTGACTTCCCGCTGTTTTCCGTTCTTCATTCGAACATCGTTACCGGCATGGACACGATCGATTACCTCGTTCTGATTCTGTACTTTCTGGGCATGTCCGGAATCGGCCTGTGGGCGATGACCCGCGTGAAGAACCAGGAAGATTTCTTTCTGGGCGGCCGCCGATTCGGAAAGCTGTTCCAGACGTTCGCGGCATTCGGCGCCGGCACCGGATCCGCCGATCCGGTCAACACAGCCCGCGGAACATTTGCCAGCGGTATGAGCGGCATGTGGAGCGTGATGTACTGGCTGTTCGTCACGCCGATCTACTGGATCACGGCAGTGTGGTATCGCCGCATGCGCTGCCTGACACTGGGCGACTGGTTCGTGGAACGCTACGAATCGCGGGGCCTGGGTGTGGCGTACGCTCTGTTCGGCTGCTTCTATTACATGACCTACGGAGCCATGCTGTTTACGGCCATCGGCAAGGTGGCCACGCCGCTGCTGGGCGATCAGCTTTTCGGCCTGCCTCTGCAGACGGCACTGCTGCCGCTGATTGCCATCATCATTTCTGTTTACGGCCTGCTGGGAGGGCTGGCGGCCGCCTACTGGACAGATCTCATCCAGGGCATCTGCATCATCGTCCTGTCGGTGCTGCTGATTCCGTTCGGCCTGTCGGCCGTCGTGGAACGCTTCGGAAACGAAGGAGACACCTGGACCGACGGTTTCCGTGTGATGCACGAACAGCTTCCGGAAACGAGTTTCACCATTCTGGGAGCCGACACATCCAGTGAGTTCCCTTTGTATGCCATCGTGTCGATCGTCATCATCAACATGGTGGGCATCGTTCTGACACCTCATTTCCTGGTCACCGGCGGCGGCAGTGCCAAAGACGAATTCGATGCCCGCATGGGACTGGTGTCCGGAAACCTCATGAAACGTTTCTGTACGATCGGCTGGGTGATCACGGCCCTGATCGTCCTGACACTGTTTTCGTCACGTCCGGATCTGATTGCCGATCCGGATCTGGCCTGGGGAACCGCCACCAGAGAACTTCTGGGGCCTCCGGGCATCGGCCTGGTGGGACTCATGCTGGCCTGTCTCCTGGCGGCTCTGATGAGCAGTGTGGACTGTTACATGCTTGTCTGTTCCGCTCTGGTCGTTCGCAATATCTATGTGCCGTTTTTCGATCCGGACGCGGACGAATCGGAATGCGTTTCGGTGGCCCGGCTGGTCGGTCTGGCCGTGGTGGCCGGAAGCGTCGCTCTGGCCCTGACCATCAACGACATGTTTCAGAATCTGCAGCTCACCTGGATCGTGCCGGTTCTGTTCGCTGCCGTGTTCTGGACGGGGATGTACTGGCGACGGGCCACCACCACCGCGGCCTGGATCACCTTCACGTTCTGTCTGCTGTTCTTTTTCGTCGCGCCGATCGTCATTCCGATCGCTCTTCCGGACCTGAAAACGGATCCGGAATACACCCGCACAAGTTTTCTCGTGGAAACAACCACCACACGACCGGCCGCGCCGTCCGATGTCGCCCGCCGCCGGGCGGAAATCGCATCCTGGACGCCCGACAGCGGCCGGCCGCGGCCGCAGCCGCTGGCTCCGGGTGACCCGGTGACCCAGACGAAGCGCCACGGCGGCGTGCCGCTGTTCTGGACCGGACGTGTTGTTCCGGACGGCCCGGAACAGCTTGTGGAAATCCGCCGCCGCGATGTCGACGGAGGCCAGGAAATCGTCTGGCGCCGCACGGGCCCGCTGCGTGCGTCCGGGCGTTTCCGTCTGGAAATGATTCTGCTCGACCGTCTCGGCATCAATCTGGAAGCCATGAGTGCCCCGGCCATTCGCACGCTCGATCTGCCGATCGCCACGGTGGTGCCGTTCGTCATCATGATCGTCTTCAGTTTCATCACCCGCCGCAACCGGACGGACGTTCTGGATCGGCTGTACGTTCGAATGAAAACGCCCGTGCATGCTGATCCCGATCTGGACCGGGCGGAAGTCGAAGCGGGGTATGCGAACCCGTCACGGTTCGATGATCGCCGTCTGTTTCCCGGCACCGATCTGGAATTTCAGAAACCCACCCTGCTGGATGTCGGAGGTTTTCTGATATCGTTCCTGCTGTGTTTCGGTATCATCGGCCTGATGATGCTCATCGCCCGGATCGGAACCTGATTCGGGACGAATCGGCATGTGATTCCACGGGATCGGCGGAAACCTCGCAGCGTGGTGACTCCGCTGAACACCGTGCCGAACTTCAGCCGCCTGCTTCCTGCAACACGGACCATTTTTCATGCGCTGCCGACTGCGATGCATGCTGATTCTGTGGCTGCTTTGTCCTGTCGTGCAGGCCGAAGACGTTTCCGGAATTCAGAAGCCGTTTCTGTGGGAATTTTCCGCTCCGGAATCCGGCGTCGTCTCTTATCTGTTCGGAACGATTCACGTCACCGATCCGGAAATCACCAGGCTGCATCCGGATGTGCACGCGGCCTTCGACAAAGCGGAAGCGGTGTGGCTGGAAATCGATTTCGCTGAGGACGGACTCCGCCAGCAGGAAGCCATGTCGCTGAAGGCCGGACAGCGGCTGGAGGACCTGGTTTCGGGACAGACTCTCGCCCGCCTCGACGCCCGTCTGAAATCCATCAGTCCGTTTCTTTCCAGACGTTCCCTGCCGGAATACCACGTCATCCTGTGGCCTCTGGTTCTTTCCGCTCTGGAAGCTCAGCTTTCCCATCCGGGTCACCCGGTGATGGACATGAAGCTGCAGACGCTGGCCCGTGAGGCGGGAAAAATCGCCGGAGGCCTGGAGGATCCGGAAACCCGGGTGCAGCTTCTTGTAGAAATGCCTCTGGACAGGCAGATCGAGTTTCTGGAGGCATCGCTGGATGTTCTGGACGAAGACGATCGCAGCAGCGTCCACCCGCTGGACGTTCTGACCCGTCTGTACTGCGCCGGCGACAGCGCACCGCTGGAAGCCTGGCTGGACAGGGAACTGAAGCGGCCGAAGATTTCTGATGAACTGCGGAAAGCGTTTGCGGATGCGCTGCTGATTTCCCGCAATGAGGATCTGGCGGAGGCCATCGACCGGAAAGTACGGGCCATGCCGGATGCGGTCCACTTCGTGGCGGTGGGCACCGCCCATTGTCTGGGATGCCGATCGGTTCCGGACCGGCTTCGGCAGCGCGGCTACGCAATTCGCCGTTCCGAAATCACAGCCGCTTCGACTTCGGACGCATCCGAAGAAGTACGTGAACAGCCGTCCGGCCGGGTTCAGGAACTGAGCAGATAGCCGCGCAATTCGTGCACGATGCGAACGCAGCGTGTTTCGAACACGTCTGGATCCGGCTCGCGTCCGACCGGCCGCAGGACCACGCAGACCGAATAGACCGTCTTTTCCCGACCACTCATCGGATCGGTCCGACGACGGGTTTCGAACTGGACGTCGACCGTCACCGGCTGGCGTTCCGGGCTGCGTCCCCACCGTCCGGTCCACCCCCGACGCCCCATCTGCAGCAGCAGATGCCCGCATTCCTGAAACTTCACTGTGGCCCCGGCGGCGGCAATGAAGGCGTCCAGTTTCAGAGCCGTCAGTTCCAGTGATGTGGACACGTGAATGCAGTCGTGGTACTGCAGCCCCCCGCTGTCCCTGCGCAGCCCGCAGGCTGTTTCTTCGCCGGTGCCCGCCGATTCGATTGCGGGGGCCAGTTCTTCGTCTTCACAGCACGTGGAGTTGCGACCGGCTTCCTTGGCGCGGAACAGGCAGACATCCGCCCGTTCCAGCAGAGTCTGAACGGAATCTCCCAGACGGGCTGCGGCCACACCGAACGACGACGTGACATTCAGTCCCGAAATGCCGCCAATGGAACTGTTCTGGATGGCCTGCCGCAGCCGTTCGGCCCGTCGAACAGCGGACGCCAGGTCGGTGTCCGGACACAGCAGCACGAACTCTTCTCCGCCGTACCGCCCGATGATCTCACCGGAGTACGTTTCGTTCTGCAGAAGCTGCGTCAGATCCACGAGAACCTGATCGCCCGCTTTGTGACCGAAGGTGTCGTTGACGCTCTTGAAATGATCCACGTCCAGAAACACGACACTCAAAGGCCGCGATGCTTCGTGATTGTGGAAATCGTCGATCATGTGCCGCAGCTGCGTCTCCAGCTGTCCCCGGTTGGCAACTCCTGTCAGCGGATCCCGCGTGGCTGCCAGACGCAGTTCGGCATACTCGCGTGTCCGCCGCCGCACCCCGCTCCGGCTGCGGAACAGCTGCACAACACCGACCGGTTTTTCGGATTGCGGACCGAGCGGCAGGGTGTACACATCCACACTGAGCTGCTGAGTGTCATGAACGGTGCAGACGCGACTGCAGAACTGCGCCCGGCCGCTGCGCAGGACCTGAGGAACGATTTCTTCCTGCGGTGTGTTCATGCTGCGGCGGCCCGTCTGTGTCACGGGAGACAGTCGCACATCGGCTGATCGCCACGACCGACCCAGCATCTGAGGGACAGAACGTCCCGACAGGCCCGGCATGCCGTCCGACCAGATGCGGTACTGTCCGGATTCGCTGAGCAGAAAATAGCCGTCGTAGAGTGTCTGAAACTCATACAGCATCTGCAGAATCTGGGTGACGACGATGACTTCGTTCCGAGCCTCCTCGGAAACCGCGGACGGCCGGTCTTTCGTGAACGGGTCGGTCTGAGGAAGCAGGCGGTGTCCTTCGGATTCGTGCCAGCGGGCCAGAGTACTGATGATGGTGCCGTCGTAGCGGGTGCCTTCCTGGTCCCGCAGAATCTGCATCACTTCCCGGTGGGGCATACCGCGACGCCAGGGCTTCGGACTGCTGAGAGAATCATACGCGTCTGCGACGGCCAGAATCCGGGATCCCAGAGGGATCTGCCGGAGATCGGAGACCGCATCGCGTTCCACTCCGGCCGCGTCGTAGTTCTGGTACAGCGCTGTCAGAATGGCAATCAGTTCTCCCTGCGCGTGCAGTGCCTGAAGCAGACAGACGGCGGCCTGATGGTGCTGTGAAATGACATCGCTTTCTTCACAGCTCAGACGGCCCGGTTTGCGAAGCATGTGTTCCGGAACACCGATTTTTCCCAGATCGTGCAGCACGGCGGCCACTTCCAGAACACGCTGCTCCGAATCGTCCCATCCCAGGCACCGGGCCAGACCGGTGGCAATCGTGGCCATGCGTTCGCCATGACGGATGAGGGCCGGATCCCGCAGCTTCATGATGCGCAACAGCAGCAGCATGGCGCTGTGAGGAATCACAGAACCTTCCTGCTGCCGAACTGCCGCATCGCGGCCGATCCGGTCCGACAGCGTCAGCAGACTGGCGGCGACGGCCGAAGTGTCGGTTGGAACCGCGGCGATCAGATCTGCGGCCGCACTGTCTGGTCGGGAGGTCTGGAGAGCCGAATTCACGGGAAGACTTTCAGCATACGTTCGGGGCACCGTTTCGGCAGACAGATCGCCGGGCGGTGTCATCGGATATGCCAGCGCGGTGTGGTCTGCGCCCGGCCCGAACACCCACGCAGTCCAACTGTAGGCCAGGAAAACATCGCGTGTTTCCGGCAGGGAACGTCTGAGCCGGCGAATTGCCGAGCTGCCAGCCGTCCCAGTCGGTACAACCGGACCGCGGTCTGTTTCAAAAAGGAGAGAACGGCACTTCGGTCATCACCCGATTATTCCGACCGAAGTGCCGTTGCCCTGCCCGGTTTCTGCGTGTGGCCGGCACGTCCGGCATCACCCGCTTTTCTGTTTCAGCACGCCGGTGTCATGGAATGACGGCTCCCGAAGCCGTGATATGCAGACCGGAAGGCGCATAGCGGGGCGGTTCCGCGAGAAGTTCCAGTTGAACGCGATCTTCCGTCGGAGTCCGGCCTGTCAGGGTCAGGAGACATCGCGTGCCGGGATCACCGCTGTCCGGATCGGCATTGCTGATGGAATACCATTCCAGCCGGTCGACAGCATCGAACAGGGGGATCAGGCGGGTGATATCCAGACGAAAGCTGGCATGTTCGATCTGTCCGTCCCGGGGACCTCCGATGATTTCCGATGTTCCCAGATACATCCGAACCAGCCACCCCTGTTCGTCCAGCCGACAGTCGTATCCGACGCGGGCCACATCGCACAGCGGTTCGAACAGATCGGCAACCTGCTGAACCAGATGCCTGAGCCACTCCGGGCGTCGGTCTTTGTTCCGGCGTCGCGATGCAAGGGCGTCCAGCTGCTGCAGGAGTTCTTCTGGTGACATGGATTTGATGGATTCGGACGAAGGCAGGAAGGAAAGGAAAGAAAACTGTTCGCCCTCCGGGGCCCGCCGCATTCGTCCCTGTCGATCGCTGCAGCCCGAACGGTGAAAACGGCTGCAGGCGGAATCACCCGAAACGGATGATGTCTGATGACCGGCGTGTTGGTTCTATCGGGAGGACCCGCCGGTCAGTTGACCGAAAGCCTGTTCTGACAGGCAGTTGAACGTCGTGTGTGTGCATCGTACGTCTGACGATCAGCCGCAATCATTACGACAGCCCTGCGGGTTGGTCCGGCTGATCCGGGCCCGCCACCTGCGCCGGGCTGCTCATGCCGAACATAACGAATGAACTTTCCGCAGCCGTTCCGGAGCCGGGATCTGTTCCACGGCGCGCCGAAAGAACTCATGCGGGCAGCCGGTTCCCCCGCGCGGACGGCTGCGCCGGCCAGGCCGTTTCGCACTGGAATTTGCGAGAGCGGACGTTACCGTCTGGGAGACTCCGGTCGGCCAGGAATTCCTGCTGTGGACATGCCGCGGGCCGGCCCCAATCCGTTCCGCTGTTCACAGCGTTCTGCCGTTCTCCGCAGCCTTCCGCAGCGAACGCGCAGCGTCTGTGCTGTCTCCACACCGTCCATGGAAGATCTCCTGATTCGCATCGGCCTGTCTCTGAACACCGTCATGGCGGGCGTGTGGATCTTCGTGCTGGGGGCGTGCGTCGGCAGTTTTCTGAACGTGGTCATTTATCGCCTGCCGGCCGGACTGGCTCTCAGCCATCCTCCGTCCCGCTGTCCGGCCTGCGGAACGGAACTGGCCGCCCGCGACAACATCCCGATTCTGGGATGGATTCTGCTGCGGGGACGCTGTCGCTACTGCAGCGAACCGATTTCTCCCCGCTATCCGCTCATCGAAACCATCGCCGGCCTCATGTTTCTCATCCTGTTCCTGCAGGAAACCAGCTCAGGCGCGGCCAGCCTGCCGCTGGTCCGGCCACTGCCGTTCCGGATCAGCGCTCTGGATGCCGTACTGAGGTTCGGACGCTGGGAACTGGTCGGATGGTTTCTGCTGCACAGTTTCTATCTGATGCTCGTACTGGCCCTGTGCATGACAGCCCTGGACGGACATCGTCCTCCGGCCGTTCTCACGAAAACCGGTGTCCTGCTGGTTCTGGTCACGGCACTGATATGGCCAGGACTGTTTCCCGTGCACCTGGTGAACCCGCTTCCGGACCCGCTTCGTTCGTACTGGGGAATCCGCTGGCAGACGGACTGGCTGCCAGGCCGTCCGCTGATGTTCGGTGTCGGTCTGTCCGGTCCGATGGATGCTCTGGCTGGCCTGCTGTCGGGCTGTGTGACCGGCTGGCTGGCTTCCGGAACCGTCGGCCGCACTCATCCCGAAGGACGCCTCCTGAACAGCGTGCTCATTCTGGCGGGCGTGTTCTGCGGCTGGCAGATGACCTGGCCGCTGCTGGCGCTGTTTCTGTTCGTGACGGCCGGGCTGGCAGCCTGTTCTGCTTCGCTGAGACGAACGACCCTGCCGCCCCTGGTCTTTGCGATCACAGCCTGCCTGCTGCTGTACTGGTCCCGCCTGCTCAACGGAACCACGCTGATCCGCTACGACGGCTGGCGGTGGACGGCCGCCTCGGCAGCCGTCGACTGGGCATGCACCATCGGAATCCTGACCGCACTGTCTCTGATTCTGATGTTCATTCTTCCTTCGCATTACGCGGAGTCGGCTGATCCGTCAGCCACCGCCGAAACGCATCCGACACCTGATCGGCTTCCGTGAACCGGAAGCGAACGGCATCCAGATCGCTGCGATGCGGTCTGATCGTGCGGTCGGCACCCAGATCAGCAATCGCTCCGACGGCGACCGATCCGGTCGGAACAAACAGAATCAGGTGAACACCGTCTTTGCGTTTGGTATGCAGTTCGGCCGCCGGTGATCCGTCACGAGACTTCCATCGGATCCGTGTCCGCAGACCGTAGTCGACCTCCGCATCGGCAAAGGCAGCTTCCACTTCCGGCAGCAGACGCTCCAGTGTCTCCATCGTCCAGCCCACCCGTCCCCGGGCAGGCAGACCCTTTTTCATCAGATGCCACTTTCTTCCCAGATGTTTCCAGGGCATCAGGTCAGCCGGGCGCTGCTGCGCCTTTTCCGCCCGACTCAGCCAGGATTCCACCGCCGTCTGCAGAAACTTCCGAAACGCGGCCGTGTCGATTTCATCCTTCTTCCACACTTTGATGGACACTTCCTGCCAGCCGCCGGCGGCACGGCGTACCCGAATCCGCGGGCCCGTGCTGTAGTAATGCATGTCTTCCACATCATCGATGGGAGTCAGACAGAGCTGGTCGGACAGAGTGGCCGCATCGAACGTGCCGCGACGGACCCGAAAACACAGTGTCAGCAGCCACTCATGTCCCGTACGGGCGTGCAGCAGCCACCCCAGACAGTCCGTCGCCCTCACTTCGACAATACTGCGGTGATTCCAGACGGCCGGTTTCAGCCGGCTGTCCTGGGCCAGCAGGTCGGTGACGAACTTCAGTGCCTCGGCATCCCAGCGGCAGCGGCGTCCATTGGCGCTGACACACTGCTCCAGATGCCATTTTCTGCCATCCACTTCCCACGGCAGCCGGGTCTCCTTCTGAAGCAGATCGTCCTTCTGACCATTCGTTCGGTCTTCGGCCGTTTCCCGCACATCGAACACTTCAATGCGGCCGCGTTTCGACGTGTTCAGCACGGGGCCGAGCAGTTCTCCTGTCCAGGATCTCCGGCCGGACCGACTCTTTTTCAGAGAAACGGCCTGGGCAGCCACGTCTTCAGGCGTTCCGGCCGCGACGATCTGCCCACCGGCCGCGCCGGCTTCCGGTCCCAGATCCACAATCCAGTCGGCCGTCTTGATCACATCGAGATTGTGTTCGATGACCACGACCGTATGCCCCTGTTCCACCAGGCTGTTCAGAACACTCAGCAGCCGCACAATGTCGTCGAAGTGCAGACCCGTTGTCGGTTCGTCCAGCAGAAACAGCGTGTGCCCGGATCGCGGCCGCGACAGTTCGGCCGCCAGACGAAGACGCTGAGCTTCTCCGCCGCTGAGCGTTGGCGCGGACTGTCCCAGCCGAAGATATCCCAGACCGATTGCCGCCAGAATCGACAGAGGAGCCCGAATGCGGGGCACGTCGGCGAAGACGTCCAGTGCCCTGTCGACCGACATGTCCAGAACGTCGGCAATCGAAAAGCCTCGAAACGTCACGGTCAGTGTTTCGCTGTTGTAGCGCCGACCCCGGCACGTGCTGCATTCCACCCACACGTCAGGAAGAAAATGCATTTCGATTTTCTTCTGTCCCATTCCCTCGCAGTCGTCGCATCGACCGCCCGCACGATTGAAGCTGAAACGTCCCGGGCGATACCCCCGTACACGGGCTTCCGGCATGCGACAGAACAGTTCCCGAATGGAATCGAAGACGCCCGTGTAAGTTGCAGGATTCGATGCCGGAGTGCTGCCGATCGGGTTCTGATCCACCACGCAGATGCGGGACAGATGCTCCATTCCCAGAAGCTCCCGATACGGCCCCGGAGTTTCAGCCGCCAGGCCCAGACGCCGGGCCACGGCGGGCGCCAGCGTGTTGATGATGAGCGAACTTTTGCCGCTGCCGCTGACGCCGGTGATGCACGTGAACGTTCCCAGAGGAATCATCAGGTCGACGTTCCGCAGATTGTGCTGACCGGCTCCCAGAAGCTGCAGCAGAGGGCGGTCTGTCTTCGGAATGGCCGGACTGCTCCCGTTCCGGCGCCGCTTTTTCCGGCGGCTCTTTCCGGATGACGCCGACGAAACGTCTGCTCCTGTCTCTGACAGAATCCGCCGCTGTTCGGGAACCGGAATGTCCTGCCGACCGCCCAGGTAGCGACCGGTCAGCGATTTTTTCGTCTGGCGGCTGAGCTGGCGGGGCGTTCCTTCTGCAACGACCACTCCGCCCAGACGGCCGGCTCCCGGACCGAAATCGTAAAGTCGATCGGCTGCCTGCAGCACTTCACGGTCGTGTTCCACCAGCAGAACGGTGTTTCCCAGGTCCCGCAGACGCCGCAGGGCATTCAACAGACGACCGTTGTCGCGCGGATGCAGTCCGATCGTGGGTTCGTCCAGCACGTAAAGGACACCTGTCAGTGAACGTCCCACCTGCCCGGCCAGGCGAATGCGCTGCGATTCTCCTCCGGACAGAGTCGGCATGGAACGATCGAGCGTCAGATAGTTCAGTCCAACTTCGTTCAGAAACGTCAGGCGATGAACGGCTTCCTTCAGCAGATCTCCGGCAATGCGTTTCTGTGCGGCGGTCAGTTTCAGTCGTCGCAGAAACTTCAGACTTTCTTCCAGCGGCATTCGCGACAGCTGAGGCAGGGTGACGCCATTCAGCTGCACGGCTGCCGCGATTTCATTCAGCCGGGTTCCGCCGCACGCACTGCAGTCCTTTTCACCGGCCATGTCGGCCAGACGCTTCCGATAGTCCCACGACAGCCGTGACGCCTGTTCCATCGCCGGATAAATACCCCGATAGCGAATCCGCAGAGCAGCCCCTTCGGACGGCACATCGATCCAGCAGTTGTCATCGCCATAAAGAATTCGCCTCTGCTGGTCGGCGGTCAGTCGGTACCAGGGTTCATCCAGAGACACCCCGAAAGCCCTGGCCACCGCTTCCAGCAGCCTGCCGAATACCGCCTGGCGTTCAGGATCCGGCCATGCTCCGATGGCCCCCTCACGCAGACTCCGTTCCGGACTCGTGACCAGCAGTGCCTGACTGGCACCATATTCCGTTCCCAGTCCTTCGCATGAAGGACACCAGCCCAGAGGGCTGTTGAATGAAAACTGCTGTGGTCCGGGCCGATCATACGAATATCCGCATTCGAAACACGACAGGTGCAGGCTGTACAGATGAGTGTCCCAGTCGCACTCTGCGGTCCGGCTGTCTGCAACGGCAGCGGAAAGAACTCCCTGGCCCAGGTGGAGCGCTGCTTCGACGGAATCCGTGATCCGGCTGCGTGCCCGGCCGTCGACAACAACTCTGTCCACGACCACTTCCACATCATGCGTCCGCTGGTGGGTGAGCTTCGGAACCGCATCCAGCGAGTGTGTGGTTCCGTCGATGCGGACACGAACGAATCCATCGGACTGCAGGCGGCGGAAGGCAGTTTCATACGATGTCTGACGATCCACTTCGTACGGCGCCAGCAGCAGCAGACGCGTGCCCTGCGGAAACTTCAGCAGAGACTGAACGATTTCATCCGTTGTCTGCTGCTGAGCCTGTCGGCCGCATGTCGGACAGTGGACCGTTCCCAGCCGCGCATACAGAACCCTCAGATAATCATGGATCTCCGTCACCGTTCCCACGGTCGAACGCGGCGTGGAACCGGTCGTCTTCTGTTCGATGGCGACAGCCGGACTGAGTCCCTGAATGCTGTCCACCTTCGGCCGCGGCATGCGCCCCAGAAACTGTCTGGCATAGGCCGACAGGCTTTCCACGTACCGCCGCTGGCCTTCGGCATAAAGCGTGTCCATGGCCAGGGAGGTTTTGCCGCTGCCGCTGGGACCGCAGAACACACTCATCGTGTTCCGCGGCAGCTGCAGATCGATGTTCTGCAGGTTGTGCTGAGCGGCTCCTGTGATGCGGATCCGGTCAGAAAACACGAACGGGTCCCCCGAACGGTGCGTCCCGTTTCGCTCGCCGGACGACGTGCGGCGGTGCCAGGGCTTCAGACCCAGAAGCGGTCGCAGAGCCGCACCGGTGTGGGACCTGCGCGACGCAGCCACGGCTTCCGGAGTTCCCTCACACACGATCGTCCCGCCGCCCGCTCCGCCTTCCGGCCCCATATCGATGATCCAGTCGGCCGTTTTGATCACATCCAGATTGTGCTCCACAACGATCACCGTGTTGCCGGCATCCACAAATCCGTGCAGCACCTGCAGCAGCCGATGGACATCGGCGAAATGCAGCCCGGTGGTCGGTTCGTCCAGTACGTACAGCGTGCGTCCGGTGGATCGTTTGCCCAGTTCCCGGGCCAGTTTGATCCGCTGGGCTTCTCCGCCGCTGAGTGTCGGGGAGGGCTGTCCGAGCTGCATGTAATCCAGACCCACGTCGCACAGAGTCTTCAGCAGCCGGTGAATCCTGGGCACGTTTTCGAACAGGGCCAGAGCGTCACGCACTTCCAGACGCAGGACATCGGCGATGCTGTGATCCCGAAACGTGACATCCAGTGTTTCCTGACTGAAACGACGGCCCTGACACACATCGCAGGGGACCCAGATGTCGGCCAGAAAATCCATTTCCAGACGCGTGGCACCGTGCCCTTCACACGCTTCACAGCGGCCGCTGGCGACGTTGAAACTGAAGCGTCCCGGACGATATCCCCGCATCCGCGATGCCGGCAGTTCGGCAAACAGACGGCGGATTTCGTCGAACACTTTGACATACGTGGCCGGATTGGAGCGGGGAGTCCGTCCGATGGGCGACTGATCGATATCGATCGCCCGGTCGATCCGGTCCAGTCCCGTCACCTGGTCATGGTCCCCCGGTTCCCCGCGTCCCTGATTGACGTCGCGATTGAGCACCGGCCACAGAATGTCGCTCACCAGAGAACTCTTGCCGCTTCCGCTGACTCCCGTGACACAGATGAATCGGCCCAGCGGAAAGGAGACATCGATTTCTTTGAGATTGTTGTGGCGGGCCCCGCGGACTGTGATCGCTGCACCGGATCCGCCGCGCCGATGATCCGGCACTTCGATGCGCTGCTTTCCGCTCAGATACTGCCCTGTCACGCTTCTGTCGGCCTTCAGGAGGCGGCTCAAGGAACCGCTGAACACGACCTGTCCGCCCCGGCTGCCAGGTCCGGGCCCGAAATCCACGATGTGATCGGCCGCCCGTATCGTGTCTTCATCGTGTTCCACCACGATGACCGTGTTCCCCTGATCGCGCAGCCGTTTCAGGCTGTCCAGCAGCATCCGATTGTCCCGCGGATGCAGCCCAATGGATGGTTCATCCAGGATGTAGACAACGCCCACCAGACCGCAGCCGATCTGTCCGGCCAGGCGAATCCTCTGCATTTCACCGCCGGACAGCGTCGGTGCGGCACGGTCCAGCGTCAGATAATGCAGACCGCACTGCAGAAGGAATCCCAGACGGCCCCGGATTTCCTTCAGGGCTTCTTCCGCGATGTACTGCTGAACGTCATCGAGTTTCAAAGACGAAAAGAATTCGGCTGCTTCGGAAATCGTCAGCGAACAGACCTCCGGAAGACTCAGTTCCTTCCCGTGCCGATGGCGGCCGCCGAATCGGCGGCTGTTCGTCCGGATGCGCACATGACGCGCCTGTTCATTCAGACGTGTGCCGCCGCAGCTGCCGCAGCGGACGATTTCCAGGTGTTTTTCGATCTGCCGGCGGCGCAGAGGATTCCGCGATGTCCGGTACTCATCAAGCAGGCGGGGAATCCATCCTTCCCAGCGGCCGCCGTGTTTCCAGGAACCGCCCCGATGTCCGTAAGTGAACGTGATATGCCGGTCGCCGGTTCCGTGCAGCCACATGCGCTGCGCGTCTTCCGGCAGATCCTTCCACTTCGTTTTCAGCAGCGTGCCCGATGGCAGCCCGGTGTCTTTTTCGATGGCTGCGGCCGCTCCTTTCAGGATATGTCGAGACCAGCGGTTCAGCCGCCGCAGCGACGGAAGCAGCAGCAGCGCCCCGCTCTGAATCGATTTCTTTTCACTGACAACCACCACATCGTCCGGAAGACCATGCCGAACGCCCAGACCATTGCAGTCGGGACACATGCCGGCTGGGCTGTTGAAACTGAACAGCTGTGGTGTCGGAGGTTCATAGCTGCGGCCGCTTTCCGGGCAGGAATAACGTGTGCTGTACAGACGATCGATTCCCGAAGAAAGCGGCCCGTCGTCCTTTTCGGAATCGCCAGGACGTGCTGAAGCGGTGCCGTCGGGCCAGGTGGTGCAGATGAGCCGGCCGTCGCCCAGATCAAGCGCCTGTTCGACAGCTTCCGCCAGACGGGCCCGGTGCGCAGGACCGCTGATCAGCCGATCGATCACGACCTCCACCGAATGCCGATGATGACGTCTCAGACGCAGGTTTTCGCTGAGTGACACGAACCGGCCATCCACCCGGGCGCGCAGAAAACCGCGTTTCTGCAGGTTGCTGAACAGATCACGAAACTCTCCTTTCTGATTCTGGATGACCGGAGCCAGAATCGCGAAACGTGTGCCGTCCGGCAGACTGCTGATGCTGTCGATGATCTGGTCGACGGACTGAGCACGAATCGGCCGTCCCGACACGCTGCAGTACCCCAGGCCGACCCGGGCATACAGAACCCGCAAATAATCGTAGATTTCCGTGATTGTCCCTACGGTGCTGCGGGGATTGCGGCTGGTCGATTTCTGCTGAATGGAAATCGACGGGGCCAGGCCGCTGATGGAATCCACATCCGGTCGCGGAAGCTGGCCGAGAAACTGCCGGGCATAAGTCGACAGACTTTCGACATAACGTCTCTGACCTTCCGCGTACAGAGTGTCGAAAGCCAGGGAGCTCTTGCCCGACCCGCTCACTCCCGTCATCACGATGAGCCGGTTTCGGGGCAGAGACAGACTCACATTGCGCAGATTGTGTTCTCTTGCTCCGCAAACGGTGATGTCGGTGGAGGTCATGAAATGTTCGGTGTCATTCGCTGTCTGAGGCGAGAATCGAAGTGGGGAATTATAGGAGATGTGTCGGACGGCGACAGCACGCAGCCTGGCCTCCCCAGACACCTCACCTGAACACCTCGTCCGCACCGGTTTCCGACACAGGCCGTGTGATGCGGCTGTCGGTGTCAGATCGGGACGGCATGGCCGTCTGAACGGTTCCCGGACCACTTTCCTCCGGTCCTGCAGCGTCCGTCGCCGGCCACGAAAACCACCTCACTGCGATTCCGTGATGTACCCGTGGTACAGCCCCATGTAATAGGCCAGCAGAAACGGATATCCGTCACAAAGGCGGGTCCCGCGGCCGCCGTCGACCAGCGACCACATGTCGTCGCTCCACGTCAGAGACTGTCGTTCATCGATCGGCAGCACGAAACCGGTGCGCTGCCCGCCCTTGTCGACATGGCGTCCGGGTTCACGGACATGATCCGGAAGCGGGATGATGTCCAGACGATGCCGATTGTCCATTCTCCAGTCAATCAGATCCAGCGGGTAGCGAACCAGCGTGTCCACGCCCTGATGCAGCCAGAAACGATCGGGAGTCAGATCAAGTTCCCCCCACTGATCCTTTCGGACTTTCCCTTCACAGCAGGCCGCATAAACGAAATTGAAAAACGGATTCCGTTCGTATTTTTCGATGTTCCAGTAGTGCCGAATGGATGTGTAGTACATTCGCAGCAGAACCGGATCCGTCTCGTATCGAATGAGATGGTAGTAGTTCATGAAAGCCATCTCGTCATCAAACTGAACAAAGGAACCTGGACCGGCCTGAAGTTTCGGCATCACCATGCCATTCATTGCATAGTGATGATCGAATGCCAGCCGCTCGTAGTGGTCCCGATATTTCTGATCTCCTGTGATGTGGTGAGCGATCGTCAGGTACGTCAGGATGCTCAGCGAATTCAGCCCCCGCTCGGCCCACCAGTCCGGATCGCCGTTCAGGTCCTCCGGCGCGAACCGGGCCCATCGCGTCGGCGTGCCGTCGTGATCGACAAGACGATAGTTGTGCGCAATCAGGTGATCCGTCACACGCCGCACGACGTTCCGGACAACTGCCTTTTCCCGAGGCGTGCGGGCGACGTGATCATAAACAAGTGCATAGGCGAAATAATGACCGTCCAGTTCATCGGAGCTGGTATCCGCTTTCCAGTACCACCTGCCGTCGGCACTGACCGGCCAGCGCGGACTGAGAATCTTCCACAGGCGGTCATTCTGTTCGCGCACACGACGATCCCGATCGGCGTTGTCGCGCTCATTCGGATCCGGTTCGTCCGTTGACAGAATGGCACGGGCGATGAATCCCGGTGGTGCCGGATGGGTTCCGCCCTGGGTGACCTCGCTGAGGAAAGCCAGAGCTTCCAGGCCGCGCCACGCACGCTCTCGCCGTGCCGGGTCTCCGGTCGCTGCAAACCCCAGTGCTTCCGCACCCGCATACAGCCCGGTGTACTGGCCATCGTTGTCAGTCGGAGGCTGCGTTGCAGTGCTTTTATCTCCTGGAACCGACAGATGCGCGTTGACGACGTAACCGTAAGGTGTCCGTCGATGGTAAAGATCGATTTCCTTTTCATAGAAGGCCGCTTTTTCCGCAAGCGTCATCCGTTCCGGTACGATGCACGACAGCCCCCTGCGTGTTGCCAGCCAGACCCGTCCGTCCGGTGTGGCAGCCATGTCGAGAATGTGATTGTCCAGCAGCCAGCGGCGGCTGCCTCGATATTCCCAGACTCCGTTTCGAAAACACACAGCGCCATTGGTTGTTCCGAACCAGACGGCACCATCAGCAGCCACAGCCATGCAGGTGAAGTCGTTGTACGGGAGCCCGTCTGTGCCGTTCCACAGCGTCCAGCTTCCTTCGGCTCCCCGGACACCGACTCCCTGCCTGGCCGCAAACCACAGTCTTCCCTGGTGATCAAAAGCCACAGCACGGGCATCTGCGGGATCCCAGCGACGCCGGCCATCCTGAGGAAACAGATGCTTCCAGGAGCCGTCTCGCCGTTCAAACAGCCCCCGGTCCGTCGCAGCAGCCACCATTCCGTTCAGCACAGCCACGTCCCGTACAGCCGGCCGATCTGTCGGTTGGCACGAATCGATGTTCTCTGCCGTCCAGACCCCGTGTTCACCCCGAAAAAGTCCGGTTTTCGTACCGGCCCACAGAATCCTGCCGTCAGCCGCCAGACAGACGGCGGCCGCCGGTACCTTTTCTGCAGCCGCCGCTGCAGGTGCCGTCAGCAGCCTTCCGTCACGATGAAGAACCACGGCAGTGCGGGCACCGGACGAAACCGCCGTCGACTGCCCTGACCGCAGAGTGAGCGGTGTGATCACCTGATCCCGCAGTTCGACGGCGCCCCGATCCGTCAGAATGCAGACCACCTCATCCACTGCAGCCACGGACCGGATGTGGTCCGACGGGAGACCGTCCTGAGCTGTCAGGCAACGGTGAACCTGCTGGATAAACGGAACAACACGTATTCCCGACAACGTGCGGTCTGTTCCGAATGCGGGGATCGTAATCAGGACGGCAATCAGAAAAATCACTCGGTCAGCAGGTTTTCGCACAGCCAGTTCTCTCCCAGAGGCCGGCAGAACAGTCGTGCTTGCCGGCTTCGACGAAGACAGTCCCCGCCGGACGGCAGCCGGCTGGTTTCGCCACCGATTTCACGCATCGGCAGCCGGGTCGGCAGGATCGGAAAGGTTCCAGCCGGTTGCGTCGAAAAACACATCGTCCAGTGAGGGCCGGGCCAGTTCAACAGACAACACGACCGATCCCAGTTTCTTCAGCAGGTCGGGAAGATGCCGGGCAGCATCTGTGGTGCGGACACTCACAAGGTCTCCGCGCACAGCAGGCGTTCCGCCAAACAGCGACTCGAACTCCTGGCAGACACGACGGGTGTCCGCGGTCCGCACCGTCAGCCGTTCGCCGGCAACTGTTCCGCGAAGTTCTTCGGGAGATCCCGATCGGACGATGCGGCCCTGGTGCAGAAGAAACAGTTCATCACAGCGTTCTGCTTCGTCCATCAGATGAGTCGAGACCAGGACGGTCGTGCCGTCCTTCCGGCGAATGTCATCGATCACATCCCAGAATCGACGGCGGGCCGCCACGTCCAGACCACTGCTCGGTTCATCCAGCAGCAGAACACGTGGCCTGTGCAGGAGCCCCTTGGCCAGTTCCACCCGTCGCTTCAGACCTCCCGACAGCGTTTCCACCAGGTCCTGACGGCGGTCGGAAAGGTCCAGACGCGACAGTTCCGAATCGATGCGACTGGTCAGTTCACGGCGGGCCATGCCGTACAACTGCCCGTGACAGCGGAGATTTTCTTCCACGGTCAGGCGGACGTCCAGGGCCGGAGACTGGAACGTCACTCCCAGCTGTTCTCGCACCCGCACGGCACGATCGCGCACATCGCATCCCAGAATGGAGATTGTGCCCGACTGAACAGGCAGCAGTGTGGCCAGCAGCCGAAACAGTGTCGTCTTGCCCGATCCGTTCGGCCCCAGCAGGCCTGTCAGAGATCCGGACGCCACGCTGAAGGAAACGCCGGACAGGGCCGGCGTTTCACCGTAGCGATATGTGACCGATGAAACATCAACGGCAGCGACCATCATGGATGCCTCACACGATTCCCCCCCGAGGAGCACCGGGCCGTTCGTGCAGTGCACAACGGAACGGACAGCGGTCCCACCTCCCTTCGGCAGGGCCGTTCACGGGAAGCCCCCGGCAGCAGGTGCGTCCCGGAATCAATGGGAACCGCCTGAGCCGTGCTGTTCGCCGCCCGCTGCGTGACTGCCGCCGGAATCCCCGTGCCCGCTGCCATGTCCGCTTTCAGCCCGCCAGGCAGCCATTTCTTTTTCCCACGCGGTCATCTGAGGCGTCATGGGAGTGTAGTACGACATGCCGATATCCGGCATCAGAGCCAGAGGCAGGCCGATGGCCAGAATCGTCGTGGGCACCAGCAGGATGAACTTCCAGTTTCCTTCGAATTTCAGATGCATGAAAAACATCATCACGCACAGCGCCTTGGCCACAGCCACAGCCATCACCAGCACCACCGTCACGGCATGATTGTCGAAAGACAGCAGGTCGAACACCACGGACAGCGCCGTGAACAGGCACAGAGCCAGAAAGACGATCAGGTAGTTGACGTGGTGTGTGTCGTTGTGAGACATGTGATTGACTGTCCGAAGTATCAGACCTGTGAACAGGAAACACCGGAACCGACAGCGTGCAGCCCGTCAGAACCGCTTCACGCGGCAATGTACAGCAAAGGAAACAGGAAGATCCACACAAGGTCCACGAAGTGCCAGTACAGTCCGCTGTTTTCCACCCAGTCCACCCATCGTTCGTTGAGCAGAGGGCCCTGAGACAGTGCCAGACCGAACAGAATCATACCGACAATCACGTGGATGGCATGGAATCCTGTCATCAGAAAATAGCAGGACGCAAACAGGTTGCCGTACAGAACCGGATGCGGATCATGAACCCCGTCTGCCACAGCAGCGCCGAAGGATTCATCAGCCTTCATGTCTTCCAGGTACTCATGGACTTCACCGAGTTTCAGTTCCGGGATGCGATCCCCCTCGACCAGCGCATTTCGCGCCGAACGATAGGCACTGATTTCCGCCACCGGCAGAGCCGTCAGTGATGCATTGGCAACGCGGTGTTCATGAAGATTCTTCCATCTTTCATACAGACGCAGATCGCCTTCCACCTGAGCACGGTACTCTGCAGCCGTTTCCTCATCCATGTCACTGTCTGCCGGGCTGCCACCCTGCTGAAACGCCTGCAGCTGAGGAACCAGAGAGGCCAGGTCCGACGGACGATCGACCGAAACCACATCGTTGTCCGTGTAGACGGCCAGCCGCTCCCGGACAACGGCTTCCAGTTCCCGATCGAGCTTGGCGATGGCCTGCGTGGGAGTTTCCGGAATGTGGCCCGGAAGAATGTCGTGCGAAAACTTGCCGGTGTATTCGATGCCCTTGATTCCCAGAAAAACGACTGCCAGCAGCATCGTCAGCCACAGCCACTTCCGGGCGTCGGCATACCGCCGGTCGCCCATGGCGGCATGAGCCAGCACCACGAAAAAGCTGGATACGATCAGGACGAACGTATTCAGGCCTCCCCAGAACACGTTGATATGCGTGTCTTCCGGTCCCGGCCAGAGACTGCCGGCACCCACACGCACGACGATGTATGAACCGATAAACGCCGTAAAGAACATGATTTCCGTACCCAGAAACAGCCACATGCCCAGTTTCGCGTTGGGAACCGGGATGCCCATTTTCATGGTCGGAGCAGAATGGACGGAATGCGACGTCATGACAGATTGTCACCAGTTGAAAACGTGTGAATGCGTGGCAGGCTGCGCGGCCTGCGTGGCCCGGATCATCCGGGAACCGTGAGATACAGGAATTCGGCCACCATGATCATCAGCAGCATCGGCAGAACGACCAGAGACACCCGCAGCAGACCGCGGGCACGCGCCGTGGTCCGTTTCAGAACAAAACTCAAAGTGGCCACGAGATAGGCACTCGACAGGACCGCTCCGGCAGACAGCGACAGCGGACCGGTCATCCCAATGTGCGTCGGCAGCAGACTGACCGGAACGAAGGCCACTGCATAGACCAGAGCCACCAGCGCCGTCCGGCGTCCGCCATCAGCAAACGACGGCAGCATTTTCAGACCCGCACGGTGGTACTCATTCCGATACATCCAGCCGATCGCCAGAAAGTGCGGAAACTGCCAGACGAACAGCAGAGCAAAAAGCGCCACAGCCCCCATGTCGAAACGGCCGCCGGCAGCCAGCCATCCCAGAACGGGAGGCATCGCCCCCGGAAAAGCGCCCACCGTGGTACACAGCGGACTGCGCGATTTCAGAGGTGTATAAATCAGGACGTAGCAGAAAAACGTCAGGACGGTGGTAATGGCGGCCGCCGGCGTGCTGAATCCCCAGAGAAGAACTGCACCACTGCCGGCCAGACCCAGACCCAGCAGCACCGCCTCCCACGGCAGCACGCGCCCGGTCACCAGAGGCCGATCGGCCGTGCGTGACATCAGAGCATCGGAACGGATCTCCAGAACCTGATTGAACACTCCGGAAGCGGCCGCCAAAAGAAGAATGCCCGCCAGAGCCGGAATCAGAGCGGCCCAGTCGAGAATGATCGGAGAGGCCAGAATGTAACCGGCCGACACGGCCGCCGCCGTCATCACTGCGATGCGCGGACGGCACATCTCCGCATAGTCGGCCAGTCGGCGCAGCCCGCTGCCCGAAACCGTTCGGGCCGGACCGGACGGCACGGCGTGCGCTGCAGAAGGTGCTCCGGAACTCATGCCAGTCCCTCCTGCGATCTTCCGGATTCCTCCGGCAGCAGATCAGGAATCCGGAGCCACGAAAAGGTCCGGGCCGTCTGAACAGCCGCCAGCACCGATGCCGTCAGCAGCAGCATACCACCGATGGTGTGAGCACTGCGAAGAATGACGGCTGTCGGTGCTCCTGTGGCCACCACCCAGCCCAGAGCCGGAACATTCAGTTTGGTCACCCAGGCTCCAATTCCCAGACCGAGCTGCAGCAGCAGAGCGGCCAGAATCCGGCGGCCGGAACGGACCTCAGCAGGTTCGGCCGATGCCATCAGCAGGGCCGCGCACGCTCCGCCGGTCACCGCCACAACGACAGCTCCTGCCAGGTGCTCGAACATCATCAGCCCCAGATGACGAAACAGTCCTCCCAGCAGATACTGCACGACCACCAGAACCGGAAACAGCATCACCCCCACGGCGGCCCAGGGAGACAGTCGGCTGCGGCGCCGACTGTTCTGCTGCCAGCCCGGTCCCGTCAGCACAGCAAAAACGACGCACAGCGAGAAGAACAGAGCACCGGTGATGCTGTGAATCAGAGCCAGCACATTCGCATCCATCAGGACGCGGGCACCACCAAGCAGTCCCTGAGCAATGACGGCGGCCAGAATGCCCACGCTGTACCACCGCACCCATTTCTGTTTTTCCCACACGAACGTCACGACCGTCAGCAGAATGCTGGTCAGGCCGATCACCATTCCTGCAAGACGATGCCCATGCTCCGTAAACCGATCCGTATGCCGCAGATCATTCAGCCAGGGGTACAGAAGCATGTTCTGACCGTTCGATGTCGGCCAGTCCGCGAATGCCATCCCGGCCCGCAGCGTGGTCACCAGAGACCCGATGGCGATGGGAAGCAGCGCCACCACACACGTTGCCACCGCGAATCGGTGGACGATCGGAGTCGTCTGTGATGAAGAAGCGGACATCGGAAAACAGGTACTGGCAGGAATGAAGTCGGCGATGCGGCAAAACAGCCGGATGTCGCGGACACCCGAAAAAACAGTCAGTGATCTTCTCCGGTGGATTCACCGGCATTTTTCTGCGGCGGCGGTTCCGTCTGCAGGATGAAGTCCTGCCCGAGCGATTCCGCTTCCGGCGACGAATATTCATATGGTCCGCGGTAACAGACCGGCGGGACATCGAAGTTTCCGTGCCCCGGAGGCGAGGGAGCGGACCATTCCAGACCGTTGGCCCCCCAGGGGTTTCGTCCCGCCTTCTCACCTCGGAAAATGCTGTAGACGAAGTTTCCGATCAGAAGGAACTGAGCAACCCCCATCAGGATGGCACTCCAGGTCATGAACTGATTGATGGGCTGCAGATGTTCCATCCAGGGATGGATGTACGGGTCTGCGTAACGCCGCGGCATTCCGGCGATCCCCAGCAGGTGCATCGGGAAGAAGGTCCCGTTCATACCGATGAACGTCAGCACGAAGTGCAGTTTGGCGACCGAATCGTTCATCATGCGGCCGAACATCTTCGGAAACCAGAACTGGATGCCGGCAAAGACCCCAAACAGAGTCGCTCCGAACAGCACGTAGTGGAAATGGGCCACGATGAAGTACGTATCGTGGAAATACACGTCCACAGGTACGGCTGCCATGAAAATTCCGCTCAGGCCGCCGACGACGAACAGAGACACGAAAGCCGCGCAGTTGAGCATCACGGCGTTGAAGCGGACACGGCCGCCCCAGATGGTCCCCAGCCAGTTGAACGTCTTGATCGCCGATGGCAGAGCAATCATCATTGTCGACGTCATGAAGCTCATGCCCAGAGCCGGATTCATGCCGCTGGTGAACATGTGGTGGCCCCACACGATGAATCCCAGACCGGCAATGGCCGCCATCGAATACACCATCGGCTTGTAGCCGAAAATCGGCTTGCGGCACATGCAGGACATCATGTCGGACACCATCCCCATCGCCGGCAGCAGCATGATGTAGACGGCCGGATGCGAATAGAACCAGAACAGGTGCTGCCACAGCAAAGGCTGCCCGCCGCCAACTGTCGGTTCCGAATTGTTGACGATCACTTCCGAGGGAATGAAAAATACGGTTCCCAGAAGACGGTCCGCCACCTGCATGAACCCGGCTGCGGTGAGCACGGGCAGCGCAAACGCCTGCAGAATGGCCGTGATGAACATCGCCCAGATCGTCAGCGGCATGCGAAACATGGTCATGCCGGGGGCCCGCATATTGATGATGGTCGTCATGTAATTGACCGATCCCATCATCGATGACACCCCCACAAGGGTCAGTCCCATCAGCCACCACGTCTGAGCCGGTCCGGATCCCGGGGCCGCCGCGGCCAGATCGGCCAGCAGCGGGTAGGATGTCCAGCCGGCCGCCGGCCCCGCCGTGACACCTCCGGCAAAGAAGCTGATGCCGAAACACATGATGGCCGGCCACATGAACCAGTAGCTGAGCATGTTGAGCACGGGGAACGCCATGTCGTCCGCGCCGATCTGCAGCGGAATCAGGAAGTTCCCGAAGGCTCCGGCCAGCACCGGGATGATGACCAGAAAGATCATCACCGATGCATGCATGGTGAACAGCATCGTGTAGAACTCAGGAGAAATCTGCCCGCCCTCTCCGGCGAAAATCGACCTTCCGTGACCGCTGATCAGCCCGAACAGGTCTCCGATGATCGGCATCTTCGTCCACGGATAGGCCAGCTGCCAGCGGACGGCCAGCGCCAAGGCTCCTCCCACAAGCAGCATGAACATCGTCGTGAACAGAAACTGGATTCCGATGATCTTGTGATCCGTCGAAAACACATAGGTCCTGAGGAAACTCTGTTCATGATGACCGTGAGCGTGATCATCATGCAGTGCAATTGCGGGGCTGGCCGTTGCCATGGCAGGGCCCTTCCTGAGTAAGGATTCGGCTGTTCAGTCTGAAACAACGGCGATGCAGCTGCCGGCCAAGCCCGTCAGGCCTGCCGAACTGATCGCCTGAGCCAACCACGCGGCAGCCTGCCGCGACAGTTCGCGTTTCCCACACGGGCGTTCCTCGCCCGCCCTGTTATTCGTCATCTTCGTCCGCTTCAGGAACCACTCCGTCGAAGTTCTGCTCTTCCTGCAGACGGACAAGGTATTCATCGAACGCATACTGAGGATCTGCGTGAATGATGGCCCGCATCTTGTAATGCCCCCATCCACACAGTTCCGCACACAACAGTTCGTATTCGCCGGGCGCGGGAATCTCCACCCACACGGGTATCAGGCGGTCCGGAACCGCATCCTGCTTGATCCGAAGCTGCGGGGCGAAGAACGAATGCTGCAGATCTCCGCTGCGGAGACTGAACAGCACCGGCCGCCCGGCCGGAACATGCATTTCATTCACGGTGTA
>WFTL01000153.1 GCA_015485495.1 Planctomycetaceae bacterium
AAACCGTTCGTCCGCCCGTTGTTTTCGTGATCGGCGATCCTGTCCATGCTGCATCTGCATTCGGAAACGTCACCGCGCTGGCTGGACCAGGTGGACAGCAGCCTCAGCGATATCCTCATCGACCACGCTCACTGCGAACAAAAGGCTGCCGCGGCGGCGATGGACATCATGTTCGACTATGTCGAACACCGCCGTCTCTGCTGCGAAATGACGGCCATCGTCCAGGAAGAACTGGAACATTTCCATCAGGTTCTCGACCTGCTGGACCGTCGTTCCATTCGGTTCCACAAACTGAAGCCCGGTCCCTATGGGCGCAAAATGAAGTCCCTTGTCCGCCGCCAGGAACCTCAGCGCGCGGTCGACCGACTGCTCATCGCCGGCCTCATCGAAGCACGAAGCTGCGAACGTTTCCTTCTGCTGAAAGACCACCTGCAGGACGAGGAACTGAGCCGGTTTTACGGCGATCTGTGCGAATCGGAAGCGAGACATCACACGACGTATGTGAACCTGGCCCGATCCTTCGCGTCCGACGGCGAGGTGCGGCAGCGGCTGGATGAGCTGGCCGCCTGCGAAGCCGACATCATTGCCCAGGGCGGTCCCCTGCCGCGGATGCACAGCTGAACACACCGCCGGTCATCGGCCCACCTGAAGCGGCCGGTGATCCGCCGCATGCCCCGGAGAAAGCTCTTCGCGTCAGAATGCGGCCAGACGCCGGGTGATGTCGGCAACAGAGTCCCGGTCCGCATCCGCCGGCGGCCCGGCGGATTCTTCTGCGGACGACCGGGCCGGATACGATGCCGGCAAAGACACCCGGCGCGATGACTGTGCCCGAATCGTCCCGCCGGTTTCTTCCGGCATGCGGGAACCCGGAACCTGCGCCGCATATTCTGATGCCGGAAGCATGCGGGCGTCCCGGGCATCCACGGAGAGCTGCAGTCCCAGAAAGGGCACTCCGCTGTCACTGTTCATCTGCAGAAACGATCGTTCATACCGACAGCCGGTCAGGAACACCGTCACCAGCAGAACCACGGCACACCGCATCAGCAGAGATCTCCGGAAAATCGTTGTCGAATCATTCTTCGTCCAGATCGGGTTCCGTCATTGCCGGAATGTCCGACAGGCTGTTCAGAGCGGACAGATTTCCCAGACGGGCACAGCCTGCCAGCAGAACGGACGACAGCAGCAGAAACATCATTTGCCGTGTCATGGTTGTTGTCGCCTGATCGTGAAGGGAACAGAACGTTCGGCAGGTTCCCTGCCCGCCGAACGAGCGCCGCTTTCCGGAAGAAGGATCCGGCAGCCAGGGAGCTGCACCATAATGCAGGAACTCAGACGGTCCCAAGATCAGTGACCGGTCCGATTCCGGCCTTCTCCGCGACAACGCCCCGTCTTGGGCACAGGATGGATTCTTTTTCGGCAGAATCGGCCGTTTGGGCCGGTCACCGACCGCGGCCGGTCACATTTCGCCCGACTGTCGCGAACCGGGTGAACACCACAGACGCCACATTCCGCACAGATTCCGCTACAGTATGTGGGATGACTTCCCGTTCTCGTTCCCGGCCGCCTGTCCCCGTTTCGGCCGCATCCGTGCGGCTGCCGGATCTGCTGCTGCGCGTTGTCCTGGGAACAGCCGCGTTTCTGGCCGGAACCTGGTGGGCTCTGGACCGCATCGTGGCGGAAAAAATCGCCACGGCTCTGCTGATGCCGGCCGGGCTGCTGTGGCTGCTGCTGCTGACGGCCGTACTGGCGGCCCGGCGGCTGAGTCGAACCGACATGATGGTGGCCACCGCACTGCCATGGCTGGCTCTGACGGTTCTGGGCAACTCCATGTTCGTGGAATCTCTCGCCACTCAGCTTGAACGCGACTACATGAACATCGATCCGCTGAAGATCGAACCGATGGCGACAGTCGTGGTACTCGGCGGCGGCACCATTCAGGGCGTCAGCGGACGTGTGCAGGCCCACACGTCGGGAGACCGGGTCGTCCTGGCTGCGCAACTGTATCATGCCGGCCTGGTGCAGCGGATCGTCTGCACCGGCCGCCGGATCGATCAACTGGCCCCCGGGGCCTCTCATCCGGGTGAACAGTCCGGACAACTGCTGGTTTCGCTGGGCGTGCCGAAATCCGCCATTCAGATTCTGGACGGCCGCAACACATCCGAAGAAATGCAGATTCTCGGACAGCGGTATTCCGGATCCTCTGAACGAATCGGTCTGATCACTTCGGCCTGGCATCTTCGGCGCGCCATGCGTCTGGCGGAACGGAACGGATTTCATCCTGTTCCTCTGCCGGCAGACTTCATTTCCACGCCTCCCGGCCCGCGAACCACGGCCCGCATGGTTCTCGACTGCATTCCTCAGGACGGGGCCCTGTGGACATCGTCCCGTCTGCTGAAGGAATACCTGGGAATCCTGGTCGGCCGCTGATCGGAACGGACGGCATTCAACGAACGGCATTCAACAGGGACAAACACACCATGTCGGCTCGCACCTGTCTTCGACTGGCCGCACTGTTCGGATTTCTGGCCGTGTTCATGGGGGCATTCGGCGCCCACGGTCTTTCGGATTCCGGCTATCTGGAACGGCGGTACGCCGACGTGGATCCGAAAACCGTGGCATCCTGGGAACTGCCGGCCGCGTACAAATCCTATCTCGATTTCCAGACAGCCGTGCGGTACCACATGTGGCATGCGCTGGCCCTGCTGGCGGTCGGACTGTGGAAACAGCGCACGTCGTCCCGCGCCCTCAGCACGGCCGCCTGGATGTTTTCGGCAGGCATCGTGCTGTTCTGTGGTTCGCTGTATGTTCTGGTCATCGGCGGCCCGCATTTCGGGAACATCCGCTGGGGTCTGGTCGCTCCGCTGGGTGGCACCGCGCTGCTGATCGGCTGGATCTCCCTGCTCATCACCGCCTGGAACACCGGACCGGCGGACAGCGCATGACACAGCGAACAGTCCGTCCGCACGCGCTGGTTCCGGCCGCCCGCCTTTCCGGACCGCCTACCCGCGGGGATGGCATTTTTCGTGGACGGACTTGAGCCGGGAATGGTCGACGTGCGTGTAGATCTGAGTCGTCCGGATGCTGGCGTGTCCCAGCATTTCCTGCAGAGCCCGAATGTCGGCTCCGCCGGCCAGCAGATGCGTGGCGAAGCTGTGGCGCAGCGTATGGGGACTCACGTCGTTCCCGCAGCCGACTCGTTGAGCATACCGGCGAATCAGCTCCCATACGGCTTCCCGCTGAAGGGGCCTGCCGCTGCGGGACACGAACAGCCGGTCTTCATCCGGGGCGGAATGAGCCACCAGGGCGGGGCGTTCGTGTGTCAGGTACCGCCGAATGGCGTCCACAGCCACGGGGTTCAGTGAAACCAGCCGCTGTTTGTTCCCTTTGCCGGTGCACCGGGCGTAGTGTTCTTCCAGGTTCACATCGGACAGTCTCAGCCCGGTCACTTCCGACACCCGGCATCCGGTGGCATACATGACGGCCAGCAGAGCCCGGTCGCGGCGGGCGTACCGATCGATCGACGGCTGCGGCGCCTGCAGAAGCTGATTGACCGTGTCCGGGCTGAGCACCCTGGGCAGGCGTTTCCACAGACGGGGAGAAGCGATCAGGTCGACCGCACTTTCGGCCACGACTCCTTCCAGCATGAGATACCGAAAGAACATTCGGACTGTCACCAGATTCCGACCGATGGTTCCCGGAGCCAGTCCCTGCTGCTGCAGATGATCCAGAAAGGCGGTCATTGCCGGCACGTCGATCTCATGGACCGGCCGGCGCAGGTGCTGTCGATTCCAGTCGAGAAACTTCTGCAGGTCGCGGCGGTACGCCAGAATCGTGTTGTGGGACATGCCGCATTCGGCTTCCAGATAAGCCAGGAACCCGTCGCGCCACACGGCCGGATCCTGAAAGCCGCTTCGAGCGGACTGACGACCGGCGGCAGGCGGTTTTCGGCGGCGAGCCATCAGATGTCTGTCCTGAACAGCCTCGTACGAAAGCGTGTTGCCGAAGGACGGCGCCGGACACCGAACGGCCCGGCGCAAAATCATCGCCGTCACCGTTCAGAGGGGGGTGAACGATGACGGCGACGTGAAACCGTTGATGCAGTTGCTGCAACGGTGTTCGACCTGTTCCGATGTGAGATGTCTTCTCACATCCTGCCTATCGACGAAGCCGGCCCCCGGGATCCTCCGTTCATTCCGGAATTCCGCCTGTACCGTCTGTAGGAATCGTCCGCCGGCGGTGAGGCAGATGCCCGGCCCGATCAGAATTCGAAGCCGGCTGCCGCCGATGCGGAACAAAGCGAAAATCGGCACAGCCGGCTCCATGAAAACCACGCCTGCGACCGTTACACTCGACCGAGTCCGACTGTTCCGCACCGAACGCGGTGCGGAAACGTCGTCGCTGTCAGAAACAATCAGAAACAATGCCTCTCTGCGGAACGACTGCTGATGGATCTCAGACTTGACGACAAAGTGGCTCTTGTCACGGGCGGTTCCAAAGGCATCGGCATGGGAATCGTCCGATGTCTTCTGGCCGAAGGTGCCCGGGTGGCCAATGTGAATCGCAGCGAAGCCGAAGGCCTCGCTCTGGAACAGGAATACGCCGCTCAGGGAAAGGACTGCCTGTTCATCCAGGGCGACCTGACCGACGTGAACGCCTGCCGGAATGCGGTGGAAAAGGCACTGGACCGTTTCGGCCGCATCGACATCCTGATCAACAATGCCGGTGTCAACGACGGGGTTGGGCTGGATGCCGGACCGGACGCCTTCCTCACTTCCCTGCAGCGCAACCTCATCCATTACTACGCCATGGCGCATTATGCTCTGGAGGCCCTGAAAACATCCCGCGGCTGCATTGTGAACATCGGGTCCAAGGTCTGCGTCACCGGCCAGGGCGGCACATCGGGATACGCGGCAGCCAAAGGCGCCATCAACGGTCTCACCCGTGAATGGGCCGTCGATCTGGCTCCCTGGGGAATCCGCGTCAACACTGTGCTGCCCGCCGAAACCTGGACTCCCCTGTACGAACGCTGTCTGGCGGAAATGGACGATCCGGAACAGGCCCGCGCCGACATCGAGCGGCTGATTCCTCTGGAACACCGCTTCACGACCATCGAAGAACTGGCCGACACGGTCGTCTTCCTGGCATCGGACCGTTCCAGCCACACGACCGGCCAGATTCTCTTCGTGGACGGCGGCTACACGCACCTGGACAGGAAATGCACGGCTTCGGGCGCTGTATCGGAATTCGGTGCTGCCGGAGAATCGTGACCGCCTCACCGGTCCGGTCACCCGGCATCGGCCGGCGGCGGATCATCGGACCAGGTGCGCAGCCGGCGAATGAAGTCTTCCGACAGCCCGGCCTGGCGCCGCGGTTCCGCCAGAAACTCCCGTCCGCGGGCCCGCGACGGCCGCAAAGGCCACTTCAGATGGTCTGCGAACACGGTGAACTCGTCGGCATCGTCGGGTTTGAGCCGTCGCAGCCAGGTGATGCCGAATTCGACATGCCGGATTTCATCCCGATGAATGGCCCTCATGATGGCCGCACTGCGCCGGTCGCCGGCATCACGAAAGTACTGTTCGAACTCAACCGTGTGGTCCAGATTGCCGCATTCGAACACCAGCGGCAGACTGCAGATGTAGTCCAGCACACTGGAACAGTCCGCCGACCGCGACCAGATGTAACCATTGACCGGAAGATCCCCGAACGCCAGACCCAGTTCGGCCGCCCGCTGAACATGCAGCCGGGTGTGACGCTGTTCGTCCAGCATGATGCGTCCCAGCCCCTGACGGAATTCCCGGGGGGCTTCCGGAAACGCCAGCACCACCATGGCCATCACTTCCAGAGCCTGCAGTTCGTGATTGGCCATGATGTGGTGCGCCACGGCCCGCCGCTGCGGATCGCGCAAAGCGGCCGCTTTCGGCATGGCCGGAGCCGTCCGCCGGGCCGCAAACCGCAGATGCGGCGGTCGAGCCGGTTCGCTGATGCGCCGCGGCGTCCCGGGCTGTTCATCCTGCAGCGGCGCGGCCGGCGGGGCCACTTTGACGGACACGTCGGGCGACAGCAGAATCGTTTCTGCAAACTTCCTCAGTTCCACTCAGAACTCCGACCGGTCCGCCGGCCTGTCAGCGGTGCGTCCGAAAGGCATTGAACTTCATGTATTCCCAGTGCCGGTACAGTTCCGACTTCCGCACGAGTTCTTCATGCGTGCCGTCGGCCGCGACGCATCCGTCGTTCAGCAGAATGACCCGCTGAGACCGTTTGACGGTGGACAGACGCGACGGAAGAAACACGACCGTACGATTCTGGCAGATGCGGTCGTAGGTGTCATCCAGCAGAGTTTTGGTTTCTGCGTCCAGGGTTTCGGTCGGTTCTTCAATGAACAGCAGAGCCGGATTGCGGGCGATGGCCCGCGTCAGAGCCAGGCGAAATGCCTGGCCCGCATCGAGCTGAACACCGAACTCGCCGATGACGGTTTCGTATCCTTTCGGAAGCTGCCGCACGAATTTTTCGGTGTGAGCGATTTTGCCGGCATCCATCGCCTGCTGGCGCGTCATATCCGGCTGCCCGCAGATGATGTTTTCCAGAACGGTGGCGTTGAACAGATTGTTGCTTCCGGAAACGATCATCACTTCCGCACGAAGGGATTCGAGCGTGGCGCGGCTGATGTCCCGACCGTCGATCAGAATCTGACCGCTGGTCGGATCGTTCAGGCGCGGCACCAGACTGATCAGGCCCAGAGCTTCTTCGGGATCCAGGGAAATCAAAGACACGCGCTGACCGGCCGGAATGCGCAGGTCGAGCTGACTGAGCAGGCCCGGGTGATCGGGAGTGTCCATGCACACCTGATCGAACTGAAGGCTGCGGGACATGGGTTCCAGAAACCGGGCCCGGACGACCTGACTGACCGGCGGCACTTCGCGAATGTATTCGTCGACTTCTTCGCCGGCCACCGTTCCGGCCACTTCCAGCTCATCGGCCTCTTCCAGAGCGCGCAGTTTCTGAAAGACCAGCACAGCTCCCAGACCGATGATCGTCGCTCCCGGAAGCTGAAGATCGCTGCTGTTGAGCAGATGGCGGAGAAGAATCCACACGGGGGCTCCGACGGCAAACACATCAATCAGCCGCGTGACCCAGATTCCTCGTCGCAACTGCCGATCCACTGCCTGCCGTTTCCGATCGAACCGTTCCAGCCGGTCCGCAAAATGTTTCTGTTCGACCGTTTCCATCCCGTACCCGGTCACGATCCGCGATTTTTCCAGGGACTGGGTGAGCTGAACCAGATCGCGTTCCACCTGCTCGGTCAGCAGGTCGGCCGCCGCGGCCATCCGCTTTCGCTCCAGCCGCAGCAGAAACCAGCCGGCCACAACGGGAATGAGGCATTCCAGTCCCACGTGCACATGCACCACGCAGCAGGTCACGGCCAGAGCGGCCAGATCGGATCCGGATGTCATCGTCAGGAAGATCCACTGCCGCGCAGAAGATTCCATCAGACCGACCGAATCCTGAAACAGCCGCCGGGTTGTTTCGATCTTCTCGCCGCTCAGATCTCCGGCGCTGAGCCGCAGGGACTGACGATGAATGTGTCGGCGCAGGCGCCGCACCCGGTCGGCCACGAAGGCGGCGGCCCGGGCCGCCACGACCGATTCCAGCATCCAGCGCAGAAAAACCAGAGCCAGGGCCGTCAGTCCCAGAGCGACCATGCCGCGAAAGGTCCCGTCGAACACCGGGAACCGGACCAGCAGACGGCGGACGAACCGGTCGGGAAACTGATTGTCCTGCAGCAGCGGCAGAAGATCGGCCCCCGGACCGGAAAGCGTCGTGGTCACGACCAGTCCGGCGGCCGCTCCGGCACACAGCAGCAGGCCGATCAGACAGACAGACGCAGCCAGTGCGCTCAGCAGCGCCGGCAGCAGCGGCAGGCGCCGGAACTGACGCGTCGCCACCATGCGCCGGAACAGGTTCGCCTCAGACACCGATCGGGCTTTCTGTGAGCAGCAGGGTTTCAGAAAACGTTCCGCATGCCACCCTACCGCCGCGTCCGACGCAGAACAACACTCACCT
Source organism: Planctomycetaceae bacterium (assembly GCA_015485495.1). Lineage (GTDB taxonomy): Bacteria > Planctomycetota > Planctomycetia > Planctomycetales > Planctomycetaceae > S139-18. The sequence goes on from WFTL01000153.1 coordinate 8,062, forward strand.
TCCACCCACACGCGTTTTCAGACGGCCGGTGGCGGATTGTGCGGAACAGTCTGGAATCCGGGCCCGCTTCGCCTCACCCGAAGCGTCCGCGCAGCTTTCCCGAATTTACGCCAGATCGCGATCTTCAAACAGAATGAAGGCCAGCAGAATGGCGGCCGTGATGTAGGCCGCTCCGTAAAGCAAAGCCATTCCGGGATAGGCCGGCACCACGTCCGTTCCGGTGGCAATTGCCGCGGAAATATTGAACGCGTCCAGAGACGGCATGATCGTGGCGATCAGCCGGGCCACGAAAGCCACGGCTTCGTTCTGAATCACCCGGTCGCTCTGCGCCACCATCATCGGTGTCAGGTTGCCGATCACGAAAATCATGAAACTGCCGACCAGATTGACGACCATCGGGAAACGCGTGGCAATCGCCACACTGATGGCGCCCAGCACGGCCACTTCCAGATACACCAGCACCACGCCGGGAAGCACCTGGCTGACCACCTCCATGCGATCCGAATGCGGAACCGGAATCGACATGCCCATCACGTCCCGGTATTCCAGCACGGGAGAAATCTCCTGAGTGTTCTCCCGCTGATCATGTCCGACCTTGTAGAAGATCAAAGCACAGAAGATCAGTGTCAGAGGCACCAGAAGCCACAGGGCTCCCTGCAGAATTCCGATGTACTTGCCCAGAATGAACTGGCGACGGTTGATGGGCTTGGACAGCAGCGTCATCGCTGTCTTGCCTTCGATTTCATTTGTGATCGACTGACCGGCCGTCCACACCGCCAGCAGCGCTCCGGAAATCAGCAGAATCGCCAGGCCGCATTCCTTGAGCATCTTCACGTCAGATCCCAGCGTGAAGAACGGAATGAACGTGTTCAGCAGCAGCAGGAACGCCGAAATCGCCAGCAGCAGAAAAAACAGCGGCTGGCGGACCGCTTCCTTGGTCGTGGCCCGCGCGATGATCCCGGCCCGCGTGCCGTAGGAGAAAATCACGAGCCCGAAAAACAGCAGCAGCCCGATGATCCAGGCAGGAGCCCAGTTGGCCTCGCCAGGCACCGCCTGCTGAGCCAGCACAGGAAAACCATTCATGAGTTCAGACAGTCCCACTCAGACGAATTCTTGCAGACCGGAACACAGACGAACACTGCACAGCCGAAATCCCGCGCACAGCCGAAGTCCCGGCATTCTGCTGTACGTTTCTGACCCGTGAGCTGTTGGAGGGAATCTGCAGGTCGGACACACCGAACCGGCCACCTCCACCCGAAACGCAAATGATTCCCCTCACAGCACTTACGCAGACAGGGCCGATTTCGATCTGCCGACTGCGGGCCGGCGCTGTTTCAGCCGGCAATCTGTCCGCTTCCGCCCGCCCCTCAGTCGCCAGAGGAACGGCCGTCGCTTACGATGCTCCCTTCTGGCACGGATCGCTGCGGAAACGCGGCCGGCAAAGGACATCATGAACGGAACGACCGACGACATTCCGGAGTTTCTCAGGGACCTGAACGAACAGCAGCTCACAGCCGTTCTCCACGGCCGCCGTCCGCTGCTGATCGTGGCCGGTGCCGGAACCGGAAAGACGACCACGCTGGCCCACCGTGTCGCCTGGCAGATTGTGTCGGGCGTTCACCCGGACCGGATTCTGCTGCTGACATTCACCCGCCGGGCCGCATCGGAAATGCTGCGTCGCGTGGAAGCCATTCTGCTGCAGCTCGATCCCGAAAAGATCCGGCATCCGGAATTCCTGCAGCGTCCCATGATTCGCCGCATCTGCGGCGGAACCTTTCATGCCGTCGGTACACAGCTGCTCCGACGTCATGGTCATCTGATCGGCCTGTCGCCCGATTTCACGATTCTCGACCGCAGCGATTCCGAGGATCTGATGAATCTGGCCCGTTCGGAACTGAGTCTGCCGTCGTCCGGCAGCCGGTTTCCTCTGAAAGCCACCTGTCTGGATATTTACAGCCGCTGCGTGAACACGCAGCGCCATCTCGAAGATGTTCTGAAAAAATGGTTTCCCTGGTGCCACGAACATGCCGCGCTGCTGGGGAACCTGTTCAGCGACTACGCGGCCCGCAAAGAACAGCAGCGGGTTCTGGACTTCGATGATCTGCTGCTGTTCTGGCATGCATTGACCGCATCGGACGACGGCGCCGCCGTTCTGAAGCAGCAGTTCGACTGCATTCTGGTGGACGAATACCAGGACACCAACGTGCTGCAGGCACAGATTCTGAAGAACATGGTGCCCGACGGCCAGGGGCTGACGGCCGTGGGCGATGATGCTCAGTCGATCTATTCCTTTCGCGCCGCCACCGTTCGCAACATTCTGGATTTCCCACAGGATTTTCCCGACACGGAAATCGTCGTTCTGGAACAGAACTACCGCAGCACACAGCAGATTCTCGACGTCACGAATCAGGTGATTGCCGAAGCCGCTGAACGGCATCCCCGCAATCTGTGGTCCGATCGGGGCGCCGGTATCCCACCGGCTCTGGTCACCTGTGCCGATGAGGATGCTCAGAGCGAATACGTGATCGACCGGATACTGGAACACCGGGAACAGGGCATCCCGCTCAGACAGCAGGCCGTGCTGTTCCGGGCGTCGCATCACAGCATGGCCCTGGAAGCCGATCTGAGCCGCCGGAACATCCCTTTCCACAAGTACGGCGGCCTGAAATTTCTGGAAACAGCCCACATCCGGGATGTCATGGCCTTTCTGCGTCTGGCGGAAAATCCGCTGGACGCGGTCGCGGCATTTCGGGTGCTGCAGCTTCTTCCGGGAATCGGCCGCGCCCGGGCGGCCCGGCTGATCGACGATCTGAGAGAAGCCGGAGGCCGTTTCGACACCTGGACGCAGTGGAAGCCGCCTGCCGCCCTGCAGCAGGACTGGCCGAAATTCGTCGCCCTGATGGAACAGCTCTCCGGCCGTTCTCCGACCACAGCGGCCGTCGCATCCGATACCGCGGCCGAAGCGGCCGTGGCCGCCGACCTGCACGCCGTCCGGTCCTTTTATCAGCCCCTGATGGAATCCCGCTACGATCATCCCCGGCCACGGATCAACGATCTGAAACAACTGGAAGTCATTGCGGCCCGCTATCCCGCCCGGCGGGAATTCCTGTCGCAGCTCACCCTCGATCCGCCCGCGTCCACTCAGGATATGGCCGCCGACCCGTGGCTGGACGAAGACTATCTCATCCTCAGCACGATCCATTCAGCCAAGGGACTGGAATGGGACTGCGTGTTCGTCATCCACGCGGCCGACGGGAACATCCCGTCCGATATGGCGGTGGAGACTCCGGAAGAAATCGAAGAAGAACGCCGGCTGTTCTACGTGGCCATGACGCGGGCCCGCAACCGCCTGTATGTTCTCCGGCCGGAACGCTACTACTTCCACCATCGGCGGCGCAGCGACCAGGGATCTCTGTCGCAGATCACCCGTTTTCTCCCCGCGTCCATTCAGACGTCCTTCGAACGGATCTCCTGGGGCCCCGACATCGACGGCGGCTCCTCATCCGAATCCGACACCAGCCGCCTCATCACAGGCGACACCCGCCGCATTCGACAGGACATCGCCCGGCTGTGGTCGTCGTAACGCCGGCTGTCCCTGAAAACAGAAAAAACAGACGCGTCTGTCGTCAGTGGCGGCCGCTCCACCCGTCGTCAGAAAACGAACGGCGTTTTCAGGAAGCGAACAGAGCGTCCACGAATCCTTCCGGATCGAACAGTTCCAGGTCTTCGAGCTGTTCCCCCACGCCGATGTACTTGACGGGAATGCCCATGTCCTGGCGAATGGCCACGGTGACGCCTCCACGGGCCGTGCCGTCCAGTTTGGCCAGAATCAGTCCCGTACACTGCACCGCTTCGGAAAAACTCCGCGCCTGACTCAGCCCGTTCTGTCCGGTCGTGGCATCCAGAACCAGCAGGCTTTCGTGCGGCGCATCGGGAATGACTTTCTGGATGACCCGGCGGATCTTGTTCAGTTCATCCATGAGGTTTTTCTGAGTCTGCAGGCGGCCGGCCGTGTCGACGATGAGATAATCGGCACCGGATTCAACGGCCCGACTGGCTCCTTCATAGGCCACGGCGGCCGGATCCGATCCGCCTTCTTTCCGAACAATGTCGCAGCCCAGCCGTTCGCTCCATTTCGTCAGTTGTTCCACCGCCGCAGCGCGAAACGTATCGGCGGCCGCCAGAACGACCCGTTTCTGATGCGTCTGCAGCAGACAGGCGATCTTGGCGATGGACGTTGTTTTGCCCGCTCCGTTGACTCCGGCTACCAGAATCACGGTCGGTCCCGAATCGGCCCGGGCCAGCGGCGACAGCGGATCGTTCAGATCCCAGCCTCCCGACCCGTCGCCGCGCAGCAGTTCCACCAGCTCCTGGCGGACCGTATCCCAGACGGCATCCACATCCACGACACGGCCACCATGTTCTTCGCGCAGGCGGCTGATGATCCGGTCGGCGGCCTGAACCCCCATATCCGTGCGGATCAGGCGTGCTTCGAAGTCCTCCAGCAGGCTGTCGTCGAGAATCTCTCCCGAACGAAACAGGTCACGGACATCCGTCCGCAGAATGTCTTTCGTTTTTTTCAGACCCGACTTCAGTCGGTCAAACAGTCCCATCGGTGGTCTCGCTGAGTCGTCTTCAGGACAGATCCGGAAGTCGGGCAGCTTATCCCGCCGAAAACTTCAGTCAACAGTGCCGTCCGCCCGGCCCGGCGGCAGACCGCGGACGAAGAACGGATAAATGGCCGGGACAACAAGCGATGTCAGCAGAGTGGACGTGATCAGACCGCCGATCACGACAGTCGCCAGAGGACGCTGCATTTCCGCTCCGTCGCTGCGAGACAGTGCCATCGGCAGAAACCCGAAACTGGCCACCAGAGCCGTCATCAGAATGGGCCGCAGACGCGTCATCGCCGTCTCGAACGTGGCCGATTCCGGATCCTGACCCCGCCGACGCCGGTTTTCCGCCGCGCTGACCCACACCAGACCATTCAGAACGGCCACTCCGAACAGGGCAATGAATCCCACCCCCGCTGAAATGCTGAACGGCATTCCCCGCAGAGCCAGAGCGAACACGCCTCCGGACGCAGCCATCGGAACGGCCAGAAAAATCAGCAGAGCCAGACGGGGCGACCGAAACGTCGAATGCAGAAGCAGAAGTATGAGCAGCAGAACGATCGGCGTGATGAGCATCAGCCGCTGCCCGGCCGACTGCAGGTTTTCGAAATCGCCTCCCCAGCGAATCTCGTATCCCGGAGGCAGGCGCACGTCCCGGGCGATCGCCTGGCGGGCTTCACGAACGAAACCCGCCACGTCCCGGCCGCGGACATTGCACTGAATGAACGTTCGACGCCGATTCGATTCGTGCTGCACGGCCGGCGGAATCTCCTCCACCACCACATCGGCCAGCTCCTTCAGAGGAACCGGATCGCCGGCCGGCCGGCCGACCGGAAGCTGTTCCAGCAGATCGATCTGAGACCGCCACTGCTGCGGCAGCCGCACCGTGATCGGGTACCGGGCCCGTCCTTCGAAAATCAGTCCGGTTTCCCGGCCGCCCATCGATTCGACGACATCCATGACGGCCTGTGCGTCGACACCGTAACGAGCCAGGGCATCGCGCCGCGGCTCGATCCGCACGGTCGCCAGATTCGCCTGGTAATCGGCCTTCACGTCGGTCGCTCCCGGAATCCCCTTCAGAACCCGCTCGATGTCCCCGCCCCTGGCTGCCAGAACATCCAGATCGTTCCCGTACAGCAGCACAGCCACATCGGCCTTCACACCGGCCACCAGTTCGTCCACCCGCATTTCGATCGGCTGAGTGAACCCGAACACGGTCCCCGGCACGCGTGAAGTCAGTTCCTGCCGAAGCTGATCGATCAGGTCATCACGAGTGATTCCTTCACGCCATTCCGACGGAGGATGCAGCATGACCCACACATCGGTCTGATGGACGCCCATGATGTCGTTGGCGATTTCCGGACGGCCCGTCTTGCAGAACACCGTCCGGACTTCCGGAAACTCGCCGATGATCTTCTCGATCTGAGTCCCCAGAGGAATCGCGTTTTCGATCGTGGCACTGGGCAGCCGCACCGCTTCGATCAGCAGATCGCCTTCCACAAGACGCGGCATGAATTCCGCCCCCAGATTCCAGCCCACCGGCAGACTGACAGCGAACACCGTCAGCGCCGTTCCGACGGTCACCGCCCGGTGCCGAATCGCCCGTATCACGACAGGCCGGTACAGTTTTCTGATCCAGCGCACCAGACGCACATCCTTTTCATCCATATTGCGGGGCAGCACCATGGCCGCCAGAACGGGCATCAGCGTCATCGACAGCACCAGAGATCCCGCCAGAGCGAACAGGACGGTCAGAGCCATGGGTCGAAACAGTTTGCCTTCCGTTCCTTCCAGCGCCAGAACCGGCACGTACACCACCGCAATGATCAGCTCGCCGAACATCGTGGGTTTGCGCACTTCGATGGCCGCATCACGGATCACATCGATGTGCGACCGGAGCGCCCCGCCGGCCTGGCCGTCCGGTCCGGCGGGCCGGCTGAGTCGTCGGATGCAGTTTTCGATCATGATGACGGAACTGTCGACGATCAGTCCGAAATCGATCGCCCCCAGACTCATCAGACTGGCTGTCACTCCGGTCGCCATCATCAGGCTCGTGGCGAACAGCATCGACAGAGGAATCGCCAGAGCCGTGATCAGACCGGCCCGAAAACTGCCCAGCATCAGCAGCAGCACGATGATGACCAGAACCCCGCCTTCTGTCAGATTGTGAAGCACGGTGTGCAGCGTGCGGCCGATGAGATCTGCGCGGTCGTACACGATTTCCAGTGAGACGCCGTCCGGCAGCGTGGGTTCGATCTCCGTCAGCCGCTGCCTCACCCGTTCCACCACTTCCCGGGAATTTTCTCCGATGAGCATCATGGCCATGCCGATCACGGCATCCCCGCGGCCGTCCCGGGTGACGGCTCCCTGCCGCGGCAAAGGAGCGATCACGACTTCCGCCACGTCGCCCAGAAGAACGGGCGTCCCGTCGGCTTCGCGGCGCAGGACCACCTGGCGGATGTCGTCTTCGTTTTTCAGAAGCGCCTGTCCCCGGATGTAGCGCTGTTCGTCGAAATGCACGACATACCCGCCGCCGGCCGTGGCGTTGTTCGCTTCCAGCCTCTGAAAAATGTCCCGCAGCGACAGTCGGAAACTGGCCAGCCGATCCGGATTCGGACGAACTTCATACGATCGGTAATAGCCGCCCATCGTGTTGACTTCCGTCACGCCCGGCACTTCCCGCAGCCGGGGTGCAATCTGCCACTGGAGAATCGAACGCAGCTCCATGGGAGAAAACCCCTCCCCGCGCACCTCGAACTGCAGAATCTCCCCCAGTGCGGTGGTCATCGGCCCCAGTTCCGGTGTCCCGTAGCCGGGAGGAATGTCGGCCGATGCCGTACGCATCCGTTCGCCGACCACGTTGCGGGCCCAGTAAATGTCGGTCCCGTCCTCGAAGACGATCGTGACCAGACTGATTCCGAACTTCGAGACGCTCCGCACTTCCTGAACCTTCGGCAGACCGCTCATCGCCCATTCCACCGGGTTGGTCACATAACGCTCCACCTCCACCGGCGACAGGGACCCCGCATCGGTCATCACCTGCACCTGAACGTTCGTCATGTCGGGAACCGCATCGATCGGCAGATGCACGGCGGAATACAGCCCGCCCAGCATCATCAGCAGCGTGCCGGTCAGAATGAGAAAACGATTCTGCAGCGAAAAACGGATCAGTCCGGTCAGCACGGCTATTCCTCCTCACCTTCCAGCAGCAGTTCCGATTTGAGAAGGAAAGCGCCCTGAACGACCACATGATCGCCCTCCTGCAGACCATCCCGAATCTCCACACGCCGGGCATCGTGCTGGCCCACCTGAACATCCACCCGACGGAAACAGCGCTCCGAATCCGCCACGAACACGAAGGCCGCTCCTTCGTGGTGCATGACCGCACCGGAATGCACCGTGAGTACATTGCGGCGTGTTTCCACGGGAACCGCCACCCGCACGAACAGCCCCGGACGCAGGCGGTCGTCCGCGTGGTCGATCTGAGCCACGATGGGCACGGCATTGGTGTCCGTGGACACTTCCCGACCGACGAACTGCACCCGAGCGGTCAGCCGTTCTTCTCCCAGAGCGGGAACCTGCACCGCCAGTTCCTGCCCCGGAACCACCGCCATCGCCTCCCAGTCGTTTTCCCGGACATCCGCGCGGACCCACAACGTGGACGTGTCGGCCAGTACGAACAGCGAATCTGCCGCCCGAACCCGTTCACCGGCAGAAAACGACCGCCGTTCGATCGTCCCGTCAAAGGGTGCTCGAATCGCCACACGCGACAGATGTTCCAGGTCCCCGTCCGATGCCCCCAGGGCCGTTTCATCCGGTATGACACCATCCCGACGAATGGCGGCGTCGTTCAGCAGATGCGACGCCAGATGCTGACGAGCGATCTGCAGACGCCGCTGAGCATCCTTTGCGGCCGCCAGAGCATGGCCGTGGTCTTTCCACACTTCGAATTCCGCCTGTTCACAGGCCGCTTCCAGTCGCGCCCGCGCCGCCCGGGCCGAAGCCTGGCGTTCCTGAATCACTTTCCACGATAAAGCGCCCGCTTCCCCCAGACCGGATGAATGTTCATACAGCGATTCGGCCAGACGCGATTCCGACAGCGCTCCGAACAGTTCCGCCCGATAACGTCCCAGCAGCCGGTCGGAAAACTGCTGCTTCAGAGCATCGAAATCCGGGCTCCGGCGAATCGCTTTCGTCAGATCCTGAACGCCGGCTTTCAGCTTTTCAGCCCGATCGGCCAGAGCGGTTTTCAGGTCCGCCTCGTGCCGGGCCCGGAGCACATCCGCCCGGGCCGTCCCGATTTCCGGACTGTTCAGCCAGGCCAGAATGCGTCCGGATTCCACTCGATCTCCCGGCTGCACGAGAACAGCCGTCACGATGCCGTCCGTCGGAACCGTCACATCGATGTGACGCGCGGCGTTGTAGGTGATCCGGCCGGGCACCGTGTGTTCATGCTGCAGCGTCCCCCGCACCACAGGTTCCACCTGGATCTGAGCCTGCCGGAATTTTTCCGGAGACAGCTCGATCGTCATCGGCCGCACCGGTTCCGACGGCGAACTTTCCGGCGGCTGCGCAGAAACTGCCGCAGCCAGTGGCGGTTCCGACACACCGTTCAGAAACGCCGGCAGCATCAGACCGGCCCCGACCAGACCGGCCGCCACCGGAAGAAAAAGCCGCCACCGGACATGGCCCGTCCTTTTCCGGCCCCCTTCCTCAGACATCCATCGATCGGACAGATCGGACCCGTCGGACCGATCGACACATCGGTCGCCGAGCCGATCACGAAACGTGTTCCTGCTGTGTTGATTGCGAACGGACACACGAAGTTCGCCTGAAAATGCATTCATGGCAGCGCAGCCTCCGGCCGGAGCGAAGCGGAAAGAAACAGCCTTCGACTGACAGAGCACTGTGCCCGTTTGCCTGCAGCGCAGGACGGACACATCAGTCGAAACAGAAGCGAAATCGTTCGAGCGGTACGCTCAGCAGCGCAGCACGCACAGCACCGAAAGACGTTCCCGTCCGGCGGTGCAGCAGGAGGATCCGATGGCGCCGAATCGCAAATTTTCCGAATCCGACGCACGGACCACGGACGACAGAACGGCCGCCGCAGACAGCGCAGAAGCGGCCTTCATCAGCCCGATTTCCTGGCAGCAGGAACCGTCCGGCAAAGCAAAGGACACGGCCGCCGTGGGTTCTTCACGCCCATCTGCAGGAACCGGGCAGCCGTCGCCGTGAATGATGTCACTGAGCATCGCCAGATGCAGGTGCCACTGATTGTCTTCCGTGGCGCTGTCAGCATGCCACGCATTCAGATGGCGGTGAAGCGTTTCGCTGCAGACGCCGGTCCGGGACACCGGGTGGAGATGGAACCACGGAACGGGCCCCCGCCACAGTGACACGAAAACACACAGCAGCGTGACGATGCGCACCGCTTTTCCCAGGCGTCCGCGATGAAATCTTCCGGCATGTCCGGAGGACCGTTTCATTCCTGACAGCTTCCGCAGCACATCACCACCGGCACCAGGGAGCACCCCGCTCATGGTGCGCGACAGTCACAAAATGCGACTGTCCGACAGACAGTCTTCGGACAGCAGCAGCCTCTGTCAATGCAGGAATCCCTTCCCCGACCGGTTTTCGATATTCACCGAACAGCCTCGACCGATGCCGCCGACAGGATGCCTTTCCCACACGCACTCCGTCAGAAATCCGTTTTCGATTCCCGGTTTTCCGCCGCCGTTCCGGATGATTCCGCACGGTCCAGATGCCGCCGGATGCCTTCGAAATACCGCCGAATCGTCTCTCGGTGGCCGGGTGGAATCCGGTCGGTCGTGACGGCCGACTCAGCGAGCCGTTCCCAGGTTTCCTGCTGCTGCCGATACCGCCGTACCGCTTCAGCAGCTTCCGGTGTCACCAGAACCGTCTCCGTCTGAACATCCCCTTCGTCCGAAAGGCGGCCGGGCAGCCGGACAGACGGTCCTGCCTGGGACAACGGTTCCGACGATTCCGAACCATCGTCCCCGGAACCTCGCCCCGGCTGCCCGTCCGGTCGGCCGCGACGCGGGCCCGGCAACTGCACAGACGCCGCCAGATCGGACTTCAGATCCGACAGAGCCATCAGCCTCCGCTGCAGGCGGCGGGCCAGATCCCGGCGCTGGTGTTCCCGTTCGGCCAGTTCGGCCAGATCCTGCATGCTTTCGCGAAACTGTCGGCCGTCTTTCTGTTCCACCGCATCGGCTGCACGCTCCACGGCCTCTTTCAGAACATCCTCCGGAGAATTTTCCGGACGGGAAGACCATTCCCGCAGTTCTTCCGCCAGGGCATGCTGTTCCGGGGCTGTCAGTTCCGGCAGATCCGTCTGTTCCAGTTGCCCTGCCGCTTCATCGAATCGACGTTCAGACAGCGCCTGTCCGACCGGCCGCAGAGGTTCTGCCAGAGTCAGGATGTCTCCGATCTCCGCAAGCTGTTCTCCCACACGACCGTCCGCCAGGTCCGCCTGCCGTTCTTCCAGAACCGCCTCCATACGCAGCACCCGCACCATCAGTTCCTGTCCCGCCCGATCGGAAAGCCGTCGATTCCGAATCTGCTTCTGCAGCTCCTGCAGCACAGCCTGCATGTCTTCCTGCTGCTGCAGCAGTTCTTCCACCCGCTTTTCCGACAGTTCCTGCAGAGGATGGATGAAGGATTCCATCTGCCGTTCGATTTCCGACACACGCTGTTCCACCACCGGATCCACCGCCGCCGCATCGGCATCCGACGGGGCCGACCGTCCGAACCCGGCCAGCATCAGAGCGGAATATGCGGTGACCAGTGCCGGCCACCAGGACCGCGGCCGCACAATCGGAACAACCGCATCCGCCCGACACCCGGCCAGATGACGGCAGGCATCCTGCCTCTGCAGCGCCCGCCACGGTTCCCGCTCCGGATGATCCTTCAGCCGAACGGCCGTGATCACCCGATCCTTCAGCCGGCACCGTTCATCGAGAAGGGCTGCCGCCTGAGCGTCTGAAACATGCCGGAAGCCGCCCGCCAGGGCACCGACCAGCGAACCGGCCGCCAGACAGCCGATCAGCAGCAGCCAGCCGACGTGCAAGTCGGTCAGCACCCACACTCCGGACAGAACCAGCGCCGGGCCCCCTCCGATCAACAGTCCCAGGGACGCCCCGTTCCACACGCTCTGCCGCCGCAGACGCCGCCGCACCGCTCGTATCGATTCATCGATCTCGTTCATACGTTCGCTTCACCGAACCATTCCGACACGCCGATCCTTCCGTCGGTTCTGTGGGAGCATGGGAGCATGAGATCATGATCCGATTGCTGGCAGCCGGCCGATGGTTTTCGTAAACTGCTGCAATCCTGAACGGAACCGCTCATGCGGCTGTGGTGTAATGGTAACACGCCAGCTTCCCAAGCTTGAAACGCGGGTTCGATTCCCGTCAGCCGCTTTCCTTCTGGCTCTCCGCCTGCCAGCAGTCCCGGTCGCTGCCGGTCTGCACGACCTCTGAGTTCACCGGGCGTCCCTCTGTCCGTCCCCCCGTCTGCAGCAGCGATTCTCCGAATCACACACAGTGGACGGTTTCGGAATCAGCACGCTGCCGGCACACTCTTCTCGGAAACAGCCCGCCCGCCGGACTGAACCGACTGCCACCAGCGATCCACCAGGTCACAGGATTCGGCCGTGTCTCCGCGGAAAAAAGCAGTCCGCACCTGAGGTTCGAATTCACCGATCAGGTGCCGCAGCCTCGCATGCCGCCCTGTGTCGCCGATGACTTCCCGCCATGCATTCCAGAAGTCCGGATGCGCATCGCAAAAATCGGCTCCGTTCCAGAGCACCGGCTTGAACAGCGACAGACAGGGCAGAGACGACGCCGTGGCGAAGACGCGGGGAAGATCGTGCGGTGTGAGCTGAGCGATCAGAGACGACGTGGTTTCCGACGGCCTGAACAGGCCGGCCGCATGCATGCACACATCCGCATTGGAACTCGGCCGTTCCCCCCGATGATGGCTTCTTAGAATCGCCATCAGAGAAGCCGCCACGTCGGTGTCTTTCTGTTCGCCAGCGCTGGCCAGATTCTGCAGTCCGGTCAGCGAACAGTGGCGGCGCTGCTGAGCCCGGGCCGCCCAGGGCATGAACCGACGCCCGAACGCTCCTTTGAAACTGAATTCTCCACGGCGCCAGTACCCGTGTTTTCGAGCGGCATCCTGCATGCCGGCCGCTCCGCGATCGAAGTCCGTCGTCAGGGTCAGATCATTGGAAATGGCAGCAAACCGATCCACGCGCTTCGCTGCCCACCAGCGCCCGGCGGTTTCCAGAATCCAGGCGGACGACGCATCGGCCATCAGATAACTGTTGTCATAACGAAAACGCGGATTGTTCGCATCGGCCGCTCCTCCCTGCCCGAACCGTTCCAGATACTCCACGATCACATCCACGGCGTCGGATGCTGTGTGAGCCTGCTGAAGGGCCAGGCGGAGCAGATCCATGCCCAGCAGCCGGTTTTCCCGGCGTTCCACGAACCGCGTGAAAACGGCTTCATTGCCGATCGCCACTCCATGACGATTCACTCCCATTTCGCCACCCCACATCCACGTGGGGCGGCTGAGAATGATGTCGCACGACGACGGCGGGGCTTCCGGATCGATCCATGTTGCCGACTCCGTCGGCGTCCCGGCCGGCACGCGTTCGATCCGCTGAGCTTCCTGCGGCGGACGGTCGCTGTTCTTGCCGAACCATACGGACGCCTCGTCGATCAGCACAAACGTGTCACACATCGTCCGCCTCACAGAAACCGATCACCCGCCGCTGCCGGACGGCCGTTCCGATTCGCTTCGGGCCGTTACGTTCGTCTCGCCCACCGCTCCGGATCATCGGCCAGCGGCATCCATCATAGTGGAACGCTGCCCCGTCCGCACGGATTCCTGGTGCCCCGCCGCAGAATCCGGCCGAACGAAGGCATCGGATCGACCGGCTGCCCGGCACAATCGGTGCCGGACCGGTCAGAGTCATCCGCACCGTCAGACCGCATCCTGGCGAATCCGGAACATCCGCGTTACGATGTGCCGTCTCTGAGGCGACCGGCGACAGCCGGGACGACCGGCGCGGCAGGCCGCCGGACCTGCCAGGTCCGCGGCAATTCCGAAAGCGGTGTCGCCGTACCTGCACAGAACCGGCCGCCTGTTCGGCTGGAAATGAGCATTCATGGGACCACTGACCGGCACGCGCATCATTGAAATCGCAGGAATCGGCCCCGGGCCGTTCTGCGGCATGCTGCTGGCCGATATGGGCGCCGAGGTGATCCAGGTGGTGCGTCCTGGTTCCGCTTCCGGCAGCCCGCTCGGTCCGGGCATCGATCAGTCGGGACGGCGGTCCCTCATTCTGGATCTCAAACAGCCCGAGGCCGTCGAAGCGGTGCTGAAACTCTGCGAAACAGCCGACGGCCTCATCGAAGGCTTTCGCCCCGGCGTGATGGAACGTCTGGGACTGGGACCGGATGTCTGCCTGACCCGCAGTCCGCGGCTGGTCTACGGGCGGGTCACCGGATGGGGGCAGGACGGTCCCTGGTCCCGGCGGGCCGGGCACGACATCAACTACCTGGCCCTCAGCGGCGCCATGAACAATCTGGGCCGCACCGGAGAAAAGCCGGCCATTCCCCTGAACTACATCGCCGATTACGCAGGCGGGGCCCTGTTTCTGGCCTTCGGCCTGGTCTGCGGTCTTCTGGAAGCCCGCACATCCGGCCGCGGACAGGTGATCGATGCAGCCATGATCGACGGTCTGGCCGCTCTCCAGGCTCCTCACATGCATTTCTATCAGGCCGGTCTGTTTCGAGAACGGGGCACGCACTTTCTGGGCGGCGGTCATCCCGCCTATGAAGTCTACGAAACCCGGGACGGAAAGTACGTCGCCCTGGGTGCTCTGGAACCCAGGTTCTATGACGAACTCATCGAACGCCTCGAACTGGATCCGAACCGGTTTGCCGGAAAAGCACCGTTCGGACCGCATCCGCTGACCTGTCAGGAAGCGGCCGAACTGAAGAAAGCCATCGCCGCCGTCATTCGAACGCGCACCCAGGAACAGTGGTGTGAGGTTTTCGCGGATTCCGATGCCTGTTTCGCTCCGGTGCTGAATCCCGAGGAAGCGGCCGAACATCCGCATCACCGGGACCGCGGCACCTGGTGCGAACAGGACGGACGCCGGCGGCACCGGCCGGCACCGCGGTTCAGCCGCACGGTTCCCGACATTCCCGCTCCGCCGCGTCCTCCAGGATCTGATTCCGAACAGATTCTGCGGGAACTGGGTCTGAATGATGAGGAAATCGGCCGGCTGATCACCGACCGGACCGCTCACTGAACACTCAGATCGTAACAGGCCGCTTCTTCGGCGTTGCGAATGTACAGGCGGCCCCGGTTCACGACGGGATGATTCCAGGTTTTGCCTTCAATGGCCTGGAAGGACGCGATTTCCGTGGCTTTTTTCGGAGACACTTCCACCAGAACCACGCGACCGTCTTCGGCGGACACCAGCAGATCGTCTCCCACCATGACGATCTGTCCGAATCGATAGCGCCCGCGTTTCCACGTTTTCCTGCCGCGTTCCACGTCGAAGCACGCCAGAATGCCTTCGTCCAGGCCATACACGTAACCATCCCGATAAATGCCGCCGTTGAACTTGAGTCGAAAGCGGTCGCGGGCCGTCCACACCGGATCCACACGCCAGGTACCATCCCGCCGGGCAATTTTCAGCCGCGCACTGCCGCCGCCGTAGCCGCTGCTGATGAAGACCGTCTGATCGGGCAGGACGATCGGCTGAGCGATGTTGAGATTCGTCATGTTCGTCCAGGGAAACGACCACAACAACTGCCCGGTCCGGGCATCGTGCCCGCACAGACCGGTGGAACAGAAAATGAGGATCTGCTCCACCCCGTCCAGAGTGGCCGGCAGAGGCGACGCATAGCCGGCCCGGTGGCCGGCTCCGGCCCAGCGTTTTTCGCCGGTCCGAAGATCGTACGCTGCCACGGCACCCACGGAACCTCCTGGATTGACGATGACGACATCATCCTGAATCAAAGGAGAACCGGCCATTCCCCATTCCACCAGTTCCGTTTCGGCATCTTTGATGATGTCCGCCGACCAGACCCGTTCGCCCGACACGGCATCCAGACAGTTGAGAATGCCGGTGGCTCCCAGAGCATACACGCAGGTTCCGTGAACCGTAGGCGTGGCCCGGGGACCGGCTCCACTGGCCGGTTCAGAGAAACGAACAGGATCTGTGTGAATCCACAACTGCTCCCCCGTATCCGCGTGGTAGCAGACGACCGCTTCGTCAGGACCGCGCTGTTCCTGAGTGAACAGGCGGTGTCCGACGACCGCAAAGGATGACCAGCCCGGTCCGATCGGATGCCGCCACAGAACGGTGGGCGGATGCACGTCCCAGTCCCGGCGAATGGGCGGCCCGGACACCACATGAGTTCGGTCGGCGCCGCCGAAACGCGGCCAGTCTTCCGGCGTGACGACAAAGGGAGCCTCTTCCGCCAGGCGGGCCGAAGACGTTCTCTGCCGGCGAAAGTATTCCACTGCCCGTTCTTCGGCCGACGGAGCGAAGCGGAATCGAAACTGAGGCACGAAGTTTCCCGCCTGGCCGTCCCAGCGAAACAGAACCGCAAACACGCCCAGCGCTGCAGCCGGAATCAGCAGCCCCCGCAGCCGTGTCGACCAGCGGACACCGGACAGCAGAACCCACCACACCAGCAGGAACACGGCGGCCAGCATCCAGGGAATGGCTGTCACGAGCGACCGTTTGGACAGATCGTCGCCGGCCCACATCAGCCCGATCGCCTGGCCCATCACGGCTGCCGCCACAATGAACACCGCCGGTCGCCAACGCACGCGGGACACCCGGACCGGCGGTTCCGAAGGCGGTGCTCCCGCTTCCGAAACCGACGGCCCGGAAAGATCGCCTGAACCCGGTTCGCTCACCGCACGATCACCGGCACCGCCCTCGTTCCGATCTTCCATCATGCGTCTCCTCCGGGGCGTTCGAATCCCGCAGACATTCGGCCAGGCCGGAATGTCGTCCGGTCGGACCCGCTGTCGGCCGTGCATTGGCCACCACCGCCCCACACGGTAAGGTACGCCTGCACCCGCGAGATCTCAACAGACGAACGAAACCGCACGGTCATCAGCTTCTGTCCGGCCTTCTGTCATCCTGTTCACACAATGAGGCCCGTTCCGGAGGTTCGGGAACCGGATGAAGAAGCAGAAGAGCGGCACGGCGGTTCCGATCCGACCTTCGACTCGCACGGTGTCTTCGTCCGCAGCATTCCTGCCGTTCTCTGTGGTCCCGGCCGGAACCTGCTTCCGTACCGTCCGTGGAGAACCGGGACTGTGAAAACTGCCATCACCGAACTGTTCGGGATTGAACATCCCATTATCCAGGGCGGCATGCACTATGTCGGGTTTGCGGAACTGGCCGCGGCTGTTTCCAATGCCGGAGGCCTGGGGATCATCACCGGCCTGACCCAGAAAACCCCGCGGGATCTGGCTGCGGAAATCGCCCGCTGCCGGGACATGACCGACCGTCCCTTCGGCGTGAATCTCACCTTCCTGCCCACCGTGACGGCTCCGGACTATCCCGGATACGTCGACGCAATCATCGATGGCGGCGTGCGGATCGTGGAAACGGCCGGCCGGAATCCACAGGCCTGGCTGCCGAAACTGAAAGATGCCGGCTGTGTGATCATTCACAAATGCACGTCCGTCCGTCACGCTCTGAAAGCCCAGGCGATCGGCTGCGATGCGGTTTCCGTGGACGGATTCGAATGCGGCGGGCATCCGGGAGAAGACGACATCCCCAACATGATTCTGCTGCCGCGGGCTGCTGACGAACTGGACATCCCGTTCGTCGCATCCGGCGGCATGGCCGACGGACGTTCCCTGGTCGCGGCGCTGGCAATGGGAGCCGACGGCATCAACATGGGCACCCGCTTCATCGCTACCCAGGAGGCTCCCGTTCACCCGAACGTCAAACAGGCCATCGTGGACGCATCGGAACTGGACACGCGGCTGGTCATGCGTCCTTTGAGAAACACCGAACGGGTTCTCAACAACGCCGCCGTCGAACGCCTGCTGGAAAAGGAACGCACTCTTGGACCGGATCTGACATTCGATGACATCATCGAAGAAGTGGCCGGCGTGTATCCGCGCATCATGCAGGAAGGCGATATGGATGCCGGTGCCTGGTCGTGCGGCATGGTGGCCGGGCTGATCCACGACATTCCCACCTGCAGGGAACTTGTCGAACGCATCATGAAACAGGCCGAAGACATCATCGGCGGACGGCTGCAGCAGATTCTCAGCGGCACCTCCGGGACATCGTGACATCGACGGACGGACGAATGATGTCGACCGCCGTGTCCCGTTCGTCACGCTTTGTCGGAAGGACCTGCCCCGCCGCAGGAAGCTCCGTCGCAGGAAACAGCCACGCTGTCGGGAAAACGGTGGCCCCCTGCATGCCACGGCAGCGGTTCCGCTCCCAGGCAGTCGTCGACCCGCAGCGGACCGTACAGATGCGGAAACAGGTCTCCGCCACGCGACGGTTCCCATTTCAGAGCCGGTCCCACGCGCAGCGGATCGATGGCGACCAGCATCAGATCGTCCTGTCCGGAAAAGTGCTTTCGTGCCGTTTCCGCCACCTGACCGGCCGTGGAACAGTGAATGTATCCATCCCGCCTGTCGACTTCTGAACCGTGAAAAGCGCCCGTCGTCAGGGCCTCCTGCCACTGCGTCTTCTGACAGATCTTATAGACCGGACTGGTCAGCCGGCGTACCCGCATCTGACACTGACGCACGTCCCGGGCAATCTGCTGCTTCAGGTCCGCCGCCGAAGTGAAGGAACACAGGGATCGAATTTCGGTCAGCAGATCCACTTCCAGAACCTGCCCGTACAGCGTTCCCGAAAAACCGACCAGATGACATTCCACCTTCTGCTGATCATCGCCGAACGTTGGATTCGGTCCGATGCTCACTGCAGCCACGTACGACTGTCCGTCGACCTGAGCGGTTCCTGCGTACACACCGTGCCGCGGCAGCATCACCGGCACATCATCGATATTGGCCGTGGGAAAGCCGAGTTCCCCGCCGCGGCCCGCTCCCCGCGACACCGTTCCCGAAATCCGATGACCGCGACCGATCATCGACACCGCTTCCAGAACGCGCCCTTCCTTCAGAAGGCCGCGAATCCGGCTGGATGAAATCATGCGGTCCCCGCAGACCACCGGATCGATCACCTGGAAAATCAGGCCGGCTTCCCGGCAAAACGCTTCCAGCCGCTGAATATCACCCTGCCGATCCCGCCCGAAGCGAAAGTTGGGACCTTCCACCACCCCCGCAGCCTGAAGCTGCCGCACCAGAATGTCGCGGAAGAACTCGTCCGCTGTCATCTGCAGCAGCTCCGGCGATGCCGGCAGGACGATCACTTCATCCGCACCGGCGTTTCGCAGCAGTTCACAGCGGCGCGACACGGTCGTCAGACGCGGCACGGACACATCAGAACGCAGGACGGCCAGCGGATGCGGATCGAATGTCATCACGACGGCAGGCGCCTTCTGAGCGGCCGCGATCTGCTTCAGAGAACACAGCATCCGCTGATGTCCCCGATGCACACCGTCGAAATTGCCGACCGTGACGATCCCTCGACGGGCCGTCCGAGGAACCTGTAGCTGCGTCTCCTTCATGGGCCGGAAAATACCGGTCCGGACGGCGGGATTCCAGATGCCCCCATACGATACTCAAAGTCGGGATCCGACCGATTCGTGAACAGGTGTGCGGCCGCACATCTGTCCCACCCGGCCGCCCGAACACCACAATCATCCCCCGCGGCCGCCAGGCCGCCCCGGGTTCAGACACGCAGAGCGCCGACGATCGCATTGGACAGCCGCTGCAGCGCCGTGCGGCTGTCTTCGAAAGGGGTGGTCGTCAGCAGCACGGCATAAATCTGTTCGTGCGGATCCAGCCAGAACACCGTTCCCGTGGCTCCCCAGTGTCCCACGGCCGATCGCGGCACCAGATCGCCGAAACCGGCCGGGTGTTCCGGCCACGGAAAACGCCAGCCATACCCCCACGGACGACGGCGCCACACGGACTCCGGCAGATCGAACAGCCACCGCGTCTGTTCCTGAACCAAAGCGTCCACAGCGGCCGGAGCCAGCACATCGGCCCCGTCGTCACTGACACCTCGCCGCAGCATCACGCGACACAGCCGTCCCAGGTCTCCGGCCGTGGTCAGCAGTCCTCCCCAGGGAGCACCCAGTCGGCGCCAGTACGGACTGTTCCAGCCCCAGTCGCAGTCGGCATCCTGCCAGGCGGGAAGCTGACAGGGCATCGCCTGTTCCAGCAGATCGTCACGGTCAGCCGGAATGCCCAGCCAGCTTCGATGCATTCCGGCCGGCCTGAACAGCAGGTCCCGCAGCGCATCCGGCAGCGGGCCCCCCAGAGCGCGGTGCAGGCACGCACCCAGCAGCAGAAACCCCATGCTGCTGTAGCGGCAGTCGGTTCCCGGCGCATAGTCCGTTCCGTATTCGCCCACGCGGCGAACGAATTCGTTCAGATCGGCATGATCCGCACGGATCTGTTCGTGACCGGGAAGCTGATCCGGAAGCCCCGCCGTGTGGGTCAGCAGATGACGCAGGGTGATCCGTCGAAACGGAACCGCCGGAAGATCCGACAGCCAGTGCGTCACGCGCTGAGACAGCGACAGCACGCCCTGGGCCGCCAGTTTCAGAGCCAGCGTGGCCACGACGGACTTGGTGATGCTGGCCACGAGAACCAGCGATTCCCCCGGATCCGCCGCGGCGTCGGCACCGTGAGAAAACTGCAGATGACTTCCCTCCGCCCCGCCGGCTTCGATTTCCGCGAACGGCAGGCCTGCTTCCTCGACAACCTGCTGCAGCCGGTCGTGAATGTCGGTTACTGCCACTGTGTGCCCTTCGGTTCATCGGCCATGCGGTACGCCGGTGCGTCCGGCAGGTCCGGAGTGATCTCCAGAACTTCCGGAACCGGCTGCTTCACCAGAGGATCCAGCAGTCCCGCACTGTCCAGCGAAGCCCAGGTCAGGAACATCAGCAGGCCCAGAGTCATCCCGTTGGCCAGAGATTCCCGGCCCATGAACTTCAGAGCGCTGCCGGCCGACTTCTTCAGCCGAATGCGGGTACCATTCCACTGCACGCTGTACATTTCGTCCAGCACCAGGTGAGACAAAAACCCGATGCCCGTACTGAACGCCATCAGAACACGAACCCGCAGATCCGGACTGTAGTAAGCAAGAAACGTCAGTTCCGCCGCAATGATCAAAGCCGGAATGCTGTGAAACATGCCGCGGTGCACCGTCATCTTCCCCAGAATCGTCGGTGCTCCGTAGCGAACAGCCCCGTACAGAAGCAGCGCGGCCAGTATGGCCCGATCACTGGACACGCCGATGGACGCGAAGTGCTGAAACACGAGCATTGGAGCCACCGCGGCCGTCACGCCGGACAGTTCCCGCACCGGACGCCCGGTTTCCGAATCCAGATCCGGCAGCATCCCGGCCACCCACGTGAAAATCGCGGCCACCGCCGACTGCACCGCCGTGAATCCGAACACGAATATGGCGACGAATGCCCAGGCGATGCCCAGCATCCCGCTCACACTGATATGTTCCCGATAGCCGGCCAGAATTCCCTCCTCACAGACCGTCTGCGAACCGCGACAGCAGAACAGACCGCGTCCGACACATTCTCAGCCAGGCCCCGCAGCCACCGGCCCGCCGTGAATCGCACCATTCTAACCGGTCCGGCGAACGGAAAAGCTGCCAATCACGGCCCCGAACCCCCGGATGCCCCGACACCGGCTGCCGACACGATCAACTGCGGCAGAATCTGCCGCTGCCCGGCAACAGACAGACAGGCCGGACAGCGTCGCCGACTCGTCCACATCATTCGGGAAGTTCCGTATCGCGGGTTTCCTGAGCGGCCAGGGTGACCACCACGCCCAGCAGAAACAAAGGCGACAGATTCAAAGCCGTCTGACCGGCAGACCATTCCTGCCGACCGGCCAGCCACATGGCCGCCGCCGTCCCGAATCGCCCGGCATTGAAACAGAACCCCGTTCCGGTTCCCCGCAGCCGCGTGGGAAACAGTTCCGGAAAATACACGGCATAACCGGCATGCATGCCCAGCGTCAGAAATCCGAACACAGGCAGCAGAATCATGAGCAGCCAGACGGGCACAACACGATCGGCCAGCACCAGAAACAGAAGCAGTGCCATGAGAAAACCGCCCGTGTGATAAAAGAGGAACGCCCCTCGCCGGCCCAGCCGCCCGGATACCCAGCCGAACAGCACCAGCCCCAGTCCGCCTCCCACGGTATTCAGCAGCATGCTGATCATCTCCGCACGCTTGATCGATCCGGCATGACGTTTCAGCGCGGCCTGTTTGTCCGCCTTCTCCGCATCATCCCCCACGTTTTCGGCTTCCAGAGCCTGTTTTTGCGCGACACGCAGCAGCACATTCTTCCCATAAATGTGGCAGCCCCAGAACGTCACCAGCCCGATCGTCGCCAGCAGAACGCCGACCGTCGTGTTCCGCACATGCGCACGGCTGAACAGATCGGGCACCGATCCGGGCGTCTGAGTCGGGTCCTGCCGGGCTCGTTCCCGGGCCCGCTGCCAGGCATCCGGTTCCTTCATCTTCCAGCGAATCACGATCACCAGCAGCGCCGGAACAATGCCGATCAGAAATCCCAGACGCCACGTGTCGTCTCCCCACAGACGGGCACTGATGATGAAGTAGCCCACGGCGACCGCGATCAGTGTGCCGAACACGCTGGATGCATGAAAAATGGAGGCCATCACCGGGCGCGAACGCTGGGGCATCACTTCGGCAATCATGGCGCTGGCCACGGCCCATTCTCCGCCGACTCCCATCGCCACCAGAAAACGCAAAGCCACCATGTGGCCGGCGCTCTGAGCCAGAGCCGTGATACAGGTGAAAACGGAATAGAACAGAATCGTGACGATCATCGTCCGCGACCGGCCGATCCGATCGCTCAGGGCACCAAACACGATCCCGCCAAACGCTCCTCCCAGAAGAAACGCACCCAGCGCATAGTTGTTCCAGCGGGCCACGGCAGGAGAATCGGCCGATGCCGCGTTCAGAAGCTGGGGCATCGCATCGTTCATCGAAGCGACAAAAATCTGTCCTTCGAATACGTCGAACACCCAGCCCAGCGACGCCACGACCAGCACGAGCCACTGGTAGGCGGAAATCCCTTCGTACCAGCGCAGTCCGGAATCGGCCGCTGCTGCAGGCGACCGGCCTTCTGCCTCGTGATGCGACATATCGCCCATTTCTCAGATCTCCTCAGACAGGCAGAGACGCGATCTCCACAACCTGCCCGGTGCGAATGGACTGCTGAGCCGCCAGGCAGACCGCCACGCTCTGCCGCGCAGATTCTCCGCTGTTCAAAGGCGTCCGGCCGGTTCGGCAGCATTCCAGAAAGTGTTCCAGTTCCGCCCGAATTCCGCGATCCACACGCCCGGACGCATCCGTGAAACAGGCTTCATCGGGTTCCGGAACCGTTTCCTCCCTGCGACCGTCCGCATCGAACCTCTGGTGAATCAGCTTCAGACTCTGATTCCAGGAATCCAGCCGGCCCTCCGTCCCCGCCAGACCGACTTCACAGTCGCCGCCGGCCGGCGCAAACAGACAGACTTCCAGAACCGCCCGCCGGCCGCCTTCGTATTCCACCAGCACCTGAGCATTGTCCAGCAGCTCCTGATCCGTGAGCACGTCCGTCCCGCCGAACGCAGCGACGCGCACGGGCCGACCGCCCAGAAACCAGTTGAACAGGTCGAAATGGTGACAGTTCTTTTCCAGCAGCAGACCGCCGGTCAGATCTTCCCGTGATCGCCAGCCCGGCCGCATGGGCCCGCGGTATTCACGGCACCACATGATGCGCGCGTCTCCCACAGCCCCCTGATCCACAAGCATTTTCATGCGGCGGTACAGTTCCTGGTGCCGCATCTCATGACCAACCTGCAGAACGGTCCCGGCGGAACGGGCTGCGGAAATGATGTCGTCGCATTCCGGCAACGTCAGTCCCAGAGGTTTCTCGCACAGCACGTGCTTCCCCGCCTGCAGAGCCGCGACGGCCGCCGCATGGTGCTCACTGTTCGGCAGCGCGATGATGACAGCATCCAGCGCTTCCATATCGAGAAGCTCACGCCAGTCGGCGTACACCCGCAGACCGCTGCCGACCAGTTCCTGAGCCGCCTGGCGACTGGATTCACTGCGGCTGCTGACGGCCGCAACAGCGGCGCCGGGGATCCGCAGCAGGTTCTTCAGGTGGGCTTCCCGACCAAACCAGCCGGCTCCGATCAGCCCCAGGCGAACCGTCATGGACGCACCGGACACTACGACGCCACCAGAGAAGCCAGAACGCGGCGTGTGCCGGTAAATGTTCGACGGCCGTGCATCGCGACATAGTTGTCCACCAGAGCCATGTCGCCGGACTGCCAGGGAACATCGAACGCCAGTTCTTCGGCCATGTCGATCACCCGATCCATGGCCTGCCGGTCCAGAGGACTTCCGTCGCCGAAGGTGATCGATCGGGACGGATCGTTGCGGGCATCCTTCCAGCCGGAAAAGGCGGCAATGAGCTGATTGAAGAACGTCACGCGTCCGTCCGGCAGGCGGCGGACGGCCGGAAGACGCGGCGTGGTCACCCGCAGACAGTCGTCATCCAGCCATTCCCACGAATACTGCAGTTCCCGCATCCGGGCTTCGGCTTCTTCCCGCGTCGTTGCATTCCAGGTGCTCTGCCAGCTCCGACCCATTCCCGATTCCGGATCATCGGCACCGGGCATCACGTGCGAATACAGCAGCCCCTTCTGCTCACAGTCGGCAGCGAACTGAGGCAGTTCCCGCCGCATGCGGTCAAACAGCACATCACTGCGGCACAGCGGCGTTTCTCCTCCGGTTTCGGGCGCCTGTTCGCAGAAAAAAAACAGGCGGGATGGATAGATGGGAGTCTGAGCCATCTCATGGTGCAGACGGATCGTCACATCCGGCGGAGCCTCATTCGCCGTGAATACCAGATCCGTCAGATTGGTACGCACCGCATTGGACAGCGAATCTTCGTAGGTGAACGACGGATAGCCGAACGCCCGGATGGCCGCATCGAAATCCTGCGCCGTCGACAGCCCGAACCCGCGAAACAGAACCGCTCCATGCTCCCGAAGCTTCCGGTCCAGTTCGTCACGGTGTTCCGTCATCCAGCGACACGCATCTTCCACCGAACCGCCGCCGGATTCGCACTGCAGACACAGCGGAAACAGCGTGCTGCCGTCGTCCGCCCGCTGGCCTTCCAGGGAAATTTCTGCAACCTGCATCACATGCCTTCATTCACAGGTTCATTCACAGGGGAAACAACGGCCGTTGTCCCGTCATCTGAAATCTGCAGCCGAATCGGCTCACGCCGCCGGGGCCGGTGAGCGATCAGTGTCACACGCAGGATACCCGGCTGCACGGGTATCTCCCAGCGTCCCTGGTCCCAGGAAACCGGCCGTTCCCCGGCATACAACTGCAGACCATTGTCGGATTCGGACGCAAGCACCAGGGTCCCCGGCGTTTCCACACGGACGTGCGTCCGTGCAATCCCGAATCCTTCCTTCGATCCCCGGCCTCCGCCCCGCGGTACAAGGGGGATTTCTTCCAGAGGCAGACTGCCGCTGACCCGACTGATGACAGTCTCCCACTGAAATTCCGACCGATCGGTCGCTGCCGTTCCGATGCGCGTACGCCGCAGAATGTGACGGGCCTGGGGAGTGTCCTTCAGGACGCTCCAGGAACGCAGGACCCGTTCCCGTCCGACCGTCCAGGCGGGCGTTCGTCCCAGTTCCGACAAAAACCGCACCAGGTCCGCCAGGTCGGCATCCGTCAGATCATCCACCAGGCCTTTCGGCATCAGGGATACGCCGCTGGTCCGTTCTTCAATCTCTTCCCGGGAAATCGTTCGCAGCCGGTTGTCCGCGTCCCGCAGCACAACGGAATTCTCCGACTCCCGCACCAGAATCCCGCTCACCACACGCCCCTCATCCGTGACCACCACCACCGTGTGGTAATTTTCCTTCACTTTGGCATTGGGCTTCAGCAGCGACTCCAGAAGATAATCCGGCTGGGCACTGGCCCCCACGCTGATCAGATCCGGCCCCACGCGGCCTCCGGCTCCCCCGATCGCATGACACTTCAGACACCCCAGCGAACGGCGACGAAACACCTGCTCCCCGCGTTCGGCCGATCCCTGTTCGGCCGCCCGGGCCAGCAGGCGCTGCACGTCTTCTTCCGACATCGCCACCCGGCTCGTCACGCGGCCGGCCCGACTGATGGCCTGTTCCAGTTCCGGCAGACGGCGGCCGGACTGCCGCACAATTTTCAGCATGTGCCGCGCCGTTTCCGCCGGAATCGTCACATCGCTCAGAGCCCGCGCCAGCCGATCCGGACCATCGCTGCCGGACAGAAAACCGCGAACAAGCTGCCAGGCGCCGTCCGACGGCGGGAGTTCCCGAAGCAGTTCCACGGCAACGTCCGTCCCCGCCGGAACATCGACCTCCATCAGCAGCGCCGCGGCTTTCCGGCGCAGTGACGAACGGTTGTCGGACGACCGGGCCGCCTGGGCCAGCATTCCATACAGATCGGGAACCTGCGACAGCCGAACGGCCTCCAAAGCCGCTTCGCGCAGAACCGCCGGCTCCGTGCCGTCGCTCAGAATCTGCAACAGACGTTCTGCCTGACCGGCGCCATCCCATTGAGCGGCCAGGCGCAGCGCTGCAGCCTGTAAGCGCACATCATCCGCATCGATCGCGTTCACCAGCAGCGGTCCACAGACCGCCCGAATGCCGCGACGCCGGGAATGCCGCTGCAGACGCAGCAGACTGTCTGCGTCGCGATGCTCGGCAGCCGCTTCTGCCAGTTGCGAAAACTGCGAAGCATCGGCTGTCGCCGCAATGATGTCCACAAGCTGATGCCGGTCTCCATCCGGAGTCTCGTCATGATACACCCGGCCGATCAGCAGGGCCGCCGGAGGCGCCTGGCCGACCGCGTCGAATGCCGTCGTCAGCTGCCGCACATTCGCGAACGTCAGCTGCCCGGCCCGAAATGCCGGCAGCCAGGTGTCGGACAGTTCGCGAATCGTCAGAAACAGACCGTAACGGAGAAACCGATCGACCGGCCGATCGAGAATCTTCAGCGCCGTCAGCACCCGCTGCGGATCGGCCGCTCCGGGCAGCTCCGCCGCAGAACCGGCCGACGAATGCGCTGCGTTCAGGAAAACCGCCTGTTTTTCGGAATCCTCCAGCGGAGAAAACGACAAAGCCCGAACCGCTTCCAGCCGCACCCGCGGATGTTCGTCGGACACGGCCTGCTCCAGAAGCGCATCTGCGTCCGGCATAAAATGCTTCCAGTGGCTCAGAACCCGCACCGTCGCCGCCCGAATCCGCCCATCGTCCGCTTTCAGAAGCTGTCTGAGCAGATCGGTGCGGACGGCACGCAGAGCCTGAAAACACCACAACGCCTCCAGACGCAGACGATCGGCCGAAGCATCCGACGGCAGCCCGGCCAGCCACTGATCCAGATCGTCGGCCACATCGGAACCGCGCTCTTTCAGAATCCGGTGAGCCGCACGGCGTTCGGACAGGCTGTCGGACCGGAAGCGTTCGAACACTTCGGCATTCGGCAGGTGTCGCGGAGAAGAAATCCGGGCCGCCCGGGATCCGGTCCACGTGACTCGCCAGATTCGGCCGTGTGAGTGATCGCGGCGCGGATCCCGAAAATCGACTTCCCCGTGCTGAATGATGGGATTGTACCAGTCCGCAATGTAGATCGCGCCGTCCGGACCAATGCAGATGTCGACCGGGCGAAACGCCACATGGTCGGACACGATCACCTCCTGCTGCTCCCGCGAAATGTAGCCCGACCGGTCTTCGACAATGCGAAAACGGCACACGCGGTGTCCGCGGAAATCATTCGTCAGCAGAGACCCCTGCCAGTCCGGAGGCAGCGCCGGCGTGTCCACGATTTCCAGACCGCAGTGCTTGGGACTGCCCGGGTTCAGTCCTCGCAGAATCCGCGGAGCATTCGATGCCGTCGCATAATACGCGCCTGGAACGACATAATTGATCCCTTCCCCTCCGGCTCCGTCCGTTGCGAAGGACTGCCCGAACGGATCGATCACGTGCCCCCAGGAATTGATCAGTCCCCGCATGAACACGCCCAGCTCGCGCGTTTCCGGGCGAAACTGCCAGATGCCACCGCCGTTCAGCCGCCGCACGCCCCAGGGCGTTTCGATGTGACTGTGAATGTAGATCGACTGATTCATGTACAGGTGACCATCCGGCCCCCAGCGCAGCGTATGCAGAATGTGGTGCGTGTCCTCCGTTCCGAAACCCGACAGAAGCACGCGACGGGAATCGGCCCGCAGATCTCCGTCTGCATCCGGCAGGAACAGCAGTTCCGTACTGTTGGCCACGTACGCACCGCCGTCTCCGGGCAGCACGCCGGTCGGAATCAGCAGACCATCGGCAAACACGGTCGTCCGATCGGCCACTCCATCCTGATCGCAATCTTCCAGAACCAGAATCTGATCTTCCGCCGCCTGCCCCGGCTCGATGTGCGGGTACACCCGGGACGTGGCGATCCACAGCCGCCCCTCCGGATCGAACGACATCTGGATGGGTTTCGCCAGAGCCGGATCACCGGCAAACAGGTTGACTTCGAAACCTTCCGGCAGCCGAAACGAACGGCGTTCCTGTTCGGGATCCGGAGGCGGAATCTTTGTGAGGTCGCGCTGAGCGGACACCGGGGCGGCCAGTATCAGCCCCGCCACCAGGGCCATTCCGATTCTCACCCACATTCTGTGCTGCATCCGCTTCCCGCCGCTGTGTCTTTTCACCGCTGTCTCTTGTCAAAGGAACCGGCTCCGAAGCTCCGGAGCCCTTTGCCCGGTTCCCGGTGCTCCTGGCCGTGCCGCTTCCCGTCGGTGCCGATTGTGGCGTTCCCCCGGCACCGGCTCAAGCGTCGCCCCCTGTCACGGGAAACACCACACGCAGAACACCGGCACACACTCCCGCCGACTCCGCCGGAGCCCCCCCCGAAAAATCCCGGCCGCCGGCATCGCATCCGCTTCCCGAAGCTTCCGGATGATCTGGTCCGGGAGGCTGCAGTTTCCGGCCGGTCGCTCTTTCTTCCCGAGGTGAGGAAGATTGCTTAGACCTCGTTTTCGCAGCCAGATCACCGTGCCGGGCTCAGGCATTCCTTTCTGGAGGATCGTGGAAGAGCAGCGGACAGCATCTTTCAGGACAACCACAGCCGGCACTTTCGACGGGCCGGTTGCAGCGGCCTGAAGACGACGTAGAATGGATGTTCAGCGCTGCCGGTGTCTCCCCCGGCACGTCAGCATGAGCAGGGAACATCGTCTTCCTTCACCGCCCCCTGCCGCGTTTCCCGTTCCTTTCCTGACGGCCTGCCAACAAGATGATCCGCTTTCTGCTGCGCTGTGTTCTGCCGGTTGTCGGCAGCCTGTTTTCGGTTGTTTCTCCTCTTTCCGCAGACGAAACGGCCGCATCGGCCAATGGAAGGCCTGACGGAGAAGTCATCAGTTATTACCGTCAGATCCGCCCCGTCTTTCAGGCATCCTGTCAGGGGTGCCATCAGCCGGCGAAAGCCGAAGGCGGTTATGTGATGACCGACTTTTCCCGGCTGCTGATCGGAGGAGAATCCGAGCTGCCCGCGGTGGTTCCGGGAAAACCCGACGAAAGTTATCTGGTTGAACTGATCACAGCGGACGGCGATCAGGCGGAAATGCCGAAAGGGCGTCCGGCGCTGCCGGAATCCGACATCCGGCTCATTCGCCAGTGGATCGCTCAGGGCGCCCGCAACGACACCCCCGACAATGCCGTGGAACGGTACGACCGTGATCACCCGCCGGAATATTCCCGGCTGCCGATCATCACGTCCGTCGATTATTCGCCCGACGGATCGATTCTGGCCGTGTCCGGGTTTCACGAAGTTCTCCTGCACCGAACCGATGGCGGCGGACTGACCGGACGGCTCATCGGACTGTCCGCCCGGATCGAAGCTGTCCGTTTTTCTCCGGACGGCACGCGTCTGGCCGTGGCCGGGGGACTTCCGGAACGCACGGGAGAACTGCAGATCTGGGATGTGTCCCGGCAGACTCTGCTCCTGTCTGTGCCGCTCACATCGGACACGCTGTTCGGTGTGAGCTGGTCACCGGACGGAAAGCAGGTTGCCGTGGGCTGCACGGATTCCACGGTACGCGCCTTTCACAGCGACACGGGGGAAGCCGTCTTTTTCAACGGGGCTCACGACGACTGGGCTCTGGACACGGTCTTTTCCGTGGATGGATCGCATCTGGTGTCTGTCGGCCGCGACATGACGGCCCGCCTCTACGAAATTTCAACGCAGCGGTTCATCGACAACGTCACATCCATTACTCCAGGAGCGCTCAAAGGAGGTCTGGCCGCCGTCAGCCGCCATCCGCAGCGCGACGAGATTCTCACCGGCGGTTCGGACGGAGTTCCCCGTATTTACCGCATGCACCGTCAGACCAAACGTGTCATCGGCGACGATGCGTGTCTGGTGCGCCGTTTCCCGGCCATGAAAGGACGCATTCATTCGGTCGATTTTGCACCGGACGGATCGACCATCGTCTGCGGCAGCAGTCTGAACAGCACCGGACAGGTGGCCGTTTTTCGCAGCGACTACGACAGTTCCATCAGTGAAGATTTCCGAAAAATTCTGGAAAAGCAGCCTCGTCAGTGGTCGAAGGAAGAGCGCCAGGCGTTCGAAAACTACGTCACGGCCGGCACCGACAGACGCGCCCAGGCCGATCTGCCGACGGCCGTGTATACGGTCCGTTTTTCTCCGGACGGCCGCACGGTGGCCGTGGGCGGAGCCGATGGCATCATTCGGTTTCTGGACCCGGCCAGCGGCGAGATCACACGGACACTGACCCCTGTCTCAGTGGATGACGAGCCGGCCGGTCAGACCATTGTCTCCACCACCGACACCCGCAGGCCCCGATCTCTCGACCCCCTGTCTTCTCAGGAACAGCTTCCGGACGGCCGATCGATCGTGTCTCTGGAAGTATCGCCCCGGCCGGCCCGCATCGGCAGTCCGTGGGACTATCAGCAGCTTCTGGTCACCGGTGTTCTGGACAACGGAGACCGCATCGATGCGACACGGCTGGCCACGTTCACCCTGCCCGAAGAAATCGGTCATGTGACGCCCCACGGCCGTCTGACGGTCCATCAGGACGGTCCGGCCGCCCTGGTTGTTCAGGTGGGAGACCATGTGGTCGGCGTGCCTGTCATCGCCGAACGGACGGCCGGGGACCGGCCTGTCAGCTACATCCGCGATGTGGCTCCCGTCATTTCGCGGCTGGGATGCAATGCGGGGACGTGCCACGGAGCCCGCAGCGGCAAGGACGGCTTCAAACTGTCTCTGCGCGGATACGACCCGCTGTTCGATGTCCGATCCTGGACCGATGATCTCAAAGGACGCCGCATCAATCTGGCATCGCCCGACGACAGTCTCATGCTGCTGAAGGCAACGGGAGCCGTTCCGCACGTGGGCGGACAGCTGACGACTGTCGGATCGGTGTACTACCGCATCCTGCGGCGGTGGATTTCCGAAGGCGCTCGGCTCGATGCAGACGCTCCCCGCGTGGTCGGACTGACGATCGAACCGACGGATCCGGTGGTCCGGCAGATCGGTTCCCGGCAGCAGATGCGTGTGGTGGCCACCTGGTCGGACGGGTCCGAACGGGATGTCACCGGCGAAGCCTTTCTGGACAGCGGCAATACCGACGTAGCCGCCGTGAACCGGCATGGCGTGGTGACGACGCTGCGACGTGGCGAGGCGCCGATCCTGGCGCGTTTCGAAGGAGCCTATGCGGCCACCACCATCACGGCTCTGGGAGACCGCAGCGGATTCGTCTGGGAAGTCCCTGAAACCTGGGGGCGCATCGATGAACTCGTTGCGGAAAAATGGCAGCGGATGCAGATCCGTCCGTCGGAACTGTGTACGGATGCGGAATTCATCCGCCGCATCTTTCTGGATCTGACCGGTCTGCCGCCGTCAGCCGACCAGGTGCGTGCCTTTCTGGCCGATTCGCGGCCGACGCGGGAAAAACGAACGGAACTGGCCGACCGGCTCATCGGGTCTCCGGAATATGTCACCTGGTGGACCAACAAGTGGTCGGACCTGCTGCAGGTCAACAGCCGGTTTCTGGGGAAAGAAGGAGCAGAAGCCTTCCGCAACTGGATACGTCATCACGTGCAGCAGAACACGCCCTACGATCGCTTCTGCCGTGAGATTCTGACGGCGGCCGGATCCAACCGGGAGAACCCGGCTGCGTCTTACTACAAAATTCTGCGGCAGCCTGATCTGCTGATGGAAAACACGACGCACCTGTTTCTGGCCGTCCGCTTCAACTGTAACAAATGCCACGATCATCCGTTCGAACGCTGGACACAGGATCAGTACTACGAAACGGCCGCCTTTTTCGCTCAGGTCGGCCTGAAGAAAGACGACGCCGGCGGCGACCGAACAATCGGCGGCACAGCGGTCGAAGGAGCCCGCCCGCTGTATGAAGTCGTCTTCGACCGTTCGGAAGGAGAAATCCGTCATGACCGAACGGGCGAAATCACACCGCCCCGGTTCCCCTGGGACGCCGCGTTCGATGATGAAGACACGCTGTCCCGCCGGGAACGCCTGGCCCGCTGGGTGACGTCTCCGGACAACCAGTACTTCGTCCGCAGCTACGTCAACCGTGTCTGGGGTTACCTGCTCGGCACCGGACTCATCGAACCCCTGGACGATATCCGCGCCGGCAATCCGCCGACCAACCCCCGGCTGCTCGAGTACCTGGCACGGCAGTTCGTGGAATCCGGATTCGACGTCCGAAAGCTCATGCGTGACATCGTCACCAGCCGCACCTACCAGCTTTCGGTAGCCACCAACCGGTGGAACGAAGATGACCGTGTGAACTTTTCCCATGCGCGGGCCCGGCGGCTGCCGGCGGAAGTTCTTTACGACGCGATTCACGCCGTGACCGGATCAGAAACCCGGCTTCCCGGTGTGCCCGCAGGCACCCGCGCGGCGGATCTGGCGGATGCAGCCGTGAAACTGCCGGATGGCTTCCTCACGAATCTGGGACGCCCGGCCCGGGAAAGCGCATGCGAATGCGAACGGTCGTCTGATCTGCAGCTGGGCCCCGTCATGGCCCTGATGAACGGGCCCACTGTGAGCCGGGCGATCAGCGATCCGGACAACGCCATCAATCGTCTGGCGGCCGAAGCAGACAGCGACGAACAGGTGATCCGGGAACTGTATCTGCGCATCCTGAACCGACCGGCCCGCGCCGAGGAAGTGGCCGCCATTCTGGATGCCGGATCCGCCATGGAAGAAGAACACGCCCGCCTTGTGCAGGAACTGGCTGATTACCGAAAAGCCATCGCCGAACGCGA
This sequence comes from Planctomycetaceae bacterium, assembly GCA_015485495.1. Taxonomy (GTDB): domain Bacteria; phylum Planctomycetota; class Planctomycetia; order Planctomycetales; family Planctomycetaceae; genus S139-18. Next base: position 41,248 of record WFTL01000153.1, read on the forward strand.
ACAGCAGCGCGCTCAGGCCCGCCAGGACGCCATTCAGGCGGCAGAAGCGGAACTGAACCGCTATCGGCAGGAAATTGCCGATCAGGAAGCCGAACGGGAACGTCGTCGCCAGGAAGAAGTCGCCCGCCTGCAGCAACAGCTTCAGCAGTACGATGCCGACGTGCTGCCGGGCCGGCTGAAGGCATTCGAAGCCGATTATCTGAGAACCACCACCTGGATCCCTCTTCCGGTGACAGACGCGAAAACGAATGCCCGCACGAAACTGACTCGCCTGGAAGACGGCACCGTGGTGGCCGACCAGACTCCTCAAAAACGTGTCACCTACACCGTGCAGGCCGATGTGAGTCTGAGTCGGATCACGGCCGTTCGCCTGGATGCTCTGGCCCATCATCCTCTGCCGCACTTCGGTCCCGGTCTGGCAGACAACGGCAATTTCGTCCTCACGGAATTTTCTCTGCGCCAGGCACCGGCCGGCGGAACGCAGCCGCCGGCGCCGGTGGCCTTCGCCCGTGCAGAAGCCACCTTCAGCCAGCAGGGCTATCCGGTGGCCGCAGCCATCGACGGACAGCGCCGTTCCAGCGGAGACGGCTGGGCCGTCCTCGGCGGCACCGGCAGCGACCAGTCGGCCGTCTTCATTCTCAAAGAACCCCTGCGCCTGTCGCAGCCGACCACACTGACGTTTCTGCTGGAACAGTTTCATATCGACAACCAGCATGTTCTCGGCCGATTCCGCCTTTCCGTCACCAGCGACACGAATCCGTCTCTGAACGGTGTCCCCGAAGACATCGATCGCATTCTTGCGGTCGCTGCGGCCGCCCGGTCAGCCGAACAGCAGCAGCGGCTCACCCGGTGGTTCGGCGAACAGCAGAACGATCGCCGACAACTGCAGCTTCGCCTGGACCAGGCCCGGCAGCCGCTGTCTCCCGATCCGGGAATCGTCCGCCGCGAACGGGATCTGGCTGCCGCCCGGGAACCTCTGGTCCCGGACCCCGGACTCGTGCGGCGCGAACGAGCCGTCGCACTGAGTCAGCAGCAGCTCGAACAGCGACGAATCACACTGACTCAGGATCTCGCCTGGGCTCTGATCAACAGCCCGGCTTTCCTGTTCAATCGATGAACACATGACCGACCGGCCGGGCGGCCGCCCGGCCGGTCAGCGACTTCAGACTTTCAGACAACCGGACAACCTGAAGAACAGAAAACGACCGATCATGTCGAATCGCGACAACCGGTGAAACCGGTGCCCACGACGCGGGCTTGTGCGGTCGAACCGGTCTCGTCAGACTGATTCCGATCACACGGCCGGCCAGAACGTGTTCTGACTTCATCCGTTTTGCGGAGAGTTCCCATGATGATTCGTGTTCCGGGTGTCCCCGGCAAAGATCTGTGCGATGCGTCGCTGAACATCACCCGGCGTGATGTGCTGCGGGTAGGAGGCAGCGGTGTTCTGGGGCTGTCACTGGGAGCCATGCTGCAGGCGCAGGCAGCCGCAGGAGACCTCCGCAGCCGCGGCAGCGGACGCGGCAAAGCCCGCAGCATCATTCTGTGCTATCTGCAGGGCGGTCCCAGCCATCTGGATCTGTGGGATCCGAAAACGGACGTTCCCGACAACGTGCGTTCTGTGTTCCAGCCGATCGATACGGTGGTTCCCGGAGTGCAGGTGACCGAACTGCTGCCGAAGCTGGCCCGGGTCCTGGACAAAACCACCCTCATCCGGTCCATGTCGTACACGCCGAACGGGCTGTTCAATCACACGGCCGCGATCTACCAGATGATGACCGGCTACACGACGGACAAGGTCAGTCCGTCAGGACAGCTGGAACCGCCCAGCCCGAAGGATTTTCCGAATTTCGGTTCCAACATCATTCGTCTGAAGCCGCTTTCCGAACCCATGCTGCCGTTCGTGATGCTTCCACGGCCTCTGCAGGAAAGCAATGTGGTCGGCAAAGGCGGCACGGCCGGTTTTCTGGGACGCGCCTGGGACCCGTACTATCTGTTTCCGCCCGGCGATGACATGGACATGCAGAAAATGGAACGGGTCAGCGTGGCCGATCTGGAAATGCGGGCCGATGTGTATGGCGGCCGCATGCAGCGGCGCGCCCGGCTGCGGGACATCATCAACCGCAGCATGCCGGAAGTGGACCGCGCCGTCCGCGACTACAACCTGGACGAATACTACAGCCAGGCGCTGAATCTCATCGCATCCGGCCGGGCCCGCGACGCGTTCGCTCTGGAACAGGAACCCCGCGACATCCGGGACCGCTACGGCCGGAATACGTTCGGCCAGTCGTGTCTGCTGGCACGGCGGCTGGTGGAAGCCGGCACCCGGGTGGTCGAAGTGATCTGGCCGAAGGTCGCCAACAGCGACAATCACTCCTGGGATGTGCACACGGGACTGTCCGGACGCATGAAAAACCAGTCGGCCCCGATGCTGGATGCCGGTCTGAGTACTCTGATTGCCGATCTGGATGAACGCGGCCTGCTGGAAGAAACGCTGGTGGTGGCCGTCGGAGAATTCGGCCGGTCGCCGCAGCGGGGTGTCAGCACGTCCGGCAACGGAAATTCGGATGACGGCCGGGACCACTGGCCCTACTGCTATACGGCTCTGCTGGCCGGGGCCGGCATTCGCCGCGGCTACGTGCATGGGCGCAGCGATCAGACGGCTTCCGCTCCGCTGGAAGATCCCGTTCACCCGGGCGAACTGCTGGCGACAATCTACGAAAGTTTCGGGATCGCTCCGGATACGATCGTCTACAACCACCTCAACCAGCCTCGGGAACTGGTCAAAGCCGACGCGGTTTCCGCTTTGTTCGCCTGAACGCTGTTCGTCTGTGCAGTGACAGGACCGGGCGGCGGAAGGACCGGGCGGCTGTGAGTGACAGAAAGATCCGGCCCGAAAAAGATCAGGCCGAAGATGCCGACAGACGGCGGTGGCGCCGGTAATCGCGCACCACGATCAGGAAGGCAATGAAGTCATAGGCCGCATGAGCGGTGGCCGGCAGCAGCAGGTTGGGCGTCGGATCGACGGCGAGCAGAGCCGTGAAGTACAGGCCCGCCATTCCGGCCAGAAACCCGTACAGCGGGGTGATCCAGTGAGCCAGCCCGAAGGCGATGTTGCACAGCATGATGGCCAGAGTGCGGTTGTGCTGAGCCAGCCAGCCGTACAGAAAACCACGAAACAGGATTTCTTCGCACAGTCCGGCCAGCAGAGCCAGAAAGAACAGGTCGGCCACCCGGCAGCGAGACAGCAGCGGTCCCAGCGTGTCCCTCAGGAACTTCCGAATTTCCTGCACACCCGATCCGGGCAGCAGAAACAGGGCCGCCATCATCAGCAGCAGCGGACCGGCCGCCAGCAGCCCGTACCCGGCATCCCGGGCATTCCAGTGCAGATCCTGCGTGGGACGAAAGTCCATCAGCCAGCCCAGCCCCAGGGCTGTCAGCAGCATTCCGCCTTCCAGCACGCCGGCACCGATCAGAAACTGACCGTGGCTGAGTTTCAGGGAATCCGGTTCGGTCATGTCCGTCGTGCGCCTATTTTTTCCCCAGAGCCCGCTGCTTCCGAAAGAATTCCTGAAGAATGTCGCGGCAGTCATCCTGCATGACACCGCCCAGAACGGCCGCCTGGTGGTTGAGCCGGATGTCGCCCGTGATGTGAAACAGCGAATCACAGGCTCCGGCCTTCGGATCGGCCGTTCCGTACACGACGAACGGGATGCGCGCCTGCACGATGGCCCCGGCACACATCGGACACGGTTCCAGAGTGACATACAGCGTGCAGTCGCACAGCCGCCAGGACCCCAGCGCTTCGGCCGCCTGTGTGATGGCGATCATTTCCGCGTGCGCAGTGGGATCGTTGAGTGCTTCCCGCTGATTGTGTGCTTCCGCAATCACCTCATCGCGGTGCACGACCACCGCACCCACCGGAACTTCATCCTGCTCAAAGGCCTCCACGGCCTGATCCAGAGCACGCCGCATCCAGTGATCGTGCGGATGGAGCGGATCAGAACACGGCAGACTCACGGGAATCTCAGTTGGACAGATGAATGCGTGAACAGTGCGGGCTTCCGGAAGCACGGAGACGACCTCCAGGAACCGGCGATCATAACGCCCGCATTGTAAGAATTTCACGGCCGGGCGGTTGTAGAAACTGCAAACGGTCCCCCCGACAGTGCCCTCCTGGTGGCTGCTGCCGAAACAGGAAAATTCCTGCAGATCCCCGTTCAGCAGCAAAAACACTGGAAAGCTGACTGTCGGAGAAGGGAGGCCGCCGGGGCAGGCGAAAGATTCCGGTGTCATTGGCATCCGGCTTGCGGAAGACGGCCGGTGAGAGAGAGACCTGCCCGGAGTGAGATCCCGGGCCTGCTGGCGTGAGAAACCAGCACGGCCGCCTGCAGGTGCGGCCAACTGAGAGAGACGGCGGTCCGCGTGAGAAACGGACCCGACTCCATGTGGGGCAGCCGGCCTGAGAAACCGGCTGACCTCGGCGTGAGAAGAAAAAGGCCGATCGGACTCCGTCCGGTCGGCCCTTTTTCATTTTTTACCGAACGTCGGCGAAAAGAACGACACCGGAAGAACACCGGTCGCCCACCGCCGCGTGCCTGCGCCGCTGCCGCATCAGCGTCGCTCCGCTCCTGGATCCGACCGACAGGATGGAGTTCGCCGTGCGCATCCTGTGATCGCTGCTGTCTGCCCCTGCTGCTTCGGCTGCTGTCTTCTGAGTGTCCGCCGATTCGTCGCCTGCAGAAACAGCCGCATCGGTCGACACGGCATCGGTCAGCAGAACCGCTCCGGGGCGAAACATGGGCCGTGTGAGAAAGCGGGCCGTGTGAACGGTCATGACGCTGCCGGTCTGCAGCGTGCAGAACCCGTTCTGTCTGTGTTCGGGCACCGGGTTTCTCGGTGCTCCGACACCGGGTTCCGGCACCGGTCCGCCGACCGGCTTCGGCAGAAACTGCCGCTGTGTCCGGCGAAAACCGTCCGGCAGAAGAACGATTCGGCGGCAAATCCGAACTTCGACTCAAGAGTCGGCAACCGCTCTTGACCCGTTTCCGGAAGTTGCAGTACATCACGCTCCGACGCGACACGGATCCCGGCAGATTCAGCCGTCCGGCGTGTTGAACCGTTCACTTCCTCCGCTCGACCCACTCCACGTCGGGCACTCTGACATCTCATCTGATCACTCCTGTCACTCTCAACCTTTCTACCGGATCCGAATTCTCCGCACCCTTCGAGACGCACCTCGAACCTGACCGCGGCAGGATTCCTTTCGGTCTTCTCTCCTGATTTCCGCTGAGCTGTCGGTCTGCGCCGGCGGCTGCGCGGTCAGGAAGGTCCTTTCAGGGAAGAAAATCCATGTTGCCACGACAGACGTTTCGTGCCGCTCTGGCAGCGGCCGCTGTTCTCAGCTTGTCACCGGCAAACGCCCAGTTCTACAACAACGGCTGTTCTTCATGCGGCCCGGTCACCGCTCCGGCAGCAGCCTGTGTCCCCATCCAGCCGGTGCAGGCGGCGTGTTACCAGACGGTTCCCGTGACCACCTACCAGCGGGAAAAACAGACCGTCCGGGAACCGTATTACAAGACGGAATATGAAGACCGCGAAGTGACCGTGATGCGTCCGGTCACGGTGCAGCGGGAAATCGAAGTTCCCACAATCAGCTACCGCAACGTCACGGAATACCGCACGGTCCAGCGCGACATGGGACGCTGGGTGACGCGGTACATCCCCGTCCAGAAAGCGTCCGCCTGTCAGGTGGATTCCCGACCCGGCCTGATCGGGTGGCTGAACCGCACGGGCTATTCTTTTCGCACGGCGTTCATGCCCAACTACTACACGTCCCGCCAGTACGTCCCCCGCATGATGGCCTGCACGGTTCCTGTCACCCGCCAGGTGGCCGTTCGGGGCACCCGCCGCGTCACGGTGGCAGAAACCCGCATGGTCGCAGAAAAACGCCGGGAACGCGTGGCGGTGCAGAAGCTCGCCTGGCGGGAACGGGTGGTCAGTGTTCTGAAGCCGCAGGTGGCCTACCGCACCGTGCCGATCGGAACCCAGACCGCTTACAGCTATGGATTCGGCTATGGAACAGCCGCCGCGTTCGCTCCGACCATCATCGACAGCCGCACAGCGCTGAATCCGGAACCGGATCCCATCAGCAGTGCCCGGGCGGACGACGAAGACGAACGCGGCATGTTTCCGGACGACCGGGAACCGTCGCGGCGGGCGGAAAGCCCGACTCCGTTCCGCGGATCCGGCCACACTCGGGAACTGGAACCGGCTGACGATGATGATTTTCTTCTGGAACCGCAGGCACGCCGCCGGACGCCGGAAACGGACCTCATCGTGCCGGCGGTCTACAGCCGGCCGGTCGAACGGTCCACGACCGAACGGTCCACGACTGAACGGTCCACGACCGAACGGTCCACGACCGAACGCCCCGCGAGCGGCTGGAAACGAACCACTCGAAAAACCGTGATGCGCAGCAGCCGTGCCGACGCACCCGCTGCGTCTCAGGTGGCCCTCACGCAGCCGTCAGAGGACTGATTTGTCCGGACACGTTCTTCCCCGGAACGTATCCGGTCCCTTCCCCTTCATCCCGTCTCTTCTCCCCTTCTGCTGTCTCCCTTCCCCCTCTCTCTCTGACGATGCGTTCTCCTCGCGGCACCGGTATCACGCCGGTGCCCTTTTTCGTGGATGATTCCAGTGATCGCATCCCAGCGTCATTCGGCTGCAGGCCTCCCTGGCACGACCAGTGGCGTGCTCCCCCTTCTCGACCGGCCCCTGGAAGGGACGAACAACAAGATCAGGACACTCAGGCGTCAGGCCTGGGGGGTTCGCGATCAGGAGTACTTCAGGCTCAGGATCAAAGCCCTCCACCGATCACGCTTCAGGCTCATCGGATAACCACAGCCCATGCCCGCGCTCATAATATCTCGGAGAACCGCACTTATGCCAATACCCGACAAAACAATCAGCGCGAGAACACGCCCGAATCTGCTTTCCATTTCCGACTTTCCAACACTACAACCTGCGGCAGGTACTCAGGAATCAGGTTGACGCCGAAAAAGAAGCCACGACAATGGCCACTTGCCGCCACAACGTAACGTTTCTCCCACACATGACTCAATAAAATGAAGCAGCTACGGCCAATACACCCAGGCCCCTTTCCTTCTCCAGGCCCCGTTATGCTGATGAATCGTTCGCCTTCCTCCGTAAATGTGCAAACCACACAAAAAGCAGTATTCCAACCATGACAGTACTGCCCAGGATCATTCTCTGGAACAGGCTTCTCCGATCTTCCGCTTCATTCCCGAATCCTTCTGGACTGTCCCCGGATCGCAGGTCCGCAGCGCTGCGAATCTCCCTGATCGGCGAGTTGTCGGGCCCCCACAGGTAAACGACCGACTTCCCGTCGACCGGTGGAGTGGTCACCTGGCAGTTTTCCGGAAATCTGAATGCGAATGCATCTGTTGATAATGGTTCGTTGATTCTTTCGATTTCGACATGCACGACGATCTTCGATGCGGGCTCTGCTGCCGAACCTTCGTACGATCGCGTCTCGATCTCGACAGGGATGAACACTCCCGAGCCGGCGTCGTGAAACCTGCGCACTTCTCTTTCCAGGTGAAGATCGGAAGTGACCTCGGCATCACCATCCTGGTACACAACGCTCTGTCGCACAATGGTCTTCCGGACCATATAGTTCGCGTCCGGATCCAGAAATATGTCGAAATGTGTCGGGCCCGAATCACCGTGGCCTGGAAGCGAAGCCGTGATGTGCCAGCAATTACGCTCACCAACCAATTCCGAACCTTTCAGTTCAGCCGCAGGAGACGATGCTTCCACCAGCTCCCTCAGGCTGACTCTCGTCGCGGCACCGGTCAATGGAGTAAACGCCCAGAGCAGTTGCGCCTTGACGTCCCTTCCCGGAACGACGTTGCTTTGAGGCATCATGACGGCTTTGACGGTTCCCTGACGGGTGGGTGCGAGAACCTGCGGATTTTCCGGATCCCAGTTTCGAAGCCATTTTGCGGTGTTCCCATCCAGAAACACGTCGCCCCGGTTATTCGTCAGCCCGTCATCCCGAGGCGGCACGTTCAGGTCGATGTAGCGAATTCTTTCCAGATCTCCCTTCCACGCCCATCGCCAGGTCGCAATCTGCAACCTGCCCGTAGCTTCCGGGCGGTAGCGTTCTCCGGAGATCGACAGGGACAGCTCGATCTCTCGAATCTGTGCGATGGCAGCTTCATTGGCGACGACGATCGCGGATAGTGATTCGTTCGATTCCTTCTCTTCAGCCAGCGCCGGCACGACGGCACAGAGGCACACTGCCGGCAGCACATACAGAAGTACCGCCTTGTGCATAGCAATCCCTCCCACCATATAACCCCGGGACAACCGCAATGGATCCGGAACAACTGATGCGTAACGGCTGCAGGACGCAAAACCGGCCCGCACTGCCCTGATACGCATAGCGCAGCGACCTGCCTTCATCCGGTGAGCTGAAGACACCCGATACCACCACTTCGAATCCAGAACGATCGGTGGAGCAGATTCATCAGGGCCGTTCTGTTCTAATTCCGAAGCGCAGCACCAGCGGCAATTGTCATGTCACAAGGCCGAAGCAGCTAACAGCCATCGCCACTATCTGTGGAGCACCCACAATATTCTACGCGTGCGACGCACAAGCCTGTGCAGCAACCATGATTACTGCAACTCCAATCCTCTCCCCAGAACAGACACGTTCCAAGACTGCCACCCGCTGTACACGGGTAGGACCCAATGACACATGCACTGCATTGCGTGGCTGCCCCGCACGAAGCTGGGCAGGCAATTGGAACAGTGTTGTCGCACGAGTACAATGGCCAGATACCGCCACTCACACCCGGCGCAAAATAACCAAACAACATCGAGGCTACAAGCAGCGAAGGACCAAGAAAGAACACGAAACCAGCCGGATTATTCCTGCCCATTTCATTCCTCCCTTATCATAGGTTCAACGAAAACAGCCAGACGAAAACATGAGCAGCCGGAGTGATCCTGACCGCGATTGCTGAGAATCCAGAGACTCCTTTACTGCGAACGACAGCGACTTTCCAGGACGATACCGAAAACACCCGCACGAACATCATACTCGCGAACGGGCGTATCCCACACCCGCGATACGCCGCGCACATGAACGACCCCTTCGAGCGGCTGTTCTGCCACCGTGCTGGCACCCCGAAACCCGGCAGAGCGAAGCATGCTCAACACAGTGCAGGCGGAACGAACCGTCCCCGGATCCACCGCCACGGACAGACCAGACGAAGAACCGCACGTCTCCTCCAGACGCGCGAGGGCTTCCACAAGCAGAATCCAGTCCTGTCCCCAATCCAGATTGCTGTGCAGAAGATGCCTGTGTCCGTTTTCCGGACCGCCGGCCAGTTCGTTGAAGTAGGCAAGCTGGTGCGGGTAGACGGACAGCGTGCTGCCGACAGTGGCCAGCAGAGCTGCAGCAACCGTGATACCGTAAACGCGACGCATCACAGAACCAGATCAGAAGTCCACACGATGCACCAGGAACCCCGCGGAAACAGGCTCACACGACGGAAAAAACATTCTACCCCCCCGCACGAATTCAAGTCTTCGTCAAGAGAAAATGTCAGGAATCGAGAAAAGTGTTCGGAAAATACACCGTGTTGTTCTGGCGAGTGTTCGTGCCATCAGGTGCCGGTGACCTCCGGACTGCCGGATCCGCGTCGGTCCGCTCCTGGTTCCGGCCTGCTGAGTTTCCGGACGCGACCTGACATCACAGCGGAAGACCGGGAGGCCTCCGGTGAGTACACTCACCCGCACACCGACCGGGGGGCTTGCGCCGCTCCGCTGTCATTGCCATCGCGTGCCTGCGGTGCTGGCGGATCGGCGTCGCTCCGCTCCTGGATCCGGCCTGCCGCCTATGGGATGCAGTTCACCGTGCGCATACGAACTTCCCATCGAAGCGCCAATGTGTCCGCACCATCGCTTTTCCTCCTGATGACGCCACGATACCGACCTCAACCTCTTCCCGAAAACCACTCCACCAATCCACCTAAAACCGTGGTCCGAAAAACGGGGTCCACTTCACGATTCACCGAACTCTATTTCGGCAGCGCGAGTACTTTCGCGCTGACGCCACGGACTCTGGAATGATCGAGCGTGAATCGCAGGCCGATCACACTGGCTCGGCCAGCCTCCGCCGACTCTGCGTGAAGCTGCACCAGGTGTTCAGTCGACGACTCTGACTTCTCCCAGCTTCCAACAATTCCCGACGTATCACATTTCATTCCGAGAATCCGAAACGGCTCTTCCGACAGGACACGCAGCTGGGCTTCCCCGTTCCCCAGGGCGTCGATCCGAAGGATTGGTCTCTGTGGGGCAATGGTGACCGGAACATCGGCAACAAGACGAAGCAACTTCGTCACGCGGTCCTTGCCAGCTGCAAGAGTGATCGGCACAATCGCCGTTGATTCGAGGCCGTCAGCGCCCTTTTGTCAGATCGTTCCATGGAACACGGTTGATTCTTCCACGAACGACTCAAGACGCGATTCCGTCGTTTGTCCTGCAACAATTCGGATCCTTAAGTCGTCCACCTCTATTTCGATCGGCTCACGTGGCTGGTCCGGTTCACGTCGAACCAGTACCGAAAACAGAAACGGAGTGTCAGCGTTTTCCTGAACCGTCACGGGCGCAAATTCAGGTGGTGAGAACTGCGTGCGGCTGAACGTGTTGATTGTCAGCGTGGCAACCCAGCGACGTGGGCTGTCTCCTCTTGACTTGTACTGAGCGCTCAGTCGCCGTGTGGTGTTGGCCGGCTCCAGGTGCGTCGATAACGTAACAGTCGCATCTCCGCCCGGCGGAATCACGACAGTCTGTGGAGAAGCCGCGAGACAGCTGCAGCTCTTTCCGTCCAGCTGCAGTTCGACCGACCGGGAGTCCGACGGGTTGATAAATGACAACGTTTCCGCGAAGTCGAGGCCACTGGACCCCACGAGGAGTGGCCCAACAGTCTTGGAGACGACGACTTCCTCGTCCGGGAATGAAGACACTGATGTCTCTTCGCTACATCCGAGAATCGCCATCGATATCAACGGGCCAATTGCAGTGCATTTAACACTTTTTAGCACCCTGATTACTCCCCGCCTGATCCGCGTCTCCATGCAATAATGATGCTAAGTCCGATGACAAGTGCAACGTTGGCCGCCAGAAGCCACCATCGCCAGTCACGTGTCTCGGGCGATTCGCCGTTCAGCAGTAGCGCCCGTTCAGCAGCAGCAATTGCCACCGGATCGAGGATCCGCTGCGGAGACAGGTCTTCGCGTTCCAGTTCCAGAATGTTGATGACCCGTTCACCGGAGTCATCCACGTCCGGCAGGTTACGCATTCCACCGATGCGGGTGGAGTCCGGAAATCGAATCGCGATATCATCAGCGTCAGGAGGCACTTCGCCGAGGTCGTCAGAAATGAAGATTTTCACATGTGCCTTGCCGCCAGCCCTGAGCGACGCCTGAATCACCTTTCTGGCAACGTAGAATCGATCAGAACATTCGACGAAGTGTGAAAACACCCGCCGACTCTCGGACAGGAGTTCCCCTTCGGTCGATCTGTATGACGTGACGATTGATCGCACGACTGGGTACAGCGGCTTCGTCCAGAGCGTCACCTGGCGTGTACATGATTGCCCGCCGGCAACCCCGACCATCTCCAGAACCAGTTCGTCAGGTGTCCGGGATTCGATCTCTCGCATTGTGTCCGGCTGCTGACTGCCGAATCGAAACAAAGCATCCGGTCCCCAGGCGTGAAGGGACAGCGGTGTGGCCATTCGCTGAACCCGGGAAATCGGCGCACCCCCGGCAGATTCCGGCAGGTCAACTGAAACCGAGTCACCAAGCTTCAGTTCACCGACTGCCGACGGCAGCTGATACAACGCCTGCACGGGCTGGCCAATCCTGGGAGTGACACCGCAGGCCTGCTCAAATGGTGCGTCTCGCACCAGAACGGCTCCAGCCGGGGGTTCAAACCCCTCAGGCAGATTATCGTGCACCGGCTGCGAAGGACTGTCGAACTCGACCCGTATACGGGTGACACCACGATACGCGACAAGTTCACCGCGTGCATGATGGCCTGCCACCAAAGCGTCCGGGTCGGTCTCATCGGTCCGTTCGGTTTCCAGCCGATCGACAATCTGTTCAAGCGTCAATCCTCCGGGATCAATTCCTGCCCTGTAGTAGTCGAACGTGGCCGTAAATGCCACGTTCTCGTTCCACTCAGCAAGCGCCTCCTGAATGACGCCGAACACTGGAGCCCGACCAGAAGATCCGTCGGCGGCTCTATCCTGTGCGATACTGATGTGCCCACCAACCGCGTACCACACCACCAGCCATGCGAGAAACTTTTGCACCCTGAACTCCGATTCACGGCGGGAATCATTCAACAGCCGTCAGCACCCGTTTGAGGAGCAGACACTCGACTCACATTCGTCCATGTAGATGTCGATTTCATCGACGAGATCGCCCAGGTCGTCACAGTTGCCGGTCCACCAGGATGTCTCCTTGCACAACACCGCAGTTTCATCCGTGCTGTGTGTGCACTCGCAGTCCTCATCCGGGCCTTCAGGGATGCACTGTGAGAACGCAACTTCGATGCAGCCGAACGCACCGTATTCGGGATTTCCAGGCGTATTCAGGCAGACGATCCCGCTACAACTGCAGCTGTGACCAGCGACCCTCCGACATTTCTCGTCCTGGAACGTTCCGACTGTGGCCCACACGCGGCCCAGAACGAGAACGAGCAGCCAGGCTGCATACAAGTGAACGTTCCGAGAGATGACAATTTTCATTTTTCCAGTCCCTTCCCTACGTTCAGACAACGAGGAATGCATTACCGTGGCTGAACAGCGCTGCAATCGTGTCAAGGGCAGTGTCGATATTCGTATCACGCTGCTTCGCACACTGTCGATCGGCAGGCTGGTGAATTTTTGTTGTCACGAAGAATTGCTCGGTCGTCGTACTCGAAAGCAGAAACCACATGGCAGGCAGAACACCAGATTTGCTGCCTCCGCAGATACGGGTCGCTATTGCGCTGAGAGAGCACGCGGATTATAGCCCCCCCCCCAGACGTCAACTGGCTGATTCCCGAAATTCCTGGCTACTCGAGTATCCCCGATTCTCCATCATTAGATGGTATCCGCTCGTGAGTGTCCTCGTCATCACCCTCATGGCCGTGCTGTCCGAAGCCGAATCCTGAAGTGGATTCGAGGTGGATCGGGTGGTCATTTCGGGGGCTCTCCGCGGATTCATGAGCGCCGGGTTGAAAAATGTGGAAATGCCGGTTTGATCGGTGGTTGTACAAACGCCATTCGATCAGGGAGACCGGCATGTCCACGAGCGTATTCTATCGGGCACTGGGGATTCATGGCTACAAACACCAGTCGATTCGGGAGCAGGATGGCGGAATGGTGATCCAGGTGCAGCACGATGGCAGACCCCTGAAATGCCCTCGCTGCCGGGGAACGAACGTCATTCGTCGCGGGACCGTTCCCAGAAGCTGGGTCACCGTGCCCATCGGTCGCCGCTCGGTCACCCTCTTCGCCCAGGTCCCCCGCATCG
>WFTL01000154.1 GCA_015485495.1 Planctomycetaceae bacterium
CTCGACCCGAAATGGTTCGCTCCGCATCTTGCCTACAGCATTGCCAAGGTCGGCATGAGTCTGTGTGTTCTGGGCATGGCCGAAGAATTTCGGGGCATGGGAATCGCCGTCAACGCTCTGTGGCCGGCCACCGCCATCGCCACAGCCGCTGTCCTGAATGTCCTGGGCGGCGAACGCATGGCCCGCCGCTCACGGCGGCCGGAAATCTGTGCAGACGCCGCCTGCCTCATTCTGCGTCGCGACAGCAGCGTCTGCACCGGAAACTTCTTCATCGACGAAGACGTGCTGCGGGAAGAAGGCATCGACGATCTGTCGTCCTACGCAGTCGATCCCGACGCCACGCTGCTGCCGGACTTTTTCGTGGGTTGACGTTCCATGCCACAGCGGCGCATCGCCCGTATGCCTCTGCACGGCGGCCGGGCACCGGCCTGGCTGTTCCGCCGTATGACGCATCTGGCCGGTGCCGTCACCATGGCCATCGTCGAAGAATTCGGTCCGGACGAAATGCTGCGCCGACTCAGCGACCCCTGGTGGTTTCAGGCCTTCGGCTGCGTCCTCGGGTTCGACTGGCACAGTTCCGGTGTCACCACGGTCACATGCGGGGCACTGCGGGAAGCCGCGGCGCAGTTCGGCGACGACCTGGACATTCTGGTGGCCGGCGGAAAAGGACGCACCAGCCGCAAAACTCCCCAGGAAATCCAGTCCCATGCCGATCGACTCGGCATCACCGACGCCGATCGGCTCGTGGACTGTTCCCGCGGAGCTGCACGTGTCGATTCGGCGGCCGTTCAGGACGGTTTCACCCTGTATCACCATTCGTTCTTTTTCACACCGTCGGGCCGCTGGTGCGTCGTGCAGCAGGGAATGAACGAACAGCAGAAAGCCGCTCGACGCTATCACTGGCTCGGCGAAACCGTGGACGATTTCGTCTGCGAACCCCACGCGGCCATCAGCAGTCTGCAGGAATCCGAACCACCGCCGACATCGCCGCCGGAAACGTCCTGCCGGCTGAACATGGTGGCTGCCGAAGCCGGTGACAACCGGTCCGCCACCATCCGTCTGCTGCAGGAACATCCGGACCGGGTTCTGCGCGAAGTGCGTCAGATCACTCAGGGCCCCACCCTGTTCGCTCCCCGGCAGCATCGGGTGCTGCCGGAAAACATCAACACGCGACGTCTGATGAACATGATTCCGCGACTGCACGAAGCAGCCCCGGACGATTTTCGGTCTCTGCTGCGTCTGGACGACGTCGGTCCGGCAACAGTCCGCAGTCTGGCTCTGGTCGCCGAAATCATTTTCGAAGCACCGGTGTCCCGCCGCGATCCCACACAGCGGGCCGGCGTCTCCGGACAACTGTGCGAAGATGTCCCGCCTGCGCATCCGGCCACACGCCGCTGGGCCGATTACTCGTTCGCTCATGGCGGCAAAGACGGAACCCCGTTTCCCGTCGATGTGTCCACGTACGATCGCAGCATCGAGGTGCTCACGGATGCCGTGCGTCGGGCCCGCATGGGCGAACCCGATCGCCTGCGGGCGCTGCGTCGGCTGAGCGACCTATCGCGCGGCGGATGAGCAGCAGCGGGGCTGTCTGAGATCGGCAAACACAACCGCCGCGATCAGATCGGCCGTGGTGCCGGGGTTTTTTCGGTGCCGGTCGTCGCGCAGCCAGGCATCGAATCGGTCCCAGGCCGCCCGCCCGGCGGCCGTGTGGGGCCATCCGGCAGACAGAACCTCGGCGGCCATCTGACGAGCCTGATCGCTCACGGCTTCTCCGCACTTTCGCCAAATGAGCGAATCACCGTACGTGGACAGAAACTTCAGGGCCGTCCAGCCGATACGCTGTGATTCCGGCACGTTTTCAGCGCTTTCGCGATACCATGGCAGGCCGACTTCCAGAACATCGTGGAAGTCCGACACGTACTGACGGGCAATGAGATCCCTTTCGGCTGCCGGCCGCATGCACTCCACCAGTCCGACCCGGGGCGTTTCCCACACATCATGCTCCGCCGCCTGGCCCAGACCGGCCGGCCGCGCCAGTCGGATGGCCCGATAAACCAGGTCGGCATCGACTGCCGTCAGACCCGTCAGGACCGTCCCGATTCCTTCTGACAGTGTCTTCGTGAGCGGCACGGCCGCCAGCGGCGCCAGAAGAAGCAGAATGCCCAGGTTCGTATTGTGCCCCACGGCCCCCCGCGTTGCCCGTACGGCTTCATGGATGGCCCGCCCGACTCCGCTGTCGCCGGCAGCCGCCAGAACGGGCGCAGAAACATCTGCCGAAACACGAAAATCGTCCGCTGTCGCATCCGAAAAACCGTGCTCCGGGCTGACATTGCCGGGTTTGGCGGACATCACGTCTGCCAGGCAGGCCTGACGCAGCCATTCGGTCAGCAGTGCGCGGGTGTCAGGTACCATGCAGTTGCAGAATCATGTCATGAACGTCACAGACGCTGACGGCATCGCGTTCCACGGCAGAATCGGAACAGACGAAAACAGGAGCATCCGTTTCCATCCGGTCCGGATCCGGCAGCCGCCCGTGACTGCCGCGGACAATGCCCGCATCCAGTCCGATCACATCCATGTAATAACGAAACCCCAGAACTTTCTGCAGCAGCCGCCGAGCGATGTGCAGACGCGGAAAACGGATCTGAGGATCCACAAACAGTTCCACAGGGTCGTAACCGGGCTTGCGATGGATGTCCACGGTTCGGGCGTAATCCGGTGCCCGGGCATCGTCGGTCCAGAAATACCAGGTGAACCAGGCATCGCGTGCGCTGACGGCCACCAGGTCGCCGCTGCGCCGGTGATTCAGACCGGCCTGCCGGAGGGAGGCCGGATCGAGCACCCGTTCGATGCCGTCGGTCTTTTCCAGCAGCCGCTGAACGGCATCGCGGTCCCGGGAATCCCGAATGTAGACGTGCGCCGTCTGATGATCGGCGACGGCGAACGCCCGGCTCGCGCCGCAGTCGAGCGTTTCCCAGCCGAGCGTTTCACGGCGGACGGCCAGGTATCCGGCTTCCCGGAGCACCCGGTTGATGTGCACGGGCTGCCGGACATCGGTGATCCCGTATTCCGACAGCACCACGATGTGCGCTCCTGTCTGCCGTGCTGCCTGAATGATTTTCCCGGCCTCGCGGTCCACCAGCTCGATGTCGGCGCCCAGTTCCGGATCGGACGGCCCCAGTCTCTGCAGGTTGTAATCCAGATGGGGCAGATAACTGAGCAGCAGGGTCGGGCGGTGCTCTTTCAGAATGTCCACACTGGCATCGGCAATCCACGCGGAACTGCGGATATCGGCCGTCGGTCCCCAGAACCGGAACAGCGGAAACGGGCCGAGTTCCTGCTGCAGCCGATCGCGCAGATCAGCCGGCTGCGTGTAGATGTCCGGCAGTTTGCGGCCGTCCGCCGGGTAAGACGGCCGCGGAGTCACCGACCAGTCCACATCGGCATACATGTTGTACCACCAGAACAGTTTGGCGGTCGTGTGGCCGGGAAATCGCTGACGGGCCGTCTGATAGATCCGATCGCTTTGAATCAGGGCGTTGGACTGCTTCCAGAACCAGACCTCCGCCATGTCCCGATCGTACCAGCCATTGCCCACGATCCCGTGGGCATCCGGTTTTCGGCCGGTCAGCAGCGATGCCTGGACGGAACAGGTGACGGCCGGAAGCACGGTCGACATGGGGCGGCCGAAACCTTCGCTGAGCACCGAACGGATGTGCGGTGTGCGCGGGCCGATCATGTCCCAGGTAAGTCCGACCACGTTGATGACGACAACGGGCCGGGCCGTCGACGTTCTGTCCGTCATTCGTCCGTCACGCAGCCTTCCGATGCGGATTTGACGTTCTTGATGTATTTGTACAGCGTGCCGCGGTTCGCTTTGAACGGAGGCGCCGTCCAGGCAGCGCGGCGCTGCTGCATCTGTTCGGCCGGGACATCCACATTGATCTGGTTCGTTTCGGCATCGATGGTGATGACATCACCGTCCTGGACCAGTCCGATCGGTCCGCCGACCTGGGCTTCCGGGGTGATGTGCCCCACGATGAATCCGTGCGATCCTCCGCTGAAGCGGCCGTCGGTCATCAGAGCCACATCGGATCCCAGACCGGCCCCCATGATGGCCGATGTCGGTGTCAGCATTTCCGGCATCCCGGGACCGCCTTTCGGTCCTTCGTAACGAATGATGACAACGTCGCCTCGCTGAATACGGCCTTCTTCCAGTCCCTGCAGCATGTCTTCTTCGGAATCGAAACAGCGGGCCGGTCCGGTGAACCGCAGACCTTCCTTGCCGGTGATTTTGGCCACGGCACCTTCCGGCGCCAGGTTTCCTCGAAGAATTCTCAGATGCCCGCTGGGCTTGATGGGATCCTCCAGCGGTCGAATGACGCTCTGTCCTTCGGTCAGTCCCGGCAGGTCCGCAAGATTCTCGGCCAGCGTCCGTCCGGTCACGGTGAGAATGCTGCCGTCGATCAGATCGTGTTCCAGGAGATATTTCAGCACCGCCGGCGTACCGCCGACCGCATGCAGATCTTCCATCACGTACTGACCGCTCGGTTTCAGATCGGCCAGAAACGGAATGCGGTCGCTGACCGCCTGAAAATCATCGATCGACAGATCAACGTCGACGGCACGGGCCATGGCGATCAGATGCAGCACGGCATTCGTCGATCCCCCCAGAGCCATGATGAGGACCATGGCATTTTCGAAGGCCGCCCGCGTCATGATGTCCCGCGGTTTGATGTCTTCTTCCAGAAGCCTCCGGATGGCGGCCCCGGCGGCCAGGCACTCTTCCATCTTGGCGGGGTCTTCGGCGGGAATCGAAGAGCTGTACGGAAGACTCATTCCCATCGCCTCGATGGCCGAAGCCATCGTGTTGGCCGTGTACATGCCGCCGCAGGCGCCCGCTCCGGGGCAGGCGTTGCGCACCACGTCCTGACGCTCATCGTCCGTCATCGTTCCGGCCAGATACTCCCCGTAGGACTGAAAGGCTGACACGATATCCAGTTTCCGATTTCCGGCTCCGCAGCCGGCCCGAATCGTGCCTCCGTAAATCATCAGCGACGGCCGGTTCAGACGCCCCATCGCCATGATGCATCCGGGCATGTTCTTGTCGCACCCGGGCAGTGAGATGTTGGCGTCGTACCACTGCGCCCCCATCACGGTTTCAATCGAATCCGCAATCAGGTCACGGGACTGGAGCGAATACGACATGCCCTCCGTGCCCATGGAGATCCCGTCGCTCACGCCGATCGTGTTGAACCGCAGCCCCACCAGGCCGGCCTTCTGCACGCCTTCTTTGACCTTTTCAGCCAGGTCCAGCAGGTGCATGTTGCAGCTGTTGCCTTCGTACCAGACGCTGGAAATGCCGACCTGAGCCCGATTCATGTCTTCTTCCGTCAGGCCGGTGGCATAGAGCATCGCCTGGGAGGCTCCCTGAGATCGCGGCTGAGTGATGCGGCGGGAATAACGGTTCAGTTCGGGCATCGTGTCGGTTCGTGAAAAAAAGCGAAAAACGAAAAACGAAAACGGAACAGAGGACGGCAGGTCGAAACCCGGTCAGCGCGATGATAACACTCCGCTGCCGGCGGCTCGACCGATCCGGCCCGCTTCACGAATTCCGGGAATCGGAACTCACCGGAGCAACGGCCCGCGGGGGGAATCCCTGCCGCATCCCATGAGAAACACATGACAGACCGCGCGTCCTGCAGCCGGCGGCCGCCATTCCCCGCACGGGCTCCCTACGGCGTCGTGAAGACTTCGCCGCCGCTGCGCGTAGCCAGAGCATCCATGACGGCACCGTCGATGTACTGGCTGATTGCCCGCGCCGATCCGTCGCACAGAGCGAACTGGCCGATTCCAGGATGAGCTGTCGACAGCGTGCGGTGAGTTCCCAGGGGATAGTTGTGCGGAAACTGCGTATCGAACAGCACCATGTGCGGATTGTCTTCGTTGACCAGCATGAATTCCCGGGCAGCGCCTGCCCAGGCCGTTTCATAGTGGTCGGGCACCACCCCGGGACCGGGCATCAGGTCGCCGTTGTCGAACGGCCCGTTCGTGCGTTCGCCGATGGCGATCGTATTCGACAGACCATCCGTGATGTCCCGAAACCGCGTGCGGCTGTTGCGGTAGAAGACGCCTTCAGCCAGGTCCGGCGTGTCATCCATGTTCTCGGTCGAAGTGGCCGGTCCCCAGCAGGCCACGTAGCTGGCCGGAGCATACTGCTCATCCGGCAGTGTCGTTTCATTGGGAATGACCCGCGTGTTTTCGGAAAACGGATCCGAAGCACACAGAAATACGGGCAGGACCTGTTCCCGGGCGGCCCGATTCACATCGGCGAACAGAGGCTGCGTCGTGTCGAACAGACGGAACAGATTCGCCTGTTCCAGTTCCGGCAGAATCATGACAGCCCACCCGAAGCCCATTCCATTGATGTACATTCCTCCCGACGGATCCGTTGCCAGATCGGGACGATACAGATACCCTGGCGGCAAAGTGCGATGCGTTCCTTCGTAGTTGTGCATCGCCAGAATGATCTGCTTGAGATTGTTTTGGCACTGAGTCCGACGGGCCGCTTCCCGTGCCTGCTGCACGGCCGGCAGCAGCAGAGAAATCAGAATGGAAATGATGGCGATCACCACCAGAAGTTCGATGAGCGTGAATCCGTGGCTCCCTGCCCACGGGGACCGGGACACCTGCCGATGCCGTTGCACAATGATCATGATGCCTCACAGACGACCTGGTCGATTGTCGGCGGCGTGGACGGAATCGCCGCGCCCGGAAACAGTCTAACAGGCCCGTCTTCAGCACGCCAGATGCGTCGACTTTCCGGCCACTCTGCAGCGGCCCGAAACCCGACCGGCGTCGTTCCGATCGCACCGGATCATCCGAACCCACCGGGTGCCGTCCACCGAAATGCAGACCACCGAACCCGAACACAGACCGCCCGATCCCGCCCAGACCGCTGCTCCGGAACCACCGCATCCGCCTGCCTTTCGAAGGCACCGGACCGAATCCGGTCCCCGAACATGCCCAAAACACCGCGGCCGGATCGTCATCGTGATGACATTCACCTGAGGAATCTGCTGTGACCATTTCGCGTCTTCCATTGAGCTACTGCACAAATGTGCATCCGGGACGGACTGTGTCGGAAGTCATCGACGGCCTGACCACTCATACGGCCGAAGCGATGCGGCATTTCAATCGGCCTCTGGGTGCCGGACTGTGGCTGGCCCGTTCCGTGGTTTCCGAACTGCTGCAGTCGCCGGCGGCCCTGGAACAGCTCGGCCATGTCCTCTGGCAGCACGACCTGCACTGCTGCACCTTCAATGCCTTTCCGTTCGGCGATTTCCATTCTGAACGGGTCAAGGAACGTGTCTATCTGCCGGACTGGACGACGGAGGAACGCGCTGCATACACGCTGGACTGCGCACGCATTCTCGCACAGCTTCTGCCGCGGTCGGCCGAGGGCAGTCTGTCGACCGTGCCGCTGGGCGGCACGATGAATCCGACACCGGACGGGTTTTCGGAACAGTGTATCGACCGCATTCTCACCACGGCCCGGTCGCTGCAGCGGCTGGAAGAAGAAACGGGGCGACGGATTCGTCTGGCCATCGAACCGGAACCGCTGTGTCATCTGTCTTCGATCATCGACGACACGATTCCCTGGTTCTGTCGCCTGTTTCAGCGCGCCGCCGATCGAGATCTGCTGGAAACGGTTCGGGAATATGTCGGTGTCTGCCTGGATGTGTGCCATCAGGCCGTCGTTTTCGAAGACGTCCGAACAGCCATCGCCGAACTGCACCAGCATGACATCCGTATCAACAAACTGCACATCACCAGTGCGGTGGAATGCCGCAGTCCGTCGGAAAACGACGCCGGACGCCGGGCTCTGCAGGCGTATGTGGAACCGCGGTATCTGCATCAGACGTTCGCTCAGTTTGCGGACGGACATACAGAATCACGGCCGGATCTGACGGAAGCCGACATCTGCCGCAGTCCGCCGGATGAATTTCTGCGGGCCGACCGCTGGCGCGTCCACTTTCATGTGCCGATTTTTGCGGAAACACTGGGGCCGCTGCAGACAACGCGTGAAACGATCCTTTCCGCTCTGCAGGCCATCCGCGACCTGCCCTACGCGCCGCATCTGGAAGTGGAAACCTACACCTGGCCGGTGATGCCGGACGCCCCGCACAATGCCCTTTCGCCCGCCGAACGCATCGCCCGTGAGCTGGAAGCAGCGACACACCTGATTGCAGCCTGTGACGCGTGCTGACCGACCCCGGCGGGACCGGGGCCGCCGGGTCGCCGGCGGAGGTTCCTGGAAGGATTGCGGCTGATGGCCGCATGTGAGACGATGCCCCGTCCTGCGGCCGCTGCGCCGGCGAACCTGTTTTTTGCAGACCACGACAAGATATGAGCACTGCCACGGCACCGAAACAGTACACCGGGAAGGATATCGAGGTTCTGGAAGGGCTGGAGCCGGTTCGAAAGCGACCGTCGATGTACATCGGCGGCGTCGATTCCCGGGGGCTGCACCATCTTCTGTGGGAAATCGTTGACAATTCGGTGGACGAATTTCTGGCCGGCGAATGCGACCGTATCACGGTCACGCTGCATCGGGACGGCTGCAGCTGCACGGTTCAGGACAACGGCCGGGGGATTCCCGTCGACCGGCATCCCCGGATGAAAAAGTCGACTCTGGAAGTGATCCTCACCACGCTGCATGCAGGAGGCAAATTCAGCAGCAAAAACTACGCCCGCAGCGGCGGGCTGCACGGAGTGGGATCATCGGTCGTCAATGCACTGTCGTCCGAAATGAAGGCAACCGTCTATCGCGACGGAGCCGAATATGTGCAGGAGTATCGGGCCGGCGTCCCCCTGGGACGAGTCCGGAAGGTCCGGCGGTTTCGGGGCCGGGGCACCGTCATTTTCTTTCGTCCCGACGAAACCATTTTTCGACGCATCCAGTTCAGTTCCGACACGATCCGTCAGCACCTGGAAGACATTTCCTACATCCACGGCGGCCTGAAGATCATCTTTCGGGATGAACACCGCGATGAAGTCCATGAGTTTTCTCACCCGGACGGCATCGCCGCGTATATCGAACGGATCATCAGCGACGGGAAACGACGCATCGTTCATGCCCCCCTGTTTACGGCTCAGCGCGATGATCCCACAGCCCGCATCGAAGTCGTGCTCCGGTGGACGGAAGCGACAGATGAACACCTGCGCAGTTATGTCAACGGAATCCGGACGCACGGTGGCGGCACGCACGAAGCCGGACTCCGATCCGGAATCGTCAAAGCGATTCGCAACTACATCGACGTGCACAACATCCGCACACGCGGCGTGTCCATCACCGCTGAAGACATTCGCGAAGGGCTGACAGCCATCCTGTCGGTGTTCGTGTCCGATCCCATGTTTCAGGGACAGACCAAGGAACGGCTGAACAATCCCGAAATGTCGTCGGCAGTGGATGCGGTGGTGCGGCCGGCCCTGGAAAACTGGCTCAACAGCAATCCCTCCGTCGCAGAAGCGATTCTGGGGCGCATCGTGCTGGCCGCCCGGGCGCGGCAGGCCAGCCGCGATGCCGTCACGGAAGTGCGGCGCAAGACCGCTTCCTCCCGGCGCAGCACTCTGCCGGGCAAGCTGGTCGACTGCCAGTCGAAGAATGCAGCAGAAACCGAACTGTTCATCGTCGAAGGGGATTCGGCCGGCGGAACTGCCGTCATGGGACGCAACTCCCGGACTCAGGCCGTCCTGCCGCTGCGTGGAAAAATTCTCAACACGGAATCTCTGGCACTGGGAAAAATCCTGAAAAATCAGGAAATCAGCGACATCGTGGAAACACTGGGAGCCGGCATCGGTCCGTCGTTCGACATTCGCCGGCTGCGGTATGCGCGCGTCATTCTGCTGATGGATGCCGACAGCGACGGATACCACATCTCCACGCTGCTGCTCACGTTCTTCTTCCGCCACATGCCCGACCTCATCCGCCAGGGCCGCCTGTTCATCGCTCAGCCTCCGCTGTTCCGCATTGAGGCCGGTAAGGAGAAGTTCTATGCGCAGACGGATGCCGAAAAGGAAGACATTCTGGCCCGTCTGCCGGCCGGCCGCCCCGTAACTGTCCTCCGGTTCAAGGGACTGGGCGAAATGAATGCCGCTCAGCTCCGCGAAACCACACTCAACCCCGACGCCCGCGTGCTGCTGCGCGTGGACATCGAAAGCCCCCTCGATGCCGACCGCACCTTCCACCAGCTGCTCGGCCGGGATGCTTCCGAACGCTACCGGGTCATCATGGAAGACGCCTGTTTTGCCGATGATATCGACCTATAGTCGGTTTCCCGTTCCGTCTCCGTCTCGGATGTGATCATGGCACGTTTCCACCCGGCCAGAACAGGACGACGCATGATCTACGCAGGATCGGTCCTTCTGGTCGCTCTGATTCTGTCTCTGTTCCTGGACGGGCCCGGCCCCGGCGGCGGAAACCGTGACACGGCCGACCTGTCGGAAGGCAGAGCGGCGGCCGATCTGTCCGCCGCCGCCACGGCACCGAAACGCCCGAAAAATCCGGAACCTGGCGATGTCCCGACATTCCGTGTGGGCAGCACGCTGTCTGTCCTGATCGATGAATTCGACTACTACATCGATGCCGATCCCGGAAACGACACCGAATGGACACCTGCCACGGCCGTTCAGATCGCCAGACTGGCTCAGCAGGTTCCCGGAGACAGCAATGGGATTCGCGTGCACATCCAGAAGCGGGTTACGGCCCGCGCATCAGCCGAACAGAAGATTCGCCAGATTCTGGAAGAAGCCGGGATCGCTCCCGAAGCCGTCTTCGAATCCGCCACGCTCCTGGACTGACGCACTGACAGCCCATCCGCCGCGCCCCGCCTCGACCGCACCGAACTTTCCGAAACCCTGCATCGTCCGCGCCAGCAAAATCCGGCTGCACGCCGAGTCACAGACCCTGGATTGCACCACAGTCAGGGAATCATCACAGTGACGGACTCGGCGGGCTGATCGCTCTGCGACAACATGACCAATCAGGCAACGCAACGGCACACTCCGCCGCACGTTCCCACAGGGGCTCCCTGTTCGTGCCGTGAAAGATCCTGTTTCATCGGGAATGCGATGGGGCTGAACGAATCGGATATTCTGTACGAAGACAATCACTGTCTGGTCGTTCGCAAGCCGGCGGGCGTCCTGACCGCCGGCGATGCCACCGGGGACGAGAGCATGGCCGACCGGGCCCGCGAATGGATTCGCCTGCACTGTGGAAAAC
>WFTL01000155.1 GCA_015485495.1 Planctomycetaceae bacterium
CCCGGTGAGCGGTCCGTTCTGACGCGAACACGTCAAATTCCGGAAGACCTTGTGGCAGTGCGCGAGAACCTGCCTGCGCTCTCTGATGACATCTGGCTACCTTCAATCTTCCCACCGACCGGATGCAGGTGTTTCTTCGTCAGGATCGCGATGCCGGCAGGGAGGCCATGAATGGCACGTAAGCCCTCCGGAACTGCGTCAGCGAAAACAGCCCGACGTTCCGGAGCGACAAGTCGCGAACCGTGGTCCCTCAGTGTTCGCTCAGGGAATTACCCACCGCAGCTCAAAGACCATCCGGACTCTACAGACTGGCGAACGGTCTACGGCGTCGGCAACCGCGACATTCTGCAGGCGAAGTGTCTCGGGCTGATCTGTTCGGTGCAGTGTCCGGGAAATGTCGTTCTGCGAGCGTTCGATGCCATTCGGTCATTGCGTGACGCGGAGATCGTGGTCGCGGGCGGTTTCCATTCTCCCATGGAACGCGAATGTCTCGACTTTCTTTTGGCCGGCAAGCAGCCCGTCATCATCTGTCCGGCGAAATCACCGGGACGCGTCCGACTGGCTCCCGCGTGGCAATCCGCACTGGAAGCGGGACGGCTTCTGCTGCTGTCCCCGTTCGGCAACGACGTATCAAAGACAACAAAGGCGAACGCCAAAACCCGCAACGAGTTCGTCTCGGCGCTCGCCGCGGCCGTCCTCATTCCGCACGCCAGCCCCGGCGGAAACGGCGCTGCGCTGTGCCGCAGCGTACAAGCTCGAAGGCAACCGCTTTTCCGCCTCGACAGTGACCTTCCCGTGGGAATGTTCGAGTCGGACGAAGTCATATCCGTCAGCAATGCTGTTGAGCAAATCATACTTCTCTGTCGATCAGACCGAGCGGAATCGTGAAAACCGTATCCTGAAGATGCTGTCGCCCGAAACTGGAATCACCTGACAACAACGGATTCTGATCGACCGCATCAAACAGATGGAACGCTTTCGGGCGTTCTACTGCAGCGAAGGGCAGCGGTGGCCGGTGGCTGTGCTGCTTCAGGATCTTCCGGACTGAAGCCGGACGCCGTGCGGACAGCGGAATCCAGTCTCGGCCGGTTCGGGCCGACCAATCAGCCGGACCGGAATCGCGGCGGGCCGCGGGATGAAACGCGATTTCTTCCGTGACGGCGCGTCCGGGGCCGATAGAATCCGCTTACAAGGCGTTCTTCCATCCGGAGGCCGACAGTCTGACAGGGCCAGAGCAGGTGTCTCAGCGCGATCACTACGATGTTCTCGGAGTCGACCGGTCGGCGAGTGCGGACGAAATTCGTCGTGCGTACAGGAAACCGGCCCGCCGATACCATCCGGACGCTGCTGAACGACGGCGGCTGGAGTGAAGGGTGGAAGGGGCATAACATGAAGGTGCGGGAACTGCTCAGGCTGCTGGCATCCGACGGCTGGGCAGTCGATCGGACTCGGGGAAGCCATCGACAGCTTCGCCATCCCACCAAACCGGGAACCGTTACGGTTTCCGGACATCCGAGAGATGATGTTCACCCCAAAACTCTCAGGAGCGTCCTGCGTCAGGCGGGACTGGAGGACAGAACATGACGCGCGAATATCTCGTCATCTACGAACCGGGTGAGCGGAACTGGTCGGCCTGGGTCCCCGATCTGCCGGGCTGCATTGCCACTGGCCGGACTCGTGAAGACGTTGAGAAACAACTGCGGGACGCCATCGAATTCCACATTGAAGGGCTCGAACAGCACGGTGAGCCGGTTCCCGAGCCAACGGTCGAAGCCGCGAAAATGATTGTCGGCCGCTGATCGAACGAATGAATCGTGCCGGCCATTTCCGGTAGCGTTCGCCCGCGGCATCCTGTTCGATGAACCGGCACAGCCGCGAAAAAGCGGTGAAGTGCCCCCGTTTTCTGTACCAGGCATTATGAGATTGCGGGCCGGGGAACGGATTCCGGAATCGCGGCCGGCCGCGGGACGGAAACGTGATTTCTGCCGTGACGGCACGTCCGGGGCCGATAGAATCGGCTTCCAAAGCGTTCTTCCATCCGGAGGTCGAAAGTCTGACAGGGCCAGGGCAGGTGTCTCAGCGCGATTACTACGATGTTCTCGGAGTCGACCGGTCGGCGAGTGCGGACGAAATTCGTCGTGCGTACAAGAAACTGGCCCGCCGATACCATCCGGATGCCAATGCCGACGATCCGCAGGCTCAGCAGCGTTTCGCCGAAATCACGGAAGCCCATGAAGTGCTCGGCGATCCGGATCGCCGGAAGAAGTACGACCAGTTCGGTCACCAGTGGAACCGGGTTCCGGACGGAGCGGCTGCGGGGAATCCGTTCAACGGTTTCACCGGCGCGTTCCGGTCCGGAAGCGGCGGGTTTTCCATGGAAGATCTGCTGGGAGGGATTTTCGGCGGCCGCAGCGAACCGACTCGTGGCGAAGACGTGCGGACGACCATTCAGGTTCCGTTTCAGGTGGGTGTCGAAGGCGGCGAACATGAACTGACGGTCCGTGCCGGCGGCCGGACCGATCGCCTGAGTTTTCGGATTCCGCCGGGCATTGAAAGCGGAAAAACGATCCGCCTGGCCGGTCAGGGTCATGCCGGGCCGCGGGGCGGACCGCCCGGGGATCTGCTGGTCACCGTGGACGTCATGCCGCATCCATTCTTTCGCCGGGACGGCTTCAACCTCATTCTGGACGTGCCGGTGACCATGACGGAAGCCGCTCTGGGCGCAAAGATCGAAGTCCCCACACTCAGCGAAGGCCCCGTGATCCTGACCGTTCCGCCGGGCACATCGAGCGGAGCGAAGCTGAGACTGCGCGGCAAAGGCGTACTCAACCGGGCCACCGGACAGCGGGGCGATCAGATCGTCGTGATTCAGATACGGGTTCCCCGCGATCTGTCGGCGGAGGCTCGTGAGGTTCTGAAACAGTTCGACGAACACGCCCGCCTGAATCCTCGGGACGGTCTCTGGTAACTGTTCTCGACCGGGCCCGGGGCAGGAAGCAGCCGCCCACTGGCCGGAGCAGGCAGGCCCGCCGGGCGGCCGGACAGGGAACCCGGTCTGCCGCAGCCGGATCGTCTACAGGCGGGGCACGCGAATTGTGGTGCCCACCTGGAGCCGGTCGGGACTGGCGATGCGGTCTCGATTGGCATCATACAGTTCGCGGTAACGCGCGGGAGACCCCAGCAGCCGGTCGGCGATTCCCGAAAGGGTGTCACCGTAGCGGACGGTGTACTCATCGAATTCGGTCGATGGAGACCGATCAGGCGGCGTTTCATTCCGCAGGGGGCCTTTCCGAGCTGCAGTCTGCGGGGGTTCAGAAGCCGGATCCGGCGGCCGGGCGGACCGGACGGGCGACGCCGACGGGCGATCGGTTGTCGGGGAGGACGGCATGCCCAGGATTTCCGCCAGGCTTTCAGGGGCATCGGACGCAGACCGCGATGCTGCCGACGGCTCCGGCGGCACGGCGCCAACCGGCAGCGGGAGATCGGGACTGCGGGCGTGATAATCTTCGAGCAGTTCCGGCATGGTCCAGACCGGTTCCTGGCCGTCCCGATTCTGATCGGCAGCATCGTCTTCGTAGACCAGCACATTCCGATCGCGCAGCCGCGAGTCGATCAGATCCCGGCGCTGCACCGACGGCACCGCGTCGTCGGGGAGCTGTTCGTTTCGAAAGAACAGAGCCGCCACGACGCCGATCAGCAGGATGCCCATGGCGAAGCCGATCTTGCGGTCGGCCGCCCACTCGATGTCTCCGGACGCATCGTTCATACGAGACAGGCACAGCAGGGGGGAGGGGGACGGTTGGCGAAAGAACACGGCCGCCGCCTCGGCAGTCGGCCCCGTCATCGGGATCGGCCGTCCCGGTTGAACGGCTTCATGGAAATCGGCGAAAACTGCCGAACGGTCCGGGAAATCGGTCGGTTCCGGCCGTCTGAAACGGCGGATGCCTGTCTGCCCGGCCGGCGCAGAATGCCCAGCCGTCACAACCATCAAAATATGCAGATCCGGCAGAATTGGAGCAAAGTTCGGAATCGTCACAGACCGATAGGGACGACAGCAGACAGTGTCTTGTCGCGGTCGGTTCCGGCCGTGGTTGTCCTGTGTTGTGTCTGCCTGAAATCCCGCCTGCGGCGGATGCCGTTCGGAGATTTCCGTCCAGCGACTTCCACGACCCGCCACCGAAACTGAAAAGGTCCGGTTCGCATGTTCCGTTCGAACCTGTTCCGCATTCTGATGTTCCTGCTGGCCATCGGCCTTCCGGCCGGTGTTTCGGCTCAGGGTCCGTACGGTGTCCCCGGTTACCAGCAGCCGATGCAGATGAACCGGTTCGTGGGCGAAGCGATTCCCGACATCTGGGATGAATCGCAGCCGATCGAACGGTTTTTCGAGGCCGTGGCCAGGCGTTCCCGTGTGACCATCGAATACCTGCACTGGAATTTCGACAACCCGGATGCCCGCAACCTGGGGGCTCCGATTGCCGATGTCCCGGATCCGTCGATACCGTTCCCGGTGTTCAACAACCTGGCCGGCGGAGCGGCGGCGGGATTCGGCGTTGTGCCCAATGCCGCCAGTCTGGGCCTCAGTGATGTCTCCGGAATTCGGGGAACCCTGGCGGTGGACATGGCGGCCGGCACGCTGGAAGCATCCATTTTCGGCACCGGACAGAAGAACGACGGGTTCACTCTGGACAATCTGCAGCGGGGCCGGCCGGCCGGTCTGGAAGCTCTGGGGACAGAACTGCGTCCCAATATCGTGACGCCCTTTCTGACGAACGGTGTCCCGTCGAATGCATCCGCTCTGAACGCTCTGATCTATGACGACAGCTTCAGCGCCACGCTGTCTCTGGATGCCTGGGGAACGGAGCTGATGTACTACCAGGAAAAGTATCTGCCGGCCGGGTGGTTCAACTGGCAGTGGGGCGGCGGGTTCCGGTATCTGGCACTGGACGAAGATCTGCTCACCGTCGGCGTGTTCAATGCCGGCGGCACTCAGGCAGACACAGTGGGAACGGTACGCGGGGAAGCCATCAACAACATCTATGGTCCTGAAATCGGCGGACGGGCCAGTTTCCACAGCCGCTATGTGTCGCTCACTGTGAGTCCTCGCATCATGTTCGGGCTGAACGATCACACGGACGAGGCATCCGGATCCCTGGTCGGTCCGGGGGGAACCACCATCATTGCTCCGGTGCGGGACCGAACGGTCGATTTCGGTTCGGCCTTCGAACTCAACATTCAGCTTCAGTTCCACCTGACTCCCCGTTTCACCGTGGTTGCCGGCTACGACTTCATGTATCTCGGCCAGACATCGCGTCCCACGAACAGCATCGTGTACGACAGCGTGAACACGCCCGGCGGCTTCGATGGCACGCTGCGACAGAATGTGACTCTGAATGACTTCATGATGCGCGGCCTGAGTCTGGGCGGGGTGTTCGTTTACTGAGACCGACAGCGGGTGCCCGCCTGATGATGACTCTGCTGCGGTTCTGCACGGTCGTCCTGCTGCTGACGGCGGCTGCCCAGGCCGCGGCGGAGGATGTCTGGATGTCGCGTGTCAGCGCGCGGCAGAGCATCGGCGACGGACTCGGATATCGCGGCGGATACACGTCTCTGGACTGGTTTCTGCCACTGCTGCCGGACGGTGAAGACACGCTGTGGTTCGGCGATTTTCGGGCCATTCTGTCCACGAATGCGGAATTCAGTTCCAACGTGGGCACCGGATACCGCTGGTACGATCCGGACACCAACCGCATCTGGGGCATCAGCGCTTACTGGGACACCCGCCAGCAGGACAGCTTCAGCTTCAATCAGGCGGGAATGGGCCTGGAATCGTTCGGAGAATTCATCGACCTGGAACTGAACGGTTACACTCCGGCCGTCAGCGACCCCCATCAGCAGGCGGTCTCCTTCCGCGGCAGCAATCTGCTGGTCCACACAGCCGCCGCACTCTCCGGACTCGACTTTCTGGCCGGATACAACGTGCCCGCCATCCTGGGATTCCGCACACGGGTTCTGGGCGGTCTGTACTACTTCGATTCCGGATACACACCCGATGCGACCGGCTGGCGGGTGCGGATTGAAACTGTGCTGAAGAACCACGTGGCCTTCACCGCGACTGCTCAGGACGACGATCTGTTCGGACGCACGGTCACCGTGTCCGTGGAACTGCGGCAGACTCTTCGGCACGATGCGAACCCGGCCGCCGGCAGCATGCGGCGCAGATTCCGGAACGCAGACGGCGGCGGTCACGACCGTTCGATTCGTCACCGTCTGGCTGATCCGGTGCGGCGGCACCAGCAGATCGTTCTCGTTCAGAACACGCAGACGGCCCGCGACCTGACCAGCATGCCGCTCACCTTCATCCACGTCGTCCCCGGATCAGCCGGAACCGGAACGTTCGAAAATCCGTACGGCACGATCACCGACGCTCTGGCCGACCCGCTGGCCCCGACGAGCGTCATCTACACCCCGCAGGGCGGTTCGTTCATCGAAGACGTGGCTCTTGTACCGGGCACGCAGCTTCGTTCCAACGGTCCGGTCCAGATCATCCCGGCGCTGCAGGGCCCTCTGCGCCTGCCTCGTTCCGGCACCGGCGACAACCTGGCGGAACTGCCCGCTGAAATCACGGGTGACGTGACTCTGGCCGACAGCACGGTTGTCAGCGGATTTTCCGTGATCGGAACCGTCAGCGCCGCGGCTGTTACAGACGCCACGATGGAATCCGGCCGGATTCGTCAGCCGCTGGCCATGGACGCAGTCACACTGACCGATTCCACGGGAATTCTCCTGGACAATCTGCTGATCGACCAGTCCGGAAACCGTGGTCTGAGAATCGACAACAGTTCGGCCGATGTCACGGACGTGACGTTCAGCACCATCACCGACGATGCGATCGAAATCAACAGCGGTGCAGCCGGCACCGCGGTGACGCTGGACGGCGTATCCATTACGGATGCCATGGCGGAAGGCATCGACATCAATCCGGATGGTGCCGGAGACCTGGAGGTAACCATCACGTCAACCGGCATCTCCGCCGATCAGACGGCTCTGTCGGTGACCGAAGGGGCGGCGGCCACCGGCGATGTGACGCTGTCCGTCACATCGACAACGGCTTCATCCGTCAACGCCGGCGGGATCATCGTGGACGGTTCCGCGGGCGCCGGGACGACGTTCGTGTCCGTCTTTCAGGACAATTCGGTTCCGGCCGCTCTCACCGACGGCGTCGTGTTTCGCGACGTGACATTCGATGCGGTTCCGGGAGGAGCCCTCGATCCGGTTCTCATGTCGACACTGGCCGTGGGCGCCAGCACGGGACGGATCACGGGAACCGGTATCGTGTTCGACACGGCTGTCGGCGATGTCGATCTGGGCGATGTCGATGTCTTCAACATGACGGGAACCGGTCTGTTTGTCACGGCTTCTCCGGGACTTGTTCTTCGCAGTCAGACCGGCAGCAGCGTGGACAGCCTGACCGGAGCGGCCCTGGATCTGACCGACGTCACCGTGGATCTCGTATTCGATTCCGTGATCTCCGTGGACAGTCCGGGGCGGGCCGCCAGTTTCGATACGGTGGACGGAGCGCTTGCTGTGACGACCACCGCCGCCACAGATGCGGCCAGCCCGCCCTTCCTGTACACCAACATCCCCAGCCCGTTCAGCGTGTTCTTCGGAAACACGACCATCAACAGTCTGCAGGGACCGCTGATCGGCGACAACGAATCGCGCGTGGGCGCCGTGGGCGGTCTGCCGGCAGCGGCGGCGATTTACGACCCGCTGCAGATTTTCTTTCCGTAGCCGGCTTCCGACTTTCCCGGCATGATCACTCCGGACCGCCGTCGCCCGGAACGCTCAGCGATCGCCGGGCAGACGTTTCACGGATCCGGTTCGCGTTCCAGCACCAGCCAGCGTCCCTGCAGGGCCGGCAGCGGCCAGGCCAGATACATCTTTCCCTGATCGAACTGAATCGGAATGTCGACTGCCGGGCGCGTGTCGCCTTCATCGGGAACCACATGCAGCCAGATGAACTGGTTTTTCAGGAACCAGGTGTGCCGGTCGGCAGTCCGATCGGATCCCGACAGCGCATACACCTTTCGTCTGGACGTGAATTCCAGCCGGTCGAACGGCAGTCCGTCGACGGGCCCGGTCGACGCACCGGGCTGTTCCGCCGATCCGATCACCCGCCACACGCCCTGCAGGC
The DNA here is from genome assembly GCA_015485495.1 of Planctomycetaceae bacterium. GTDB lineage: Bacteria > Planctomycetota > Planctomycetia > Planctomycetales > Planctomycetaceae > S139-18. Next base: position 8,195 of record WFTL01000155.1, read on the forward strand.
GCGCCGTCTGCCTCCACCAGGCATTCGGGCCGAACCGCAGCCGGGAACGCGGCACGGACGCATCGCCCTGAATCCCCAGCGCCAGCAGCGCCGCGGCCGGAATGCCCACAGCAACGGCGGCCGCCGACAGCACCAGCCGCCGCCGCCCGGCCGACCAGACCGGCGATTCCGGCGGCACAGCCGTTCCATCGGCCTGGGCAGTCCGCCTGCCCGCGAACCCGGTCAGCAGCCAGGTCGCCACAGCAGCCGGAAGCCACACACACAGGTTTTCCAGCAGCGACCGGCGAGACGGCTGTTCGTCCAGAAGCTGCACGGAGGCCGTTGACCAGATCAGCAGCAGGGCAATCCACAGACCTTTGCCGAACGCAGATGCGGGAACCCAGCTTCGATCGCCGCGCCGATAAAGCCACAGCATCCGAACCACGGCTGCCGACAGAACCACACCGAGAGCCGCGTACCAGGTTCCGGCGGGCAGTCCCAGAAAGGAAAGATCGTCTGTTGCCGGAATCGTCCGCAGAACGCGGTCTGTATGACGCCGCACGTTGATCCACGGCAGCACGACGAACAGTACCAGAACGGCCAGGACATCCAGACGTGCGCGGTCGCTGTCTTCCACGGGCGGAGTCACCCGATTGCGTACGAGGCGAAACGTGCACCAGGCCACACACAATCCGGTCAGGAACCCGAATATCAGCTCCGCACATCTCCAGGCCGGAATCGGCAGCGTCACGCCGGCCAGCGGCCCTGGTTTCAGCACAAGCACACCATGAACCACCACAGCCACGACGAACGACAGCCCGCCTCCCACACAACCATCCAGACACAGCCGCAGCGCAGCCTGGTTGTTCCGCCGCTGCAGATACAGGATGAGCACCACCAGAACGCCCAGCACGCCGCCCCAGCTTTCGCTGCGGTGCAGCGGTGCCAGCCGCAGGCCGCCGAGTTTTGTGAGCAGACCGTATCCGATCCACCACGCGGTCGATCCGGCCAGCAGCAGCAGCGCCCCGTGACGATCACGGGGCCGTCCGATGACGTACAGCGCCGCTCCGATGAATGTCAGCGTGGCCGACAGCCAGTCACCGTCGTGAAAATGAATCACGGTCAGTGTTTCGTAGGCTTCAAACACATCGGGATTCAGCAGGAAGTACACGAACGCCGCACCGTACAGGCCGCACACGAAGACGAAGGGCCGCATGAGTGTTTCCAGATGGGAGCGGGATTCGGTCAGAGCCATGCCCAGAAGTGCGCAGCCGCAGCCGGTCCACAGAGCGCCCAGAAAGAACAGGACCGCGTAGCCGTACAGCACATCCGGCAGCGAGCCGGACAGGACATAGAACGTCTGTTCCATGTAGCTGAGCGAACCGCCCCACGACCAGCCGATCGCGGCGAACAGAGCCGCCACGGCCGAACGCCGATGCCAGTCCGTCCGTCCGGATGCCAGGCACAGTGTCAGCCCCAGAAGGGCGGCCGGCACCATCGCTCCGTATTCGTGTCCCACGGTCCCGCGGTACACCCAGCCGTAGCCCATGGCCGCCGCGGCCGTCAGGCAGAAACGAAAACGCCCGGAGACCGGACCGGCCGTCGGTCGACTGTCTGCAGACATTCCCTGAACCATTGCACTGCTCTTTGCTGCTGCAGGTTCCGATCCGGCGACGGTTCTCATGAATGTCCGCCGCGGCAGAATTCCGGAACACATCCGGACCCATTCTGACGGCATCGCCCGCAGTGAAAAAGCGCCTCCCGGCAGACATCCGGTCCGCACCGGACTGTTTCACCGGAAGTTGTGGACGCTGCCCGATCTGTTTCCTACAACGATGTGTTCGTGAAGCGTTTGACCGGACGGGCGTTTTATCAGAGGGCCGCGCAGGAAGCCCGTTTTTCTGTTCGATGAAAGTGCGGCGGCCGGAGAGTATCAGAATGTCCATGACGTATCCCCTTCGCCTGTTCACTGCGGCAGCCATCATCCTGGCCGCAGCCGGAATGCCGGCCCGACCGATCCTCGCCCGGGATCCGGTTGTTCCCGACGGGTTCATCGCTCTGTTCAACGGGCGTGATCTTTCCGGCTGGAAGGGCCTTGTGGGCACTCCCGTAACCCGCGCCGCCATGACGGCCGCTGAACGTGCCGAAGCTCAGAAGCAGGCGGATGCCCGCATGAAGGCTCACTGGTCCGTCGTCGACGGGGTTCTTGTGTTCGACGGTCGGGGAGACAATCTGTGCACGGAAAAGGAATACGGGGATTTCGAACTGTACGTCGACTGGAAAATCGCTCCTGGGGGAGACAGCGGCATTTACCTGCGCAGCAGTCCCCAGGTGCAGATCTGGGATCCGGATTACGAACCGTATTTTCGTCACGGTGCGGAAAACGGATCGGGCGCCTTCTGGAACAACCAACAGCATCCGCGTTTTCCGCTGGTGCGGGCAGACCGACCGGTGGGCGAATGGAACACATTCCGCATTCAGATGATCGGAGAACGCGCCACCGTGTGGCTCAACGGGCAGCTCGTCGTCGACGATGTGGTCATGGAGAATGTGTGGGATCGCCGCCTGCCGATTGCGCCGCGCGGTTCGATCGAACTGCAGAATCACGGCAGCCGGCTGTTTTTCCGCAATCTGTTTCTGCGTGAAATCGGCCCGGAAGAGGCGAACCGCATTCTGGCCGAACGGTCCGGCCGAGACGGCTTCGTGAGTCTGTTCAATGGCCGTGATCTGGAAGGCTGGACCGGTGCTTCCGATGACTTCGAAGCTGCGGATGGCACGATCGTGTGCCGGCCCGGACGGACGGGCACATTGCTGACGGAACAGACGTATTCCGATTTCATCGTTCAGATGGAATTCCGGCTGCCGCCGGGCGGCCGGAGCGGGCTGATTGTGCGCTGTTCCGATTCCGGTCAGGACGGACTGGAGATTCCGATTCTGGATTCTCTCGATCCGCGATACAGGAATCTCGATCCTGATCAGCAGCCCGGTTCGGTTTCGGGACTGGCTGCCGCTCATCAGGGGTATCTGCGGCCGGCCGGACAATGGAATTTCCAGCAGGTCATGGTTCGCGGATCACGATTTCGGGTGGAACTGAATGGCACGACCGTTCTGGATGCGGATCTGGCGCAGATCGCCGAATCGCGGGGCGGATCGCTGCCGTCCGGTGTCCGCAGCGCGGCCGGCCGGATCGGGATCGCGGGATACGGCGACACGGCGGCGTTTCGCCGTATGGCCGTCCGGGAACTTCCCGGTCCGCCGGCAGAACCACCGGAGCGGGAAACTGCCGTGCGGCCTGTGGACGGCCCGATTCGGCTGTTCAACGGGCGCAACCTGGAAGGTTTTTACACGTGGATTCGCGATCGCGCCTACGCGGACCCGGACCGGGTGTTTACGGTGGAAGACGGCATGATTCATGTGTCCGGCCAGGGCTATGGCGGACTGATTACGCAGCAGGCCTACCGCGACTATCACCTGGTGATCGAATTCCGCTGGGGACAGAAAACCTGGGGCAATCGTGAAGGCCGGGCGCGGGATTCCGGAATTCTGCTGCACTGCTGGGGACCGGACGGCGGTTACGCCGGCACATGGATGGCATCCATCGAAGCGCAGATCATTGAAGGCGGAGTCGGGGATCTGCTTGTTCTGACCGGGTCGGACCCGCTGACAGGACGTGCGTATCCATCGTCTGTCACGGCCGAAATCACGAAGGACCGGGACGGCGAGAAAGTCTGGCACCGGGGCGGACAACGGGTGACGATTTCCGGCGGTCGGATCAACTGGTTCGGCCGGGATCCGGACTGGGCGGATGTCGCCGGATTTCGAGGCCGCGACGATGTGGAAAGCCCGCTGGGAGAATGGACGCGGATGGACGTGATCGCGGAAGGCGACCACCTGATCTACAAAGTCAACGGCGTTGTGGTGAATGAAGCGTTCGACGTGTCTCCGGATGCCGGACGGCTGCTGCTGCAGACGGAACAGGCCGAACTGTTCGTGCGTCGTTTCGAGCTGTGGCCGCTGGATCAGCCGCCGGCCGACTGAACACGATGTGTCAGTCGGCGGAAGTCCCCGACGCCGGGGTCGGCGATTTCGAAAACCCCCAGTTCAGAAGCGGCGGCGTGACCATCGTGGTGACGATGACCATGATGACCAGAGCCGAATAGGTGGCATCGTCCACGATGCGTTCGGAACCGATTCGAAGCTGCAGACCGATGGAAGCGAAAATGAGGCCGACTTCACCACGGGGAATCATGCCCAGACCGACCACCAGACGCCGGGTGCCGTCTTTGGGCACACCCAGAGAACAGGCCTGTTTTCCGATGATGGCGGCCACGCTGAGCACCGCGGCCAGACCCAGAACAGACGGATCGAGAAAACTGGTCAGGTCCACGTGCAGTCCCATGACGACGAAAAACAGCGGCACCATCAGATCGATCAGCGGCTTCAGAAGATCTTCCAGAGCATGCTCGCGGTGCCGTTCCCGCAGTTCCGCATAGTGCACTTCATCCAGAATCAGACCCGCGGCAAACGCTCCCACGATCGTGGCCAGACCGGCGGCATCGGCCAGCAGGGAGAACCCGAAACAGATCAGCAGCGCGGTGACGATCAGAAGCCCTTTTCCGCGCAGATAACAGGCCGCCCGGAACATGGGCCGACTGATGAACTGCCCCAGCACGAAGGCGGCGAACAGAAAACCGGTTGCCTTGAGCACAATGATTCCCAGCTCCGCGACGCCGAAGCGGGCCGTGCCGCCGGCCGCCGCCGCACTCAGCGAAGCAATCACGCCCTGAGCGACGGCCAGCACGAGCAGGCCCAGAACGTCATCGATCACAGCGGCTCCCAGAATGATGCGGGCTTCGCGCGTGCGGGATGCGTTCAGGTCCTGCAGCACCCGGGCCGTGATGCCCACGCTGGTGGCGCACAGAGTGGCGCCCAGAAACATGTGCACCGGCCAGTCGTGGCCCGGAAGCAGCAGCATCCCGGTCAGCCAGCCCAGCGCGGCCGGCACCACCACACCAATGACCGCGACCAGAAAGGCGGTACCGCCGACTTCCCGCATCTGTTTGACGGAGGATTCCAGACCGACCTGGAACAGCAGCAGAATGACACCGATGCGGGACAGATGATCGACCGTGATCCCTGCCAGCACCCTGGAATCCAGCAGATCGATGTTCTGATGGTGGGAATAGTCCACCTTGAGAAATTCCAGGACGTCGATCCCCGCGAGCGACAGATTTCCCAGAACGACACCTGTGACCAGTTCTCCCAGCACGGCCGGCTGCCCGAGGCCTTCAAAGATGTGACCGCCGATGCGGGCCGCCAGAAGGATCACGATGATCCCGAACAGAACCGGCGCAATGGGATCGGAATGACCCGCACGGTGCCCGCTTTCGGCAGCCGCCTGAGATTCCTGTCGGCTGTCTGACGGAACAGAACTCTCCGCAGCCGCCGATTCGGAAACCGGCGCCGCTTCTTCGGTCCGTACATCTTCTTCGGCCCATCCGTCTGTCAGGGGCACGAAAAGTCCGGCCAGCAGAAGGATGACGACACGAACGGGCTGGGGCAGCAGGGTCACGGGATGGTCCTTCGGCCGAACGGTGGTCATGCCGTTCACACAGGAATGGATGCGTTCTGCTGCCGGAGTGTTCCACGGGAGCACCCGTTTTTCAATCGGTCAGACATCGGTCTCAGAAAGGACAAAATGACCGGCCGCGGGCGTCCGGGAACCCGCAACGCTCAGCGATTTTCCCTTTTCGTCAGCGGCCGGCCGGTTTTTCAGACAAATGCGGACACCGGAGCCATCCTTCTGATTGCGGGCAGCGGAGATGTCCTGTTCGCTGTACACTGTGTTCATTCGCCGTCCGTGCATGTTCAAAGGCCAGCAGCGTGTCGACTGTCTTCTCACAACATGCAGCTTCCGTGCAGTGGGAACCGCTGCCGCTGCCGCGGCTGCCGGGGATGGCTGTCTGGGCCTGGTACCGGCCGCCGCATCTGCCGACGGGAATACTGTTCCGCATTCCCCCGGAGCTGGCGGCAGCATCGCCGGCGGGCTTTCCCTTTTCGCTTCTGGATCTGCTGACGGCAGCCGGCATCGATCCGGTGCGGATTCATTCCGCATCGATCTTCGGCGGCGAATGGCAGCCGGCCGCTGTGCTGTCAGGATGTCTGGCTCTGGCGGTGCCCGCAGTTCCCCCGGGAGCCCCCGCCGAACTCGCGGTGAACGTCTCCGAAGACACAGGCCCACCGATCGCGGGCGGAACGGTGCAGCCCGCTTCCGCCGCGCCGGCTGTTCCCGGACCGCCGGCCCATTCGGCGGCAGTACCTGCCGCACAGACCGAAGAGCAGCGTCTGCTGTACGACCGGCTGGAATCGTCGTGGAAAAACTGTGTGCAGATGGAGCGGCAGATGACCGGTCTGAGGCAGAAGCTGGCGTCCATGCTGAATTCCCTGGGCAAGCTCGACCGCGACCTGACTCCGGAAGAACGGCTTGCGTCCGATCGCGAAGACCGCGACGCCTGGCACGACGCCCGCCGCTGGATTCGTGATGTGTCTGCGAAATGTCACCGGGAAATCAAGAGCTTCGATATCGGGATGACGAGCGCTGCCGGACGGCGCAACGTCATTGAACAGTACTACGAACAGGTCATTGCCCCGCGTGTTCCGTCTGCCGAACTGGACACCATTCGCCGCGCGCTGGAAACCTACCGCAAGGACATGACGACGCTTCAGGCCGCCATGAATGCCGCCCTGCAGGCTGCCGGCCAGAACGGCACTCAGCGGGCCCAGCGCGTTCTCGGCACGATTCGGCGCAAGATCAAAGCGCGCCGGGCGCGAATGCGGGAAGCCATCGGCGGCACGAACATCGACCGGTCCGTCCGGCGCAAATCGTGACCCGGTCCGGACAGAAAAAGTCCATAACGTTTGGTTCGTTTGAACGCTTTCTCGGTGGAATTTCGTATTTCCTGCTGAGACGCTGGAACGGTTCTGTGCCACGATTCGAACATGTGCGACTTTCCGGTACCCGAATGATGCTGCGAATTCCCGTCGTCTTCGCGATGCTGTGCGGCCTTGTGCTTCAGGCCGCTTCCGAATCTGTACTGAAAGCCGCTGACGCCGGGAAACCGGCTCCGGTCTCCCCGGGAGACTGGCCCTGTTACAACTGCACCGCGACCGGCTGGCGGTTCAACGCGTACGAAACGGAGCTGAATCCCCGCACGGCGGAGCGGCTGGAACTGAAGTGGCGGTTTCCGAAACCGGACAGCCAGGAAATCGTGGGCGTGATTCACGTGACTCCGTCGGTGGTCGATGGTTTCGTGTATTTCGGAACGGCCACGCATCCTGCGTTCTACTGTCTGGATCCTCAGGGCCGCGTGGTGTGGAAATATGAAGTCCGCGATCTGGCCAATCCCGGTTTTCAGAAAGTCGATCACGGCCGCGGTCTGATTCCTCAGTCGGGCGTCTACACGTCCGCTCTGGTGACCGACGACAGCGTCTGCTTCGCGAATGCGGCCGGCGTTCTGTTTTGCCTGGATCGGGCGACCGGCCGGGAAAAGTGGTCCATCAACACGCGGTATGAACCGTTTCCCGGTGCCCATCACGCGAACCTGGTCATGGGATCGCCCGTTCTGGCGGACGGGCGGGTGCTTTTCGGCGGAGGCGCCTATGAACATTCGCTGCCGGTGGATCCGAATTACGAATGCTGTTACGGACGCGGTTTCGTGGTCGCTCTGGACCCTCAGACCGGCCAGGTCATCTGGAAGTACGACGTCGGACCGACTCCGGAAAAACTGGATCCGCCTCTGACGATCGATTCGGCGACCGGATCCCGGGAATATCAGTACGGTCCGTCCACCAGCAGCGTGTGGAGTTCTCCTTCGTGGGATGAAGCGACGAACACCGTGTTCTTCGGCACAGATGTGCATAATTCGCCGCGTCGTCCCACGCCGGACGACCCGCGCAACTACACGGAACATTCCGCGGCCGTGATCGCCGTGGATGCGGCCACTGGTGCCGAACGCTGGGTGTCTCAGATTTCCCCGGGAGACGTCTGGAACTTCACGGTGCCTTCGTACGACCCGAAAACGGGGCAGTACAAGGATCAGTCGATCGGGGACACTCCGAAAATCTATGAAATCGAACGGGATGGCCGGCGGATCAAAGTCGTCGGTGCCGGCTGCAAAAACGGAGGCTACTATGTGCTGGATGCCGCCACCGGACAGATTCTGGAACACACGCCCGTCTACACCGGTCCGCCCGTCCCCAACCCGAAAGTCGATCCCCGCACTCTGGCTCTGCCCAGCCCGATCGGAGGCCTGCAGACCGGCTGCGCCACTGACGGAGTGCACGTGTTCACCAACGGCATCGACATGCTGCCGGTTCATTCTCTGCCGGGAGAAGTCCGCAGGGCTCCCACCGGCGGGCGGGTCACGGCCATTTCGCTGAACACACGGAACGAATTCTGGCGGCACGATCGTCCGAAAATCGACTGGATCGGCGGTACGGCGGAAAAGCCGCTGTTTCGCAATGTGGGCGATCCGGTCGCCAGCGGCATTGCCACGGCCGGAGGGCTGGTGTTTTTCACCACCTTCAGCAGCAACCGGCTGGTCTGCCTGAGGGCTTCCACGGGCGAGGTTCTTCGGGAGTTCGGACTGGGACCGGTTCTGTGCGGTCCGTCGGTGTCGCGCGGACGGGTGTATGTGGGAACCGGGAATACGCAGTTCAACGACACCCCCTCAGAAGCCTTCTTTCCCAAGCGGTATACGGGAGAACTGCTGGTCTTCGGGCTGCCGGACGATTTGTAAATCCGTCGGCTCCGCAGAAAACCGGGACACCGCCGGATGACTGCGTGTAAGGCCGGGTGCCCGGGCGACGTCGCGTGGTCTGACGAAGCAGTCTCCACAGGTTCCACCGCTCCTTGTTTCAGCACAGAAAGGATTCTTCGCCACAATGTCGTCTCAACTGAATGTCGATTCTGCCGTTCGCGAACGCTACAGCCAGGCCGCTCAGGCGGCAGAAACGTCTTTGTGCTGCCCGATCGATTACGATGCCCGCTGGCTGGAAGTCATTCCCCAGGAAATCATCGAACGGGACTACGGATGCGGCGATCCGTCGCGGTATCTGCAGCTCGGCGATGATGTGCTCGATCTGGGTTCCGGAGGCGGCAAGATCTGCTACATCGCCGCGCAGGTGGTCGGGGCATCCGGATCGGTCATCGGTGTCGACATCAACGACGACATGCTGGCTCTGGCCCGTCAGTATCAGTCGGAAGTGGCCGGGCGCATCGGCTACAGCAACGTCGAATTTCGCAAAGGCCGCATTCAGGATCTGCAGCTCGATCTGGAACGGTTCGAAAGCTGGCTGCGGGATCATCCGATTGACAGCGCGGCCGCCTGGCTGGCCGCTCAGGAAGCCGCCGACCGTCTGCGGCGGGAGGCTCCTCTGGTCGCCGATGATTCCGTGGATGCGGTCGTGTCGAACTGCGTGCTGAATCTCGTGAAAACCGCCGATCGCCGGCAGTTGTTCGCTGAGGTGTTTCGGGTGCTGCGCTGCGGCGGCCGGGCGATCATCAGTGATATCGTCAGTGATGAAGATGTTCCGGAGTCGCTGCAGAACGATCCGCGTCTGTGGAGCGGCTGCATCAGCGGCGCTTTTCGCGAAGACGCCTTTCTGAAGGCCTTTGAGACGGCCGGGTTTCACGGGATGGAAATCCTGGCCCGCCAGGACGAACCGTGGGCCGTGGTGGAAGGCATCGAATTCCGCAGCATGACGGTCCGGGCCTGGAAGGGTGAACAGGGCGTCTGCCTCGATCGCCACCAGGCCGTGATTTACAACGGTCCCTGGAAAACGGTTGAAGACGATGAAGGGCATCGGCTGCACCGGGGCGAACGCATGGCCGTGTGCGACCGGACGTTCCGGATGTACAGCCGCGATCCCTATGCGTCGTGCGTGACGCCGGTTCCGCCGGCCGACGACATTCCGCTCGATCAGGCCGAAGAATTCGACTGTCACGGAGAAGCCCGGCGGCCGCCGCAGGAAACCAAAGGGTCCCGAACCGGACTCACCGTGCTGCCCGGAGACGGCTGCTGCGGCGATTCCGGCTGCTGCTGACGACCGAACATCCGCCGGAATTCTGCCATTCGGCCGGAGAATTCGGGAAAACGGTCATCTTTTCGGATCGGTCGGTGCGTTGATGGAAGACGTCCGTCTGCCCGGGGACGCGGCGTCGAACCGCCAGGTCGAACGATTCTGCCGCCGCTTTTCCGGCCGCAGCGTCTATAATGCAGCCGTTCGTTCCGAAAGGGCATTCATGTTTCATCACAGGTCAGCAGGGCACTCCGGACCGCCGGACCTTTTGCGCGGCACGCTTTGGCTTTGTGTGCCGGTCGTGCTGATGGCCGCTCGTCTGCCGGCTCAGGACAGTCCCCTGCCGCATGTCGGACAGTTTGTCGAAATCGGAGGACAGATCGGCGACCGTCAGGTGGCCCTGGTGCGGAATCACATGGTCCGCCTGGCGGAACGGTCGCGGCAGGAACATCTTCCGGCTGTTCTGGTGATCCGTCTGCTTCCCGGCAGCAGCACCACCGGCAATGTGACGGATCTGGCCCGGGTGCTGACGGATGAAGAAACGAGCGCTGTTCGCACGATCGCCTGGATTCCGGAACGGCTGACCGGACGCCACGTGATTGTCGCTCTGGCCTGCCATGAAATCATCCTGGCACCGAACGCGGCTCTGGGAGACATCGGGCGGGGACGGCGGGTCTCGGCGGACGAAACGGCTTTCATCCGACAGCTCGTGCAGCGGCGCCGCAATCCGCGTCTGCCGGCCGCTGTCGCGATGGCCATGCTGGATCCCGATCAGGGTCTCGTTCGGGTGACGCTGGGAAACGGCGGACAGGAAACGGGCGTGCGTTTCGTGTCTCCGGCCGAACACCGCCGGCTGGTGGAATCGGGCGCGGAAATCCTGTCCGTGACACGCATTCGGGAACCGGGCCAGTCGACCGTGTTCACGGCAGAGGAAGCGGTGCGGCTGCAGTTCATTGTCTCCCGGACGGCGCACAGCGATGAAGATGTGCGGCATCTGTGGAATCTTCCCGTGTCGGTTCAGCGAAACGCACGGCGCATTGACAGCGAGGTCCGCGTGGCCGTTATCGCCATCCGCGACATGATCACCCCGGTCGTCTCGGATTTCGTGATTCGCGAAACGCACAGGGCCGTTCGTGAAGGAGCCAACCTGCTGATTTACGACATCGATTCCCCGGGCGGGTTTCTGCTGGCCAGTGAGGAAATAGCAACGGAAATCGCCGGACTGGATCCGGCCGAAGTCACGACCGTGGCCTGGATCGAACATGAAGCGATCAGCGGAGCGGCTGTGGTGGCTCTGGGATGCGACCGGATCGTGATGACACCCTCAGCCCGCATTGGCGATATCGGCGTGATCACGCCCGGACACGACGGAGCCTTCGATCGTGTGCCGGAAAAACTCATCAGTCCGTTTCTGGTCACGATGGAAGAACTGGCGAAAAAGAAAGATCGCCCGCCGGCTCTGCTCCAGGCCATGGTGGACCGCAATCTGAAGGTCTACGAAGTGACTCACCGGGAAACGGGCCGCCGGTCGTACATGACGCAGTTCGAAATCGATGCGGCCGGCGGGCAGTGGGTGCAGGGGCCGCTGGTTCCGGAATCGCGGGAGGAAATCCTGCTGACACTCAGCGGCACCAGGGCTCATGAACTGGGGCTTGCCGATGCTCCCTGCGAAAGTCTGGCGGAACTCAGACTGCGGCTGGGCATCGACCAGGATGAACAGCTCGAACCGCGGCAGGCGTCCTGGGTGGATACGGTCGTGTTTTTTCTGAACACGCAGACCGGGGCGTTTCTGCTGATGTCGGCCGCCATTTTGTGTCTGTATCTGGAAGTGCACCTGCCGGGCGGATTTTTCGGAATCGTGTCGGCCGCCATGTTCGCATTGTTTTTCTGGAGCCGTTATCTGGGCGGGACGGCCGGATCGCTGGAACTGATCATGTTTCTGCTGGGCATGGGACTGCTGGTTCTGGAGATTTTCGTCATTCCCGGATTCGGCGTTTTCGGAATTTCCGGCATTCTGCTGGTGGTGGGGTCTCTGGTGATGGCCAGCCAGACCTTTTCCGGAATGACCGCCGGAGAACGTTTTCACGAAACCATGACCGGACTGGGGACACTGGCCGGATCGCTGCTGACGGTGATCGCCGCAGCTTCGATCCTGAACTATTTCCTTCCGTCCCTGCCCGGCATCCGGCATCTCATTCTGACCCCGCCCGGACAGATCGCAGACAGCACCCAGGACCATGAAGGAAGCGGTCTGCCAGGAGACGTGTATCGGCCGCAGGCCGGTGACCGAGGCACCGCGGCGACCATGCTGCGGCCGGCCGGCAAGGCGACCTTCGGAGATCAGTTCGTGGATGTGGTCAGTGAAGGATCGTTCATCGATCCGGGCACGGAAATCGAAGTCGTTCACACAGCCGGAAACCGGATCGTCGTGCGGAAGGCGGAAACTTCATAGAGCCCGGCCGCTTTCTCGGTCGTTGTTCCCGGAAGCGGACACGGCACCGATCTGTCCTGCCGGCCCAGTCAGCCGGTTCATTCTGAACAAGGAAGCGAACGAAAGTGACGGATTCCTTTCGCCGTATTCCCTGGCTGATTCCGCTGAGCTGCATGGCGCTGACCGTGGCCGGACTGTTCGGACTGCACCGTGCCGATCAGCTTTATGGACCATCCGGCCAGTTCGAACGGCAGCTTGTCTGGGTCGTGCTGGCGTGGTCAGCCATGTTCGCTGTCGCCTGGTTTCCGTGGCGGCGTCTGAGGCATTTCAGCGGGCTGCTGTTTGCCGTCTGCCAGGTTCTGCTGGTGATTGTGCTGTTCATGCCGCCGGTGAACGGATCCCGCCGCTGGATTCCTCTGGGACCGGTGGATTTTCAGCCGAGCGAACCGGCACGCCTCACCTTCATCATGGCCCTCGCATCGTGGCTCATGTACCGCGACAATCTGCGCACGGTGCGGGGACTGATCGTCCCGTTCCTTCTGACGCTGATGCCGCTGCTTCTGATTCTGCGGGAACCGGACCTGGGAACAGCCCTGCTGTTTCTGCCCATCCTGTACTGCATGCTGTTTGCTGCCGGAGCCCGCGGACGACACCTGACCGCCGCCGCCGCTGCGGGAATCTGCCTGCTGCCGCTGCTGTGGCAGCAGATGACGGCCGAACAGCGATCCCGCGTCGTGGCCCTGTTCCAGCAGACCGATGGCGGACCGACGCCGACGGACGACCGATTCCATCTGCATCAGTCGAAGCAGATTCTGGCGCTCGGAGGTCTGCAGGGCAGTCTGTTTCGGCAGGAACGGGAAATCGATGATCCGGCGGCCTGGAGACTGCCGGCCGCCCGGACCGACTTCGTCCTGTCACTCATCGGCGAACGTTACGGGCTGGCCGGTATCGCCACGGTGCTCATGCTGTATCTGGTTCTGGCCGGAAAGGGGCTCCAGGCGGCCCGGGCGACCCGCGATCCGTGGGGACGGCTTGTGGCCACGGGCATCGTGGCGATGATCGGCGTTCAGGCACTCATCAATTCCGCGATGACCGTGGGACTCATGCCCATCACCGGCATGACGCTGCCGTTCTGCAGTTATGGTGGTTCCAGCCTGCTGAGTTTTTCCGTTGCGGTGGGTCTGCTGATCAGCATCGCCCGCCAGCCGGGCTACGACGTGGGGCCTTCGCTCGCCGGTCCGGCAGGTCACTGACGACGGCAGCGGCGGGAACAGCGCGCATCGCAGGAAAAACGGTGTCCGGCCGGGCAGTCCGGCAGCATCCGCACACAGTCGTCGGGATGTTCGCACAGGACGGCCAGCGGCAGCGCTGCCAGATGAGCGGCCAGGTGCACGGCAGAACGCGCAGGCGTCCAGATTCCGTTCCCGCGTCCGCAACGTTCCAGATTCGCATCTTCGAAGTACAGCGGGTGCGCCGTGAACGGATGCGTGTTGCGGGGGGCACGAGTGATGCCGTAACCGATGGTCGTGTAGTACACCGGCACCGCATCCGTTCCATACGGTTCTGACAGGTCGTCCGGCCGGTCGAGCGTCTCCAGAGTGTGTCCTTCGGGCAGCAGCGGGGGAAGAGAACCGGGGCCATCCACCTTCAGGGAACGAACCGGACGAAACAGTTCAGACATGTTCGCGGTCGAAGCATCGTCGGCCGCGGATTCACCGCCGGACGCAGCCGCCGGCAGACCCGGATCGGCTCCTGCAGCAGTGACCAGCAGCAGGCTGACAGCAGCGGCAGCCGCATGGGAAAAGATCCGGCAACTCATCGCATGTCTCTGGAACAGCATCATTCTGGATTCCGAACAGACAGGACGGCTCCGCGTCCCGGGCAGAACCTCCGTGAGTGACGTCGGATGATTGGAGTGGCGGGAATTGGCGAAATCTGTCGATCCGAACGGTTTCCCGCACAATCGTTGCAACGCAACGAATCCAGACCGATCAGCCCGCATATTCGGCATACTTTCCGTATTGGAACTGGTATCCTGGAGCCTGTCCTGGCAGGATGAAGGTTCCGATTTCCACCAGACATCCCTGTCAGCATGTCGGAACGGACGGGATTCCGGCAGTGGCCGGCAGCGTCTGCAGGTCCGACGCTGCCGCCGACGGCGGGCCGGACCTTTCAGAGACATGCTGCGGACAGCCGAAGGGCTCGCTGCATCCCGATACCCGGAACGAAACACATGTGGAGTTCAGCTGCCTGTGCCGTCCGGATCTGGCTGACCGGCCTGTTCCGGCGAATCGCCGCCTTCAGGCACCCGGAAGGCGCGCCCTCCCGCCCCCGCTGTCTGCAGCTGATGCAGCTCGAGGACCGCCGAGTTCTCAATGCCAGCCTGGCAGTGATGTCGGGCATCGAACTGACCGGCGGAGAAAATCTGCTGGTCCAGGATGGCGGGCAGCAGGACACCGGTGGAGGTCCGGTCCAGACGGTCGACCTGGTCCTGTCCGACGGGACATGGACCGTCGACAGCAGCATCGACAGTGACCTGTACGATGTCAGTGCCGACGGCCGGACCCTGACCATCGATGAGGCGCTCCTGCAGGAAGGCAGTCCGGTTCTCACAGCCGGTCAGGAACTGCGCATCCAGGGGTCGCAGGCGGAATCCGACTCCGTCACGCTCGATGTATCGGGAACCGGCTGGATTCCGTCCGGTGGTGTGATTTACGTGGGTGGAGAAAACACGTCGTCGAGCGGCGTTCCCGACAGCGATGCGCTGACAGTGACCGGCTACAGCCTGGACACAGCCGACGGCCTGGCCGATGTCACCGTCGAACACACGGGACCGGAATCCGGACGTGTGATCCTGTCCGGTCTGGGAATGATTGAATTTTCCGAACTGGAACCTTTGACACTCAGCGGCACCGCGGCCGATCTGGCGATCACTCTGCCGGCCGGTTCCGACCATTCGGTCGTGCTCAGTGATGACGGCACGTCCGGAAACGGCCTGTCGCGCATCGATGGAGCGTTCGAAACGACCACGTTCGCCAATCCTCTGAATTCGCTGAGCGTGGTGGATCCGTCCGGCGTGAAGACGATCACCGTGCAGGGTCTGGATTCTCTTTTCAGCGCCGATCTGACAGTCACGGCCGACGACGATACGGTCATCTTCCGTGATACCGACACCGATCTGAACGGCGGAGATCTGGATGTTCAGGCCGATAACATCCAGGTGTATTCCCTCATCACGACCGACGGCGATGGCAGCGTGTCGCTGACAGCCAGCCGGTTTCTTCGTGTCCGGGATCCGGGAAGCGGAATCTCCGTTGTCGATGGAGACGCCACGCTGATCGCCAACCAGGGAGCGGTTCCTGCTGCGGGAGCCTTCTTCGGAATCGAAGTTTTCGAAGATGCCGCCATCACGACCAGTGGCCGCGGCGACATTCTGCTCATCGGTCGAGGAGGAGACAGCCCGCTGACCCGGGCCTATTCCGGTGTGCTCATCGGAAGCGGTTTCTCCGGGATTCCGGACAGCACAACCATCGCATCAACCGCGTCCGGTCCGGATGCCGGGACGATCACGCTGATCGGCATGGGCGGAACCGGAATGCGGGACGGCCATGGTGTCTTCATCCAGGGCGGATCGGCCCTTCGTTCGGTCAGCGGCGACATCGTCATCGACGGCACCGGAAGTCCCGAAGGTCCTCTGCTCAACGGCGGCGTCGGCCTCATCGACAGCGGCACCATCGTGGAATCCGTCGGCACCGGTCCGGACGCCGCCCGAATCTTCATCAGGGGAACCGGGGGACAAAGCGGTCAGCTGAACTTCGGTGTGGCCGCCGCGTACGGGGCGGAAGTGCGGTCTGTGGACGGCGACATTTCCATCACCGGACAGGGCGGAAGCAGCGATACCGGGCAGGCTTTCGGCATCATTCTGTTCGGGGACGCTGTCGTCCGGTCCACGGGAACCACGGCCGAAGCAGCAGAAATTTCCATGGATGGCACCGGCGGGACGGCCGTCGGAAGCGACGAAAACGACGGCATCGCTCTGGCCGGTGGCAGCCGCGTGGAATCCGTCGAAGGAAACATCTCGCTTGTCGGCACCGCCGGAGTCGGCATGAGTTTTGGGGTGGCGCTGCGGGAAGTCGATATCCGCGGTGCCGCGCCGGCAGCACCTGGCAGCGGGGAGGTCGTGTCGGCTGGAAATGCCGACATTGTCATCCATGCTGTGGGCGCACCTGGAGTCGCCGACCTGCGGGCCACCGATGATTCGCTCATCGGCGGTCCCAGCGCCCTGGGCAACGTGATTGTTGAAGCAGACACCGTCTTCATGGACGGAATGGTTTCCGTGGAAGGCACAGGTGATCTGATCATCCGCCCCCGAAATTCCGGGACGTCGATCGGGATCGGCGGAGGCAGCGGGACACTGAACCTGGATGACACGGAGCTGAGTTTTCTGAAGGACGGATTCCGGTCCATCACGATTGGTGATCCGGCTGCGGGAACCGGCGCCGTCGACATCGATTCCGCCGTGTTTCTCGATCCGCTGACTGTCGTCGGAGGATCCATTTCCGTGACCGAACTTCAGGTCCCCGGGAACCGCGTGACGCTCACAGCCCGCACCGGCGGCATCAGCGATGGTGGCGACGCCGGCACGGACATCGCCGCACAGGAAGCCGTCCTGCAGGCCGTAACGGGCATCGGCAGCACAAATGCGATCGAAACGGCTGTGTCCATTCTGGCGTTTTCGAACACGACATCCGGAACCGTTCAGATCACGAACACGGGTTCTTTGACGATCGATGCTGTCGGCGGACTGATGACTTCCGAAAACACGGGCGGCGGAATCGTTCTGCAGGCATCCAGTCCCATCACCCTGGCCACCAATACCTCAGCCGCCGCCGACCTGACGGTTCAGGCACTGGAATCCCCCACGGCGGACTTCGACAACATTTCTGTCACGGCCGGCGTGCTCGTGGAATCCACCGGCGGCCATGTCACCCTGGAAGCGGGAGACCGCATTCTGATTGCCGATACGGCCGTCGTTCAGGCGGCCCAGGACGTGACTCTGGATTCCGGTTTTGGTGATGCCGACGGAGACGGCAGCATGAC
>WFTL01000156.1 GCA_015485495.1 Planctomycetaceae bacterium
GCATACTGAACATCACGGCGTTCGCGTGCTGCGTTTTCGCAATGATGATGTGCTGGAAGATGCTGATCCGGTGCGCGCGGCCATTGCGAAGGCAGCAGGAATCGATGTGTCTGCTGCCGATACGCAACCGCCCTCACCCCGGCCCTCTCCCCGAGGAAGAGGGAGCGATTGTTCGTGATTCTCCGTGGCCTGCCGCCGATCGACACGATTCCGGAAGCGCTGGCCACCTGGAGCCGGACCGGAACCCTGCCCCGCTGCCCGATCCACCATCAGAAGGCTGAATGGTGACCCACGACCAGACCGGGAGCAGCCATGGCAGCGGACGTCCGCTCTCACCGGCTGCAGCGGATTTTCGCATCGCCCTGGCTCCCCGGCCCCTGACTCCAGATCAGAAACAGCAGCGAAGACGGGAATGGAATCTGTTGCGAGGTCCTGGCCGGCTGCATAGACTCGACCCTTCTTTTGTCGGGAAATGGTGCCTGCACGGTGTTCTGCCGGGCGCGGGCAGACGTTTTCCGTCTCTCTCACCGGGCCCATTCTCATACGGAATCTGCTCATGCCGCACCCCGTTCGTTTTTCTGCAGCCGTCTTCGCCGTGCTTGTGACGTTCTGCACGTCTCTGCACGCCGCGGACAGCCTCCCCGACCGTACGCCTCTGGACGACTACATCAGCCGTCCGGATGACAGTTATCGATGGAAAATCGTTTCCGAAACCGAAACCGACGATATGAAGCTGGTCGTCGTCGACATGGTGTCGCAGTCGTGGCGCAGTCGGAAAGAAGTGAACCGCACCGAATGGCAGCACTGGCTGCGACTGGCCATTCCCAAAGATGTGCGGTCGAACATCGGTTTTCTGATGATCGGCGGTGGTACGAACCGCAAAGGCGAAAAGCCGAGTGGTCCCGACGAGCGGATGATCGGCATCGCTCAGAAAACCGGAACGGTGGTGGCGGAACTGGGCATGGTTCCCAACCAGCCGCTCATTTTTCACAACGACGGCCAGGAACGCGTCGAAGATGACCTCATCGGCTACACCTGGGACCAGTATCTGCGGACCGGAGACCCCACCTGGCCGGCCCGCAATCCCATGGTGAAATCGGCCGTGCGGGCCATGGACACGATCACAGCCGTGATGGGCAGCCCGACCGGCGGCGGCCGCACGGTGGATCGGTTCGTGGTCGCCGGCGGATCGAAACGAGGCTGGACCACGTGGCTGACCGGACTGGATCCTCGGGTGGCCGCCATCATCCCGATCGTCATCGACGTGGTGAACGTGGAACCGTCCATGAATCACCATTTCGCAGCGTACGGATTCTGGGCTCCGGCCGTGGGCAACTATGTGCAGCACCGCATCATGGAACGGTTTTCGCATCCGCGGCTGAAGGAACTGTATCGGCTGGTCGACCCGTACTATTACCGTCATCGGCTGACGATTCCCAAGTTCATCGTGAACGGATCCGGCGACCAGTTCTTTCTGCCCGATTCATCCCGGTTCTACTTCGATGATCTGCAGGGAGAAAAACACCTGCGCTATGTGCCCAATGCAGACCACGGACTCGGGGGATCCGACGCTGCCGAAAGCATCACGGCCTTCTATGCGCTGATTGTGGCCGGAAAGAAGCGCCCGGAGTTTTCCTGGACAAATGAAGCAGACGGATCGATTCGCGTGACCACTCAGGACGCCCCTCAGAAGGTGCTGCTGTGGCAGGCCACGAATCCGGAAGCCCGGGATTTCCGCCTGGAGACGCTGGGACCGAAATACACCAGCACGGTTCTCAGCGACCAGGGCGGCGGAGTCTACACAGGACGCGTCGAAGAACCTGATCGGGGCTGGACGGCATACTTCGTGGAACTGCAGTACGACGTCGGCATCGGCATTCCGCTGAAAATGACCACCGGTGTGCGTGTCGTTCCGGATGTGCTGCCCTATGCGGACAAGCGTCCCGACCAGCCGGCTCATGTGACGGTCGTCTGCGATGCTCCGGACGAAGCAACAGCCGCGCGTCTGGTGGCACTCACCATGGCCGGCGCCGAACAGCGTCTGCCCATCACAAACTTCACCGCCACACATACAGGCCGGCGGTGTTACTTCCACTGGAAACCGAAGAAGCGACGGCTTCAGGCAGCATCCGGACTGGTGGAGTTTCTGAAGCAGCAGAAATGTGATGGCTTCCGCCTGCAGCTCGAATCGGGCCCCGGCATCACGGGCCTTCCCGAAGAACAGGCCACCGGTTCGTAGACCCGAAAATGTCCCCAGGTCCGGCCGGACGTTCCCTGTGTCCGGTCGGAGTGGATGAACCGGGGCGGCCCGATCCGGGCCGCCCGCGGCATCCGTGCAGTGCCCGGACTTCACAGCATGGCCAGCCCGTGCAGAGGCAGACTGTCGATGCAGACGGCATCCGGAAAGTGGGGACGCAGCTGTTCCATGGCTCCGCCGGTGAGAATCAGCACGGGCGGTTCCGGACAGACGGATTTCAGGCGGTCAGAAATCTCCCGGATGGCTCCCACCTGCCCCCAGTACAGACCGGCCCGCATGGCCTGTTCAGTACTGCGTCCCGGCAGTTCAGGCTGCACGCCGTCGCTGTCGACATCGATCAGCGGCAGACGGGCCGTGTAATCGTGCAGGGCATGAGCGGAAAGGCGCAGCCCGCAGAAAATCGTACCGCCCAGAAAATCGCCGGAAGCAGACACCAGATCGACTTTTGTGGCCGTTCCCGAATCGGCCACGACTGCGCACCGACCGGGGAACAGTCGTCCGACGGCCAGGGCATTCAGAGCCCGATCGATTCCCACGGCCTGGGGCCGATCCACACACAGCCGGACCGGGAGCGCGGTGACCTGGCGAATGACACGGGGATCCGGCAGATCGGCCGGCCAGCCGGACTGCAGATGGTCCACGACCGGGGGGTTGGGACCGGCGACCAGACAGGATGCCGGATGCAGATCCCGGCTCCATTCTTTCAGCCGCGCAGCCGTGTCCTGGGTTTCGTGCAGCGAAACGGACGTGATCCGCAGTGGCTCGACACGATCGCCCTTCTTTTCGAACAGACCAAATTTCGCCTGCGAATTCCCGATGTCGACGACCAGAATTTCTGTCATGGACCAGGTCTCCCCCCGCAGGTCTCCTCTCATCGTTCCCCAGGATGCCGCACAGAGACATCCCGGACACACCACGGTTCCGGCGCCACTTTTCACCACCACGGCCCGCGGAAAAATGTGCTGTCCGGAAGCGGCCCCCGCGTGAGTCCGGCACCGTCGTCCGGCACCGAGCCTGAAGAACCGCACGATCTTCGGGATTTCGCTGCCGTCACCGACAGACCGGTTGCAGGACCGATCGGCAGCCGGACAATGCGGAGCATGCGGCATGACCGGCTGTCGGTCGAGTCTGAGTCTGCTGTTTCCCGACGATTGTCGTGACCTCTGACGGCATTCCGCCGGTTTCCACGGAAATCGATCTCATGGCAGCATCTCCGGGACCGTCTTTTCGCCGGTATGCGATCGTCGGAATTCTGTTCGCCCTGCCCGTGGGGCTGCTGGCTGCCGGCATCCGCTTTCCGGCGCAGCCGGATGATCCGTGGATTCCCGAGCACCTGCCGAACGATCCCGACAGCGCGCCGTCGCCGGAGTCGCCGTCACCACCAGGTACGTCATCGGCCGATCGATCCCCGACCTCATTGGAACGACTGGCCCGCGAACAGCCCTGCGTTATTGTGGTTCAGGGAGACCATCTTCCGGAACGCGCCGTTCTGAGCCGCCTGCGGAAGGCAGTCGACGACCTGAGGGCGGCACTTCCGGAATGCCGCATCACCTGGTGCGGTGACGCTCCCAGCCGCACCGGAATTCTGCGGCGTCCCCGTTCTGTCCTGCCTTCCGACGACGCGGCACCGCGGCACTGGGACCGCGCTCTGAAACAGCTCCAGGAACATCCGCTCGTCGTCGGCCACACGCTGTCCGAAGACGGGTCGACTCTGCTGATTCTGCTCAGCGATTCCCTGGAATCGACCGAACAGACGGCCCGCGGCATTCTGCGGCAGCACCTGTCGGACAGCCCGCTGCAGTTCTGGATCACCGGAGAAATGGTGCTGCTTCGGGAAGATGAACGGGCTCTCATGACGTGGAGTCACTGGATTCTGATTCTGTCGGGTGTGTGCGTGGCCGTGGTGGGACTGTTTCTGCTGCGAGATCCGCGGCGCTCTCTGGCTGTCGCTGCCGGTCCGTTCACGGCCCTGACTCTGGCTCTTGGCTGGGACGCTTTTCTGGGACTTCCGTACAATCAGATGGCGTCGGCCAACATTCCGGTGTTCGTGCTGGTCCTGTCCTTCGCAGAAAGCCTGCATATTCTGCTGGCTGTCGAAGAAGAATACAGTCACGTCCAGGACGAACGGCTGGCTGTTCAGCGGGCGATGGCCCGGATGCTGCGTCCCTGTTTTCTGACATCGCTGACGACGTCTCTGGCATTCGCATCTCTGCTGCTCAGCGATCAGCCGATGGTGCGGGGATTCGGACGCAACGCGGCCGTCGCCGTGGCCGTGGCCTTCTTCGGAATCATCGCCTCCATGCCGCCGGCGGCGGCGGCCTGCGTGCGGCGGCTGCGGCCCGAGCGGCAGCACACCGGACGCCGGCAGGATCGCTGGATCCTCGGGCCGATCCTTCTGAGCGTCCGGAATCCGGCACGCATCACTGTGATGTTCACGGTCCTGACAGGCGGCATGCTGGTGTACAGCGGGAGGACACTTTATCCGGATGACCGTGTCGACCTGCGTGTCGACACGCAGACTCCCGCCTATCAGGGACTCCGTCAGTGCGATCGGCATCTGGACGGATTCCGCCAGATCACGGTACGGATCTCCTGGCCGCCGGATGCTTCCGACACGGACATCTGGGATGTGCTGACGGCGGTTCAGCAGCAGGTGGCGGATTCAGAAACGTTTTCCCGGCCGCTGTCCATCCTGAATGCTTTGCAGCTTCTGCCCGGGCGCATGGAACCGCGGCGTCTGCGATACGCCGACCGTCTGGCTCGTGATCGTCTGTCCGATTTCTGGAATCGCGAGCAGCGGTTCGCCATGGTCGAATTCCGTGTGCCGGACCGCGGCGAACAGTACATCGCAGATGACCTGACCGCGTTGCGCCGTCTTCTGGAACAGAAGACGACCCGTCACCGCGGATTTCAGGCCGTCCTGGGCGGGCGGTGTCTGGAACAGAGCCGGCTGGTCCGGACGACGATCCGGGAGATGCTTTGGAGTGTTCTGCTGGCCGGTGTCATGATTCTGACGGTCATCTGGATCGCCTTTGGACGTCTGTCGTACGCCCTGTATTCCATTCTTCCCAATCTGTTCGCCGTCGTTTTCGCTCTGACCGTCCGCGCCGGGATCACTCCGTCTCTGGACATCGCCAGTGCCTGTGCGGCATCGATCTGTCTGGGAATCGCGGTGGACGACACGATTCATTTTCTGGAGGCGCTGCGTCATTCCCGCGGCCGCCCCGATTCGCGGGTACGGATCATGAGAGCCGGTCACCTGGTGGGACGCCCCATCGCCGTCACAACCATCACGTTGTTCTTCGGATTCATCACGGCCTTTGTCGCTCCTCTGCCGACCGTCCGGCTGTTTGCGGCCATGGTCGTGGCCATGCTTCCGGCCGCCCTGCTCGGCGACCTGATGATCCTGCCGGCGGTGCTCAGCCTGTTTCGTTCGTCCGGTTCCGATGACATCCCGGACGCTGCCGATACCGTGTCGAACGATTCCGCAGCACATCCGGCGGCCGACGTGTCGGCCCCGCTGCCCGACCGTTTTTCCTGATTCCTCCGCCCGGACCGGACGGTCGGATTCTGCGGGTTACGGTTTCCGCTGCGTCCGGCTGAGAAATTCGTCATTCTGCCCGCACCGAAACGCCGAAAGCACGGACAGACTTCCTGGCATCTTTCGGGCAGGCACCATGGTGACCACCGCTTCCGTCGCAGACCGTTCTGATTTTCACCGCATCCTGTCGGAATGGCCGGTCAGCATCGATCGACGCGGCATTCTGCTGACCACGTTCGGAGAAAGCGTGCCGTTCGAGGACTTCATGCTCAGCGGCAATCTCGTTCTCGTGGACCGCGGCGTGCCGGATACGTCCGGAGCCCGGCGGGTCATCGTGTCGATTGACGCCATCGTGGGCATCAAGATCGTCGATCCGGTGGAAATGGCCCGCTTCACAGCCATGGGATTTCAGGCGGCCGTCAGACGCTGACACGGACCTGTCGAAAACAGTCGGCTGCCCGCTCCGACCGCATCCTTTCTCTTCATCCGGGACGCACTTGACGCAGACCCCGGGCGCGGCAAAATCCTGCATTCGTTTCGAATGAACCGTTCCTCTTTCAGCAGGAAAATGCGCTCATGAGTGGACCGATTGTTCGTACCGGAGCCACTCCCAAATTCTGGGAGAACTGGGATCGTGCCTTCGGATCCGGCAGTTCCGGTAAAGGAAAGAAAAAGAAATCCCGATCTTCCGCCGGAAAAAAGAAGGCGGGAGCGAAGGCGAAAAAGTAGGTGTCTGCTGACGCTTCGGCCGTCCGGCAGCAGGACCGCCATTCCGCGGAACCGGCATTCGGCGGGTTCCGCCGGGACCTGTTCGGACCGGCCATCACCACGGCTCTGCTGCTGACCGGTTTTTCTCTGCTGCACGTTGCGGTTCCTGGCGTCAACGAACCGCATTATCTTTGCTGGACCCGCGCCGCCTGGGATCCGCAGTGGTGCTCCCGGGACTTTTTCCTGCAGTCTCCACCGGCCCATGCGGTTTTCTTCGCCGCGGTCGGCTCGTGCACCCGGTTGTGGTCTCTGCCCGCCATCGCCGTCGGCGGCCGCATCGTCTCTTCTCTGGTCGTGGCCGCCGGATGGACGATTCTGGCTCGCGCGTTCGGACTGAAAGGATTCGCCATCCCGGCATCAGCCGCCGTGTTCTGCCTCATCACTCTCACGGGGAACCTGTCCGGAGAATGGGTGCTGGGAGGATTCGAAAGCAAGGTGGCCGCCTGGGGACTGGCTCTGGCAGCAGCCGGGCGCTGGCTGTCCATCGATCGCCGACCCCTGGCGCAGCGACCGCTTCTGTGGATCGGCCCGGGCATCCTGTGCGGACTGTCGGCCGCTTTGCATCCGGTAGTGGGCATGTGGATGCTGATCGGGATCGTTCTGTCTGAAGCAGTCCAGGTTGCTGTCGGACGACGGATGATGCCGGAACCGTCACCCCCGGAACCGCCCCCCCCGGAACCGACCGTTTTCGCGGCGCGTGCGGTGGACATGGGCGTTCTGACTGCGGCCGCGGCCGTCACGGCCCTGCCCGGACTGCTTCCTGCCCTGCAGATCCTGACGGCATCGGATCTGAGTCCCTGGCAGCGGGCGACGGCCGGCCGCATCCAGGTATTCATGCGGCTCAGTCACCACCTGGACCCGGCCCGTTTTCCGCTGCAGGCCTGGCTGCATGCGGGGGTGCTGCTGGCAGCCATCGCGTTCTTCGCCCGCGTGCTTCGGAAAAAGGAACTCCCCGCCTCGGTGCATCGGTTTCTGGTGCTGCTGGGTGTGGCGGGGTTCATTGCAGCAGTCGGGATTCTGGTCGGTGCTCACCGCGGCAATGTTCTGCATCGGCCCGACTGGGCCGGACGCGCCTTTCTGCTCCGGTTCTATCCATTCCGCCTTCTGGATGTGCTCATGCCGACCGGCGCGGCCCTGCTGGGCACGGCTGTTGTGCAGACACGCTTTGCCAGACAGTGGCAGCGGGCGGCCGCCAGCCGTTTCCGTCGGGCAGGACTGCTGGCGGTCGTGCTGACCGCATGTCTGGTCACCCGGTCTTCCGTTCCGGCCGGGTACTCGCCTGACCAGTTCGCCGCCTGGAAGGATGCCTGCGCGTGGATTCGCCGGAACACACCGGACTGCTGCCTGTTCGTCACACCGCGGGAATCGTTCGGTTTCAAATGGTATGCCGAACGTGCGGAGTTCGTGTGCTGGAAAGACTGCCCTCAGGATGCAGCCGGGATTCTGGAATGGAGACGGCGGCTGCGGGAACTGAGCTGGCTGCAGCCGGAAGAACACGAAGCAGTGCGGCTCACCGCAGACGATCTGAACCGGCTGCATGCGCAGACGACAGCCGAGTATCTGATCACCCGGACCTGCCGGTCCGCTCAGACGCAGCCGGTGTACGAAAACGGCATCTGGCGTATCTATCGGCTCACGGAATCCGATGCCCCTTCCGAAACGGTTTCGCTGCAGCCGATGAGAAGTTCCCGGACCCGACGATCCGGCCAGATTTCCAGAGGACTGTAGCCAGGATGGCGTCCGTTGCGGATCACGGGATCATTGTGACGGGTGTTGTAACAGCAGATCAGCGTCCACCGCGGATGTTCGCTGCGATTTTCGTCGGAACGGTGCAGCAGGTTCGCATGGAAGAACACAGCATCGCCGGGTTCCAGTTCGCAGTGCACCAGCGGCAGGCGTTCCCTCACCGCTCGCACCCGGTCCGGATCAGCGCCCGTCTGGTCTCCGACCTTCATGTGCCGGATGCGTCCCATTCGGTGCGACCCGGGAAGCACCTGGAGACAGCCGTTTTCCCGAGTGGCGGCATCCACCGCAATCATGCAGCTGGCCATGTCCGGGTACAGACATCCGAATTCGTACCAGTACCCGTAGTCCTGATGCCATTCCCAGGCACCGCCGATGCGAGGTTCCTTCAGACTCATCTTGTGATGATAGTGATACACTTCATCGCCCAGCAGCCGACCGACCCGGCCGGCCACCCGCTGACTGCGGGCCAGTGCCGAATACGGACAGTCGGCCCGCAGATCGTTCCGCAGAGCCAGGCGTGTTTCGCCGCCGGACGCATCGCGGCGCACGTAGGATTCATCGGCCATTGTTCCACGGCCGCGGGCCCAGCAGCGCAGTCCGTCCGTTTCCTCTGCATCCAGCAGAGCACGCACAATGAGGTATCCTTCGCGTTCAAACCTGTCTCGCTCGGACGCGACATCCAGGAGCGGATCCGACAGCGGCATCAGCCAGGCCTCCGACTCGACCTTCAGAAGGAACTTCCGGAATTCAACTGTCTATTGTAGTCCGCGGGAATCCCGCAGCCAGAGCGTCTCCTGGACATTGAATGAACCGGAAAGACAGCATAAATTCGCAGTGTCCTGTCGATTCGTGGCAGACCGGGCCGTTCACAGCAGCAGCCCCCGGATGTCCCGGCCCGGCTGCGCAGGCCGGTTCGCAGGCACTCCGATTGTCCTGCTGTTTCCCGATCCTGTCGTCTTCCCGACACCGAAAGCAAAGTCTGATTTCATGAGCGTCACACTGTCACACCCTCACAAGGTTGCCGATCTGTCTCTGGCGGAACTCGGCCGGCGGGAAATCGAAATCGCCGAAATCGAAATGCCCGGGCTGATGGCCCTGCGGGAAAAATACGGTCCTTCCCGACCGCTGGAAGGTGCCCGCATCGCCGGCTGCCTGCATATGACGATTCAGACGGCCGTCCTCATCGAAACCCTGGTGGAACTGGGCGCCCAGGTCACCTGGTCGAGCTGCAACATCTTTTCCACTCAGGATCACGCGGCCGCCGCCATCGCGGCCGCCGGAATTCCGGTGTTCGCATGGAAGGGCATGACGGAAGAAGAATTCAACTGGTGCATCGAACAGACGCTCACCTTCCCGGACGGCCAGCCGCTGAACATGATTCTCGACGACGGCGGCGACCTGACTCTGATGGTGCATGAAAAGTTCCCGGAACTGCTGCCCGGCATTCGCGGTCTGTCCGAAGAAACCACCACGGGAGTTCACCGACTGCATCAGATGCATGCGGCCGGCCGGCTGGCCGTACCGGCCATCAACGTGAACGATTCGGTCACCAAGAGCAAATTCGACAATCTGTACGGATGCCGGGAATCTCTGGCCGACGGCATCAAACGAGCCACGGATGTCATGGTCGCCGGCAAGGTCGTCGTGATCTGCGGCTATGGTGACGTCGGCAAAGGCTGTGCTGACGCCATGAGAGGTCTGGGAGCCCGCGTGATCGTTACGGAAATCGATCCCATCTGTGCACTGCAGGCCACCATGGAAGGCTTTCAGGTCACCACGATGGCCGAAGCGGCTCCGGTGGGCGATATCTTCGTGACCACCACCGGCAATAAGGATGTCATTCGCGGCGAACACATGGAACGGATGAAGCATCAGGCCATCGTCTGCAACATCGGCCATTTCGACAGCGAGGTCCAGATCGCCTGGCTCAACGAACACCCCGACATCAAGAAAGTCAGCATCAAGACGGCCGCCGATGAAGGAGGCCCCGTCGATAAGTACGTCTTTCCCGATGGCCGGGCTCTGATCGTGCTGGCCGAAGGGCGTCTGGTCAACCTGGGCTGCGCCACGGGACATCCGTCGTTCGTGATGAGCAACAGCTTTACGAATCAGGTCATGGCCCAGATGGCCCTGTGGCAGAATTCCGGAGACTACGAAATCGGTGTGCACATGCTGCCGAAAAAACTGGATGAAGAAGTCGCCCGGCTGCATCTGGACAAACTGGGCGTGCGTCTGGAAGTGCTCACTCAGGAACAGGCCGACTACATCGGTGTGCCCGTCGAAGGTCCATACAAGCCGGATCACTACCGCTACTGACAACAGCGGACAGAAGCGGCCGCTGCGGAACTGTGACCACGTGCCGGCCCAGCCGGCCGTGCATGGCCGGACGACCAGCGCAGCCGGCCGTGCATGGCCGGACGACCAGCGCAGCCGGCCGTGCATGGCCGGACGACCAGCACAGTCTGACAACAGGAGGATCCGGACGATGGTTCTGAACGTTCCATGACCATCCGTCTTGTGACACTGGAACGGCTGTCGCTGCTGCGCGACGATCCTCGCAGGGAGCCGGTTCGGCGGGCGGCCGCCGAACTGTCGGTTTCCTGCATCACGTTCGACTGCCATCTGCTGCAGGAACCGGCCGATTCTGATCTCCTGGCCCCGCTGGGATCTGCCGCGGCATGGCGGCGTCTGTTCGATTCGGACCGCACAGTTGTTTTGCATGTGATTTCCGAATCCGCAGCGGACCATGTGGCTGTTCCGCCGGAAGTTCCCGTGCATGCCGCTTCTGTGTCCGGTCCCGACGAACTGAAACGGGCCTGCGAACAGGCCGCGGCGGCCACGAATCAAAACCCGGATCTGCTGTGGATCCACGTAACGGCCGAAGCCGGCGGCCTGCGGCCGGAACGAGCCGCGGCCGCTCTGAAAGCCGCGTCCGGTCTGATCAACGAGAATCCGGATGACCGGATGCTCATTGCGTCTCTGTCCGGACCGCCCCCCGATCCCGGCCGATTCGACACCCTGCTGTCGGAAGAATGTATCCGTGTTCCCCTGTGGATTTATCCGGGAAGCCGGTCCGCGGGCAGCATCCGGGTTTGTCATCCGGTCGGCAGCCGGCAGATCCTGACCACGATTGTGCACCACCTTTCGACCGGGCAGGCGGAACCGTCCGACACCCTGCCGGACGCTGTGTGTTTATTCCCGGGATGCTCCGATGCCCCTCCGTCGACTCTGATCATCCGGCATGGTCCGGCGGTCGGTCTGAGGACACCGGATTTCTTTTTCGTGCGGAAATCGGCTGCTCCGGACGATCCGCCCCGGACAGCTCTGTACCGAAAACCGGAAGATG
Organism: Planctomycetaceae bacterium; assembly: GCA_015485495.1. Lineage (GTDB taxonomy): Bacteria > Planctomycetota > Planctomycetia > Planctomycetales > Planctomycetaceae > S139-18. The sequence goes on from WFTL01000156.1 coordinate 11,659, forward strand.
TCTGGAATACGAACGACGTGACCCGCGGTTTTCCGACCGTCGCCCGGCAGATGCAGGATGAACTGGATGCCTCCACTTCCGAAATCCCGATCGATCCCTGACGAACCGACCGTTTCCCAAACGTTCTGTACGCGTACAATGCAGCCGTGACCAGACCATCTGCTGACACATCTGCCGGGTTCCGGGAACAGCTCGTCGCCTACCTGGACGGGGAACTCGACGAAGCCCGCGCTGCGGCTGTGGAACGACGCCTGCGGCACGACCCGCGTCTGAGGCGGGAAGCCGAACAGCTCGACCGCACCTGGAGTCTTCTGGATGTTCTGGAACCGGTCACGGCCGGCAGTCATTTTTCGCAGCAGACCGTTCAGACGGTCGTGGCTGAATGTGCTCCTGCGGCAGGTTCTGTCCGATCGCCCTGGCGCCGCCTGTGGTCGCAGGTCCTCCTGCAGCAGGCGGCCGGCTGGTTTCTGATCGGCATGCTGGGAACTGCGGCGGGACTGGGCGTTTCTCTGTTGCGCGGAGAGCCGGCTGTTTCTCAGCGGTCCGAAGCCATTCTCCGGAATCTCGACATGCTGCGCCGTTATCCGGACTATGCCCGCATCCCGAGTGTCGATGCCCTGCGGCAGCTCGCCCGTCTCCGCTCGAAGGCGGCACAGGACCGGGAGACCGCCCCATGATGCGTGTGCTTTCTGCAGTGATGAACGTCCTGGCGGCGGGCGGCGGAGCGGCCGTGACACTTCTGGGAGTTTCTCTGATCGACATGAACGATCCGGCTCTGACGGCCGCTCAGCGGCGTTTCGCTGCCCTCTCGCCCGATGAAGCCTACCGGGTGCAGGTGACCTGGGACCTGCTGAAAAAGTCTCCGGAATACGACCGAATCAAACACCTGCATCGAACCATCGAAAACGATCCGGCTCTGAAACAGCAGTTTTTCGAGTTCGCTGACTGGTGGTCCGGGCTGACCGAATCGGAACGGGATGAGATTCTGGATGTCCCGAACGATCAGTGGGTCCAGGCGGTCCACAGCGCCATGACCTCCGAAGCCGAACCGTCCATCCGAATCGTTCTGACGCCGGATCTGCCGCGGCAGAAACAACAGCGGCAGCGCACCATCACTGTTCCCCTGAAACAGATCGATGCCTTTCTGGAAGCAGCAATGCCCTCCGACCTCTCTGAAAAGGATGCCCGCCTGCTCCGCCGCGTCGATCCCGATGACCTGCGAATGGCGCGGACGCTGATCATCGCCGGATCTCTGCTTCGTCCATTGCAGATGCCGGGCAGCCGAATGAACGGAGACATCCGCAAAGCCGTCTCCCGCGTCTTCAGCGCCCTCCGCCCGATCCTGATCACCAGATGGGACCGACCGCCCCGGGACTTTCCGGATCCGATGCAGATGGCTGTGTGCTTTCAGGTCCTCAATCAGATTCGCATTTACGAATCGTCCCGACGACGCAGCAGCGACCGGATCGACCGGGCCGTGGAAACCCGTTTCGAACAGATGGTGCCATCGGCACGGCGCGATTACATGCTGTCCGCTCCCCGGGACGCACTCGCAGATCTGCGTTCCGAAATCCGTGCTCAGGCAGCCGGCTCACCGGATGCCGAACTGGCACGGCGCGAGCTGGAATTTCGCAAACTGGCCGAAAATCTCCGACGCCGGCTGCAGAACCGGGAACGGCGTGCCCCACGCGGTCCCGGCCGCATTCCTCGTCCGGCCCCTTAAAGAATCCACGCCGTCCCTTCCCGACCGTCACAACGTGTTTTCACGATATCCGCAGCCTGTTCCGCCAGACGCTGCAGCTCTGCCCGCACGTCGTCCGGGACATCGGTGATGCCATTCTGAGCTGCTTCACGCAGAAAACACCACACACGGTCCCAGTCCCCGATTGCCATTCCGGATTCCACCAGGCGTTCCGCGGGAGTCCGGTGCAGGTGATGCACCAGATACTCGCTCTGGTCGGAAACGGATGCGGCCGACCGGGAGGCATCATCCAGGATCAGCAGGAACGCGAAAATCTGCATCATGCGGGAAGACCGCAGCTTCACGTTGCGCACCAGAAAACGGTTCGCATCATGCCGATCCCGACGATATGTCCGCGACCGCAGACTCCGCCAGTACCGCTGCACATCCTGCCACAGCCAGTGAAAGGGTCCGGCTTCCTCGAACACAGTCATCACGCGGGTTTCGGAATACCACTGCAGGAGGTCCTTCTGCAGAGCGATCAGCCGGCGGTTTCCGATGAGCGGCTGGGCATCCAGAAGCAGATGCATCCGCTGACCGAACGGGACGAGCCGTTCTGAAATCCGTCCGCGGGCTCCAGGATCCAGCAGATCCCGCGTTCGGGCGCACACGGAGAAAATCCCGTCCGGTTTCGGCTGCCGAAACCCGCCCTGTTTCAGACGCTGTCGGATGTCCCGCATGAGGCGATCGGCCTGGCCGTCTGAAACAGACTCATGCCGATCATCGGCGACGATCAGCAGATCGACATCCGACGCGCCGTGCGCTTCCATCCGGGCCAGTGACCCGCAGACGGCCACGCAGGCACACCATTCCGGAAGATCGCCGATCGCCGCACGCACAGCTTTCAGCCGCGCCGCGGACTGATTCCAGGCTTCGGCCAGATGAGGCGCCTGGCGAACGTCGAAGACCGGCTGCCGATGAACAGGCCGTCGCGGAAGATCAGACGGAGTCAAAAAAACGGCTCAGATGTTCGCGATCCGGCGGTCGGGTGATGAGCGACACGAGCACGAGAGCGGCCGTGGAAGCCAGAATCATGGATGCCACCGGCATGGTTTCGTACGTCACACCGCCCAGAGTAAAATTCACCGTGTAAGAACGGTTGCGGGCGAATTCGCTTTCCGCAAACAGATAACACCAGGAACCGAAGGCCGCGATGATCGATGCGTATGCTCCCGCCCTGGTCAGGCGCTTCCAGTAAATGCAGGCGAACACCAGCGGAAAAAGCGACGCAAACCCGCTGAAACACCAGACTCCCAGAGTGAACACGGCCCGTGGTTCGAACAGGCTGAGCACGTATGTCACGGCCACGATCCCGATGATGAACAGACGGGCGATCAGAACCGACTGCCGGTCGGAGATGCGGTCTTTCGGGCCGTAATGCTTCACGATGTCCTCCGTGAACATGGTTCCCAGACACAGAAACTGGCTGTCCAGAGACGACATGATGGCAGCCAGAATCCCGGCTGTCAGAAATCCGCCCAGAACCGGATTGGTCAGTTTCTTCACCATCACCGGCAGCACGATGTTCGGATTGGCTTCCAGCTTCGCCTGCAGAGGCGGAGGCAGCGAGCCGAAAAACAGGTCCGATGCCGCCCAGGCACCGATGAGCACGCAGGGAACCCAGACGATCATGATGAAGATCGGATGAGCCACCACAGGCAGTTTGAACGAACGGGCGCTGCGGGCTGTCAGCCAGTGCTGAAACAGGTGCGGAAACATGCCCACCGACAGCGGCACGAACATATACGTGAGAAATTTCAGTTTCGACAGCCCCGGATGGTCTCCCACAGGACCGCGAATGAGTTTGTCCTGTGGAATCGCGGCGCTCGCTGCGCGCAGGCTTTCCAGAAACGATTCCTTCCCCCCCAGTTTCATGGCGATCATGGAAAACGTCACGATGCCCAGCACCATGAACACGATCGTCTGAAAGGTATTCGCCCAGGCGGTGCCGCGCATGCCGCCGAAAAACACGTAAATCAGCACCACGCCGCAGATGATCAGCGAAGCCAGCTGCTTGGGAAGACCACCCGCACTTCCCGCAGCAAACGAAGGACGGCCGTCGGGCCCCTGCCCCATCTCCAGGAACTCCGGAAACGTCCCCTGCTCGAACGCTCCGTCGACCACCCCATCCGGACCGGGCCGGCCGGCCGTCATGCTGTTGATCACCGATCCGGAAGCCATCACGCCGATCAGCAGATAGGGAATCACCAGACCCACCAGAATCGGAAACAGCAGCAGTCCAATCCGATCACTCTGCAGACGATCGCGGAAGAACTGAATCTGAGTCGTGTAGCCGTAACGATGTCCGAACGACCACAGACGAATTCCCAGAACGAAAAAGCACAGGGAATGGATGATGCCGCTGGATGACGCCAGCATGCCGTACACGCCGACTCCCTCCTTGAACGCCTCCCCCGTGGACCCCACCAGAGCGAACGCTGTCATCGTCGTGCCGAAGATCGACATGAGCAGCAGAACAGGACCAATGGAGTGACTGGCCAGCATGTAGTCCCGACTGGTTCCGCGAAACAGACGGCTCGAAAACAGCCCCAGCCCCAGCAGCAAAGCCAGATAGCCGGCGATGATGATCAGCGGAATCATGCATCGGCCTCCGGGATTCCGGCATCCCCGTCCAGACCCTCCGGCCAGGCATAGCGGGTCGCCAGAAACCACGTGATGCCCGCAGCGATCGAAATGCCGGCGTGGTACAGCAGCGTGATCGGCATGAAGCCGCCCACCAGCGTCGGATCGTCCCACAGCCACACATCGTGGTGCAGAATCACCAGCAGAATCACCAAGCCCCAGACGACCTGTTTCATACGGCGGTCCTCTATTCTGACACGCAGTTCGCGGCTGACACACAGGTCCCGGCCCCGAATTCGGACTGGTCCTTCCGGACCGACAGCCGCCACATGGCAGGTCGGCAGCATGTCTCACCCGATACCCACAGCCGCCGATTCCGATTGCACACTCAGCGCACCGCACTCAATGCACAACAAATCAACCCACAGAAGTACACCCGGAGGGATTCGAACCCCCAACCCTCGGTTCCGAAGACCGATGCTCTATCCAGTTGAGCTACGGGTGCCGGTGCCACAGCAGACCACAACATGCGGACGGCCACGGGGCGGTGAGTCTAACCGAAAGCTTCGGACGGGCCAACGATGCCCACACGTTTTGCGGCGGTCCAGCTGATCCGGCCTGAAACCATGTGCGAATCCCGATGATCCCCGGCCGGCAACCGGCTTCACGAACGAGCAGGCACAATGGCAAAAGACCGTTACGGAACAGCATCGGCCGTCGGCCGTGCGGACGTGCCGCAGGCCAAACCATCGGACCGTCAGACGGAATCCGATATTCCGTTTTCCGGAATGCCGTCCGGTCGTTCCGCCGGATCGGCGGTGCGGGCCGCTCCGGCGTTCATGAAGCGTTCGAATTCGCCGTCGTCCAGTCCTCCCGCTGACACAGTCATGAGGCCGAAGCCGCCTCCGAGACACATGATGCCCAGCACGGCCAGACCGGCGACAACCGGCAATGGCAGCCGATCGGCCAGACCCGATCGGTGAATCTGCCCGACGGCAATCAGCAGCAGCGCCGCCACTCCCAGACACGTCAGAACCATCCCGGAAAGAAACCGTTTTCTGTCCATGGGACGGGCCGTGGCAGAAGATGCCGCGCCGGTTGCGGAGCGGCTGTCGGAGCCTGCAGCCGAAATTTCCGTTTGAGAGACGGTTTGTCTGTCCCTGCCGCCGGCAGATGAAACCGGTTCCGTCGCCGCACCGGACGGCCGGTCCGGCGACTGTTCTGCCGGCACCCCCGCACTCGGACCGTTCTGTGCGGCGGGGATGTGCTGCCTGAGTGCCGTGTTCATCTGAATCGTCTCCTTTCCGAAACCGCGAAGGATCGCTGTGGAAACGACTGGTTTTTCCGACCGGACCACGAATTCCGGCTGGAAAGCAGAAAAACGGGCGAATCACATCGCCCCAATCGACGGCGCCGCATCCGACCCGGCCTGTGTGATTTTTCGCCATCGGCACAGCGCGATCGTTTCGCCACAGGCCCGCAGGCCCGCGCGTCGAACCGCCGCGTGCGCGTCGCGACGCGCACGCGGCCTGCGCAACGGTTCAACGATCGTACATCCCCGATTCGGCC
>WFTL01000157.1 GCA_015485495.1 Planctomycetaceae bacterium
ACCGAACTGGCCCGTCGGGGCATTCATGTGCTGTCGGCCGGATCGGACGAAGTTCCCGGTGTCTACAAGGACATCATTCAGGTCATGGCCGAACAGGCCGATCTGGTCGAGCCGGTGGCACGATTCGATCCCAGGATCGTGAAAATGTGCGATGACGGCAGCCGCCCCGAAGACTGACAGCCCCGTTTCCACACAGCCCCGTTTCGACAGAACAGACGATCGTGTTCCGCGTGACCAGACAGCGAGAAAGCATGTTGCTGCTGCGGGAATCGGCCTGTCGGGGCCATCTGCGGGACTCGGTACGGAAGGCGTTCAGGCCAGCAGTTCCTGAACGGGCGCGTGTTCTTCCACGCCCGTCAGCCGAACGTCCAGTCCGCGAAACTTCCGCGACAGCCGCCGGTGATCGATGCCCAGACAGTGCAGAATGGTCGCCTGGACGTCGTGCACGTGAATCGGCCGTTCGGCGATGTGAAATCCCAGCTCATCGGTCGCTCCCACTGTCACGCCGCTGCGAATACCGCCGCCGGCAAACCACATGCTGAACGCCTGAGGATGATGGTCGCGTCCCATGCTGCGTCCCAGAGCGGCACTGGCTTCCACCATCGGCGTGCGGCCGAACTCACCGCCCCAGACAACGAGCGTTTCATCCAGCAGTCCCCGCTGTTTCAGATCGGAAATCAGAGCCGCACACGCACGGTCCGTCTGTCCGCACTGCCGCTTCAGACCGCCGGCCACATCGCTGTGGTGATCCCATCCGGAATGATACACCTGAATGAAACGCACGCCGCGTTCTGCCAGACGCCGTGCCAGCAGGCAGTTTCGGGCGAAAGCCGCTTTCGGATCGCCCGGCTCGATTCCGTACCGTTCCAGGGTGTCCTGCGTTTCCTGAGAAAAGTCCATCAGTTCCGGAGCGCGCATCTGCATCCGAAACGCCATTTCATAGGCCTCGATCCGTGTGGCGATTTCCGGGTCGTTCAGGTCCTGCAGCCGCAACCGGTTCAGTTCTCGGATCAGGTCGAGCGAATCGCGCTGAGCGCGGCGATCGTATCCCGGCGGATTCGCGACGTGCAGGATGGGATCTCCCTGGCTGCGAAACGGAACGCCCTGGTGGGACGATGGCAGAAAACCGGCCCCCCACATGGCGGCTCCCCCGCTGAGACTGTCGCCGCTTTTGAGCACGACGAAAGCCGGCAGGTCGTCTGCTTCGCTGCCCAGTCCGTAACTCAGCCACGCCCCCATGCTCGGCCGACCCGGAACCCCGCTGCCCGTATTGAAGAACAACTGAGCGGGCGCATGATTGAACAGGTCGGTATGCACGGAACGGGCGATGGCGATGTCATCCACGACACCGGCCAGGTGCGGCAGCATTTCAGAAAGTTCCGCCCCGCACTGACCATGCCGGGAAAACCGAAACCGCGGCCCCAGAACAGCCGCATCCGGCTGAATGAACGCATAACGCTGTCCCATGATGACCGACGGAGGAAGGGGGCGTCCTTCCAGTTCCGCCAGACGCGGTTTGTAGTCGAACAGGTCGAGCTGACTGGGAGCACCGGCCATGAACAGATAGATGACCCGTTTCGCCGTGGCCGGAAAGTGCTGTGCCCGGCCGGCTGCCGCATCCCGGTTTCCCTCAGCCGCCTGCAGCGAATGATCCGTCGCCCGGGCCAGCAGCGATGCCAGAGCGATGCGGCCGATGCTGACACCCGCATTCTGAAAAAAATGACGACGAGTGGACTGCCACCGAGCCCCCCGCTGCAGAACATCATGCGGAACCGACATCGAATTCATACCTTCCTGACGGAACATTCTTTCCACTTTCCCGACTGCGGCCTCCGTCCCCCTTCCGGACGCTCCCGGAATTACGGACGAACAATCGCTTCATCAAGGTTCATCAGAACTCTGGCCAGCATGACCCATGCGGCCTGTTCGATCCGACTGCCGGACAGCCTGTCCCGGTGCGTATCCTCCCCGGCCTCCGGCTGCGTGTCCGCACCGGACGCCAGAATGACGGCAGCATCCAGCTCGCCCGCCCGCAGGCGGCGACACTGAGCGGCATGGAAGTCCAGCATCACAGTCGTCTCCGTGTCTGTGGGCGGTCGCGTCAGAAACCGGCGAAACAGCCTGACGGCCGTTTCACGCATGTCCTCCGATCCGGACCGGTTTCCGTTTCGCTCCTCCGCCGGCTTCACATGGCGGACAGCGGCCCGGGCCATTTCCAGAAACATGTCGTCGTTCAGCAGCGTCAGAGCCTGCAGGGGGGTGTTGCTGCGGTTGCGCCGCGCGACACATGTTTCTCCGGTCGGAGCATCGAATACGTGATACGCCGCAAAGGGAGCGGTCCGCTTCGCGAATGTGTACAGAGAGCGCCGCCAGCGATCCGGACCGGTGGACGGCGTCCATTTCGGGCTGCCCCAGGCCAGAGCCGTCACAGACTCCGGCTGCGGCGGATACACCCCGGGACCGTACATCTTCGTCGCCAGCAGACCGCTGGCGTGCAGCATGACATCCCGAATGGTCTCAGCATTCAGACGCAGCCGCGATGCCCGTCCCAGGAGACGATTCTGCGGATCCCGGCGGCGCAGTTCGGGCGATGCGTTCGCGCTGAGCTGATAGGTGGCGCTGGTAACGATCAGCCGGTGCAGCGATTTCATCGACCAGCCGTCGTCCATGAACCGCACGGCCAGCCAGTCCAGCAGTTCCGGATGTGACGGCGGTTCCCCCTGCGTTCCGAAATCATCGCTCGTGGACACCAGACCGGTGCCGAAGAATGCCTGCCAGGCCCGATTCACAGCCACACGGGCAGCCAGAGGATTGTGCTCGCTGACCAGCCACTGAGCGAATTCCAGACGATCGGACGGAGACACCGGTGACGCCGATGCGAACACCTCCGGCAGACCGGGAACCACACGTTCCTTCGGGCTGAGGTATTCGCCGCGGTGGTGCCGAAACGTGGATCGTCTGTTGTCGTCCGGCCGTTCGTGGAACACCATCGTCTGCGGCAGCGGCGGCATGTTCCGGACCAGCTCATCGATCTGCTGCCGTGCGGCGGCCAGTTCCGGGGCGGTGCGGCAGAACCGGCGATGCACTGCGAGCCGCTCTTCGTCCGTCCAGGTGGTCTGCGGTCGCGTGAGAATCGCTTCCACGTCCACCGGAATCGTCTTCGCTGTGACAGGGCCCGCCCGGGATGTGACGGACACGCGAAAGCGTCCCAGAGGAGAAGCGAAGTGGCGTTCGAACAGCATTTCCAGAGTCAGTTCTCCGGCGGATGTCAGCGGTTCGGAAAGATTCACCACAAGCTGATCAGCCTGCCCCTGATGGCCGGATGTGGACCACCCGGTCGAACCGTCGTCATCCAGAACATTGCCTGCATCGGCATCACCGCTGCCGATCGAAATTTTCCCATAACTGTGTGAGGCCGACGAAAAGGTGATCGGATCCCCGTTCCAGGCGCCCGTCAGCTCGCTCAGAAAAAAATCGCCTTTGCGGCCCTCATAATACGTTCTGCCCGGTCCGCCTCCCGGCAGACGATCATCCGGCAGCACTTCCAGACGCAGGGCTGTGACGGGAAGAGATGACGGTTCCAGGCGAAAGACAAGCGTGTACACATCGCGTTTGGTGATATCACCTGTGGAAAACACCGACCCGTCTTCCAGCACTTCCAGACGCGGCAGATTCGACCGCACGGTATGCGGTCGGAGAACCGTCCAACGCGTCGCGTGCTTCTGCTGCTCGTCCAGCCATTCGAGAAAACGGGATTCGTAATGGCGCCGACGGCGTTCTGCTTCCGGTCCCGGACCGTCTTCCGGCGGAAAGCGCTCCGGCAGTTCCGCTTCCAGACGATCGATCTGCCGCTGCAGTTCCCGGCGTGTGCGCATCACTTCCGGATCCGGTATGGAGTAATCCGTTTCGTCGGCGTTGTTCAGCAGAGCCATCATGCGGTAGTAATCGGTCTGCGAGATCGGATCGAATTTGTGAGAATGGCACTGAGCGCAGCCGACGGTCAGACCAAGCCACACGGTGCCGGTTGTGGCCACACGGTCGACCATGGCGTAGAACCGATACTCCAGAGGATCGATGCCTCCTTCTTCGTTGAGCATCGTGTTGCGGTGAAAGCCGGTGGCGATGTATTGTTCGGCCGTCGCGCCGGGCAGCATGTCTCCGGCCAGCTGCTCCACGGTGAATCGGTCGAACGGCATGTCCGCGTTCAGCGCCCGAATCACCCAGTCTCTCCAGGGCCAGATCGACCGCGGCCGGTCCTTCTCGTACCCGTTCGTATCCGCGTAACGGGCCAGATCGAGCCAGTCGCGGGCCCAGCGTTCTCCGTAATGCGGCGAGCGCAGCAGGTCGTCCACCAGATGCTCCAGGGCGTCCGGATCTGTGCTGTGAACGAACGCATCCGCCTGCTGCGGATCGGGAGGCAGGCCGATCAGATCCAGATACAGTCGCCGCACGAGTGTGTAGCGGTCGGCCGGCGGAACCGGTTCCAGCCCTTCCGCGTCCAGACGCGCAAACACAAACGCATCGATCGGATTGCGGACCCGATCGGCCTGCCGCGTGTGCGGAACCGGCGAGTGTTCGGGCCGAACGAATGCCCAGTGCGGCGTGTATTCGGCTCCCGCCGCAATCCACTCTCGAAGCAGATTCTGTTCACGAACGCTCAGCGCTGTTCCGGTCTGCGCAGGCGGCATGCGTTCGTCCGGATCCTCGGACAGCACACGCCGCAGCAGTTCGCTGGCATCCGGCTGTCCGGGCACGATGACGCCGGATTCCACGGCGGCATCGCGTTCGTCCAGCCGCAGGTCGGCTTCCCGGGACTCCTCATCCGGTCCGTGACACGCAAAACAGTATTTCGACAGAAGTGGCTGGATGTCGCGAGCAAACGCGACCGTGTCGGCCTCCACCGCCGCAGCCGGCACGGCCACCGAAACGCCCGCCATCATCATGATCATGAATCGGAACATCATCGTATCCACACCACAAAGGACTCAGCATCCGTGCCCGCGCCACCGCGACAGACGCAGCACGCGCCTGAAGACCGCCCCGGCAGGACAGGTTCGCCCGAAAACACATGCCGGATCAGCGCTTTCCAGATCTCGTGACATCCGGACTCTCACTTCCGCTTTCAGTCGAAAGACGCCACTGGTTCTGTTCGTTACAATCTCGGACCTATCAGGCAGTCTGCAGCAGGCGATTCCTGTCGCGCCCATGCTCGCTCAGACAGACCGTTCCGACAACCATTTTTCTGAACAGGTGATTCTATGGCAGACTGGGTGGAACCTGGCAGTCCCGCTCCCAAATTCACTCTTCCATCCACGGACGGCGGCAAAGTCCGCCTGGCAGACCTGCGGGGAACTCCCGTGGTCCTGTACTTCTACCCGAAAGATGACACGCCCGGATGCACCAAGGAAGCCTGCGCCTTCCGGGACCGAAGTGACGACATTCGGGCTCTGGGAGCCGTCATTTTCGGGATCAGTCCGGACGACCTGGACAGTCATCGGGCCTTCGCGGAAAAGTACCATCTGAATTTTCCGCTGCTGGCCGACACGAAGCACACTGTCGCCGAAAAATACGGTGCGTGGCGAGAAAAAAACCGCTACGGAAAAAAGTTCATGGGAATCCAGCGGTCGACCTTCATCATCGACGCCAAAGGCCGCGTGGCAAAAGTCTGGAAAGCCGTCAAGGTCGATGGTCACGATGAAAAAGTGCTCGAAGCTCTGCGGGACATTGTCGATGCCTGACCGGCAGCAGGCGGCACCGAAAGCTGCCGCATTCGTGACGACCGAGGAACATGTTTCATGACACGGCCTTATGCTTTGATCGGAGCCGGACCGGCGGGGCTCTGCGGAGCCCGCCAGCTTTCCCGATACGGCATTCCGTTTCAGGGATTCGAACTGCACACGGATGTGGGCGGGCTGTGGGACATCGACAGTCCCCACAGCACAATGTACGAAAGTGCCCATCTGATCTCATCGAAAAAGATGACGGAACTGGCCGAGTTTCCGATGCCGGACGATGTGGCCGTTTATCCGCACCATTCGGACATTCGGAAGTACTTCCGTGATTATGCCGATGAGTATTCTCTCAGAGACCACTACCGGTTCGGGGCTCGGGTGGTGTCGGCCGTCCCGCGGGCTGAGAACGAATGGACGATCACCTGGGAAGAAAACGGAACCGAACACTCGGACGAGTTCGCCGGACTTCTCGTGGCCAACGGCCAGCTTCACGAACCCAACATTCCGCAGATCGACGGGGAGTTTCAGGGCGAACTGCTGCATTCCAGCCGGTACCGTTCGGCCGACATTTTCGCCGGCAAACGGGTGCTCATCGTCGGCTGCGGCAACAGTGCCTGCGACATCGCCGTCGATGCCGTTCACCGCGCCCGTTCAGTGGGACTTTCCGTGCGGCGCGGGTACCACTTCGTGCCGAAATTCATCATGGGGCGTCCGGCCGATGCCATCGGCGGCCGCATCCGGCTTCCGCGCCGCATCAAACAGTTCGTCGACGGGCTTCTGGTGCAGTTCATCATGGGCAGACCATCCCGATACGGTCTGCCGGATCCGGATTACCGTCTGTACGAATCGCATCCCGTGATCAGTTCTCTGGTGCTGCACCATATTGGTCATGGAGACATCACAGTGTACCGTCAGCCGGTGCGGTTCGACGGTTCGTTCGTGGAGTTTGCAGACGGCCGGCGCGAGGAATTCGACCTGGTGCTTCTGGCCACGGGCTACCAGCTGCACTTCCCGTTCCTCGACCGCGAACTGCTCAACTGGAAAGACGCCGCCCCGTCCTTCTACATGAACGTGTTCCATCCGCAGCGGGATGACCTGTTTCTGCTGGGAATGGTGGAAGCGGCCGGGCTGGGCTGGCAGCCTCGCTGGGAACAGGCCGAGATGGTGGCTCTGTTTCTGAAAGCCAGAGAACAGGCTCCGGATGTGCTCCAGCCTCTTCGACAGGCCATTGCCCGAAACGACGACATGACCGGCGGCATGAACTATCTGAAGGTGGACCGCATGGCCTATTACGTTCACAAGGAAACGTATCGGCGACAGATGCTGCGGCATATCCGCCAGCTGAAACGCGATCTGAAACAGGCCGTCGGAGATCTTCCATGATCGACGACGTCCGCATCGACTTTTCACCGCAGTCGCTCATCGCCATGAACGTCATTCTGGCGTTCATGATGTTCGGCGTGTCGATGCACCTGTCCCCTCAGGATTTCCGCCGCGTCATCCGGTCGCCCCGTGCTCCTGTCATCGGCCTGGCCGCTCAGTTCCTGCTGCTGCCGTTCGCCACCTGGCTGCTGACGCTGCTTCTGCGGCCGCACCCTTCGCTCGCTCTGGGCATGATTCTCGTATCCGCCTGTCCGGGCGGCAATTTTTCCAACATCATGACATTTATGGCCCGGGGCAACCTGGCCGTGTCCGTGTCGATGACGGCTGTTTCCAGCCTTCTGGCCGCCGTCATGACGCCTCTCAATTTCTCCCTGTACGCCTGGCTCAACCCGTCCACTCGTCAGGTGATGCAGGATGTGCATCTGCAGCCGTGGCAGATGGTGGCCCTTGTCACTGCCGTGATCGGCGTCCCGCTGGTGGCCGGGATGACCTGCGGGCAGCTCTTTCCCGGTTTCCGCCGCCGATCCGAAACTCCCATGCGGCGGATTTCTCTGACCATTTTTCTGGGATTCGTCGGCCTGGCTTTCAGTAAAAACTGGGATCTGTTTCTGGAGTACGGCCTGCTGCTGGCGTTCCTGGTCATTCTGCACAACGCCCTGGCTCTGGGACTGGGCTATTTTCTCGCGTGGCTGTTTCGGGAGCCCGAAGCGGATCGCCGGGCCATCACTCTGGAAATCGGCATTCAGAACTCGGGACTCGGACTGACGCTGCTGTTCACATTCATGCCGCAGCTCGGAGGCGCCGTGCTGATCACCGCCTTCTGGGGAATCTGGCACCTGATCAGCGGGCTGATCGTTGCCGGCTGGTGGGGACGACATCCCGCCTCAGCCTGCCCCGCCCCGGCTCCGGTCGCGGAAGGAACCGCCGATGGATGAACAGCCCCGCATTCTCGTCACCGGCGCCGCCGGCTACGTGGGCAGCCTGCTGATGGAACGGCTGACCGAACAGTTTTCGGATGTGCGGGGCATCGACATTCGCACCGACAGCAGCCGGTGCCACGTCACTCAGATGGATATCCGCGATCCGGCGCTGTCCGATCTGATGCAGACACAGCAGACCACCCACGTGGTTCACCTGGCCTGTATCGTGGAACCCGGGAAAGATCCGGACCGCGAATACGACATCGATGTCAACGGCACGCGGAACGTTCTGAGGGCCTGCACAGAATCCGGCGTGCGGCATCTCACCGTGACCAGCAGTGGAGCCGCCTACGGATACCATCCCGACAATCCGGAATGGATCACCGAATCGGATCCGCTGCGCGGCAACGATTCCTTCAGCTATTCCCGGCACAAGCGTCTGGTGGAAGAGATGCTGCAGGAGTATCGCCGCACCCATCCGCAGCTCAGTCAGCTCATTCTGCGCCCTGGAACCGTTCTGGGAGACACACCACCGAATATGATCACGCGACTGCTCACAGGTCGCCGCATCCTCGCTCTGAAAGGCTGCCCCTCCCCGTTCGTGTTCATCTGGGACCAGGATCTGGTGCGGATCATTGCTCACGGAGTCGAACACAGCATCACCGGGCAGTTCAACGTGGCCGGCGAGGGATGTCTGAGTGTTCAGGAAATCG
>WFTL01000158.1 GCA_015485495.1 Planctomycetaceae bacterium
ACCGGCCATCACGCGGGAATCTTCACATCCTGCAGCCCGGCTCCGGCGTTCACGAATCTTTGATGAACCGGGAGTGAAAGATACGTGATGCGGCTGGTTGCGCCTTCTTCTTCCGTTCTGAGCACGTACATCTGGCTGGCGCTGGTCTGTGCACTTGTGAAGCTGCTGACGCCGTTCTGGAATGACACGCCCTGGTTCCAGGTTCTCGTGATCTTTCCGGCGGGCGGTGCTGCCGTGTGGAAACTGCATCAGTTTCTGGTTGCCAAAGTCATGGTCCGGCCGGGTCAGCGAGACGGCAAATCGTGATCATCCTGACCCGTCTCCGCAGATGTCTCCGGTAAAGCCGAACATCGACAGTCCGCCCCCTGGAGGCTGGAGGCAGTCGCGCTGTTTCGCTCGACACGGATTGCTGCGGTGATTGTAATGGGGCATGGTTTCGGTGAAACAGGGGAGCTGAGCTGCGGGCCGCTGCTCGCTCTGTTTCGATGTTTTGCTGTGTCCGCCTGAGACTCTGCCATGTTTCCATTCTGTGTGCGTGCTGCTGTCGTGGGTCTGGCGCTTTCCGCCGGTCTCTTCCCCCAAATGTGTGTCGCAGCGGACCAGGTCGCCGAAGCTGCACCGGTTGCCCGCGGCAGTGCTCTGCCGGAACTGGGCGCCGTGCCTCCGGAACCGCCGCCGGGATTCGACACGGCGGAAGAAGCCCTGTCGGCCGTGCGGTCCGGCAAAGTGCCCATCACCAATCTGTTCCGCCTGATTCCCGAAGGCGTCACCGTGCGGCGCGATGTGGAATACGGGCACACGGGCGAACGCCCGCTGCTGCTGGATCTGTACCTGCCAGCAGATCTCAGTGAACCGTTGCCGGCCATCATCTTCATTCACGGCGGATCCTGGAGGAGCGGCAAAAAGGAAGACTACCGCGTTTACGGACTGCACTTCGCTGATCTGGGATATGCGGTCGCCAGCATTCAGTATCGCCTGTCGGCCGAAGCACCGTTTCCGGCGGCTGTGCACGATGTGAAGGCAGCCGTCCGTTTTCTGAAAGCCGAAGCGGAATCTCTGGGCATCGATCCGGAGCGGATCGGCGTGGCGGGCGGTTCGGCAGGAGGTCACCTGGCCATGATGATCGGCTATTCGTCCGACATACCGGAACTGGAAGGACACAGCGGACATCCCGGCGTGAGCAGCCGTGTGCAGTGCGTCGTGGACCTGTACGGCCCGGCCGATCTGACGACCGAGTACGTCCGTCAGGTGTCTCAGACCAACGGAGCCGTGCGAGCCTTTTTCGAAGGAACGTATGACGAACGCCCGGACAACTATGCGGCCGGCTCCCCGGTCCGATACATCACGCCCGATGATCCTCCCACACTGATTCTGCACGGCACGGTCGATCGCGTGGTTCCCATTGCCCAGTCCGACCTGCTGGCCGCCAGGCTGGAGGAAGCGGGAGTGCCCTGGATTTACGACCGGCTGCCCGGCTGGCCGCACGGCATGGATCTGGCGCGGGATGTTCATCAGCGCTGCCTGTGGTATATGGAACGGTTCTTCGCCCGCTACCTGAAACAGCAGGCACCGCAGTCGAATGACTGACACCTTTCGGATGCCCGGCGAGGTGCCCGGAAACAGCCCAACAGATCCGGGGGCACGAACACCTGGTCAGACACCCGTTTGTCTCACAGAGCCGTCGTGTGTGCGGCCGGCAGCAGGGACCGGAAGTCGAGAAACCGGACCGGTCGAGCGGAGGACGATCGGCTGATGCGGCGTTCTGGACTCAGTCGGGGCATCCGCGGAGCACCGGTCGTGGGGATCTGCATCCTGGCGGCATCGCTGTGCGGCGTCGCCGCTGCGTCCGACATCCCGTCGTTCTCATGGACCGGGTCGTTTGCTCCGCGCCTGTCCGAGTACGGCCTGTTCATGGATGCTCAGCGACAGATCCCGGCCGACGGAGTCATCTCATACGATATCATCAGTCCTCTGTTCACCGATTACGCTTTCAAACGCCGGTTCATTCGGCTTCCGCCCGGAACGGCCATGCGATACCGGTCTGATGGCGCGTTCGACCTGCCGGTCGGTTCGGTGGTCATCAAAACCTTCCTCTATCCGTTCGACTTACGTCATCCGGAAGCCGGCCACCGGCTCATCGAAACCCGGCTGCTGGTTCATACGCCGCAAAGCGGGTGGAAAGGAGCTGCCTACGTGTGGAATGCCGACCAGACCGACGCGTTCCTGGCCGTGGCCGGAAAACGCCTGCCGGTGGAATGGGTGCATTCCGACGGGCGGCAGCGACGGACGCGCTACAGCGTTCCCAATATGAATCAGTGTCGCTACTGCCACGCGGGGTACGGATCGTCCCGGCCGCTGGCTCTGACAGCCCGGCAACTGAACAGGAACACGACAGATGACCACGGTGCTTCAGCCAATCAGCTTCGGCGATGGTCTCAGCTCGGCCTGCTGACCGATCTGCCCGCTCCGGAACAGATTCCTCAGGCGGCGGCCTGGAACGATCCGGACTCCGGTTCGCTGTCTGAGCGTGTTCGGAGTTACCTGGATACGAACTGTGCCCACTGTCACAATCCGAAGGGGCTGGCGAGTCTGAAGCGCATGGATCTGCGGTATCACCAGACCGATCCCTGGCAGCGGGGGATCGGGATGCGTTCGACCGGCGGCCATGCGGAGGAATCCGGGCTGAAGAAGGTGATCGTCCCGGGAGCCCCCGATCGGTCGGCCGTGTATCTGCGGATGAAATCGACCGATTTCACGTTCATGATGCCTCAACTGGGCCGCACAGTGCCCCATGACGAAGGCCTGCAGCTTGTGGCTGACTGGATTCGGTCCCTGTCACCCACGACAGATGCGGATTCGAAAACACGGCCCTGAACGGATTCCGACCACCTCTCGGACAACTCGGGCATTCCCCATGTTTTCTGAAACACGGAGACACAGACAACACGGAGGCGGTTTCAGACCTGTTCTGCCGTGCTGCTCCGGGCTTCATGGCTGCACCGACAACAGCGCCGGTCAGATCGTTGTCACTCATCACGTGATTTCCCCTGGATCTGAAACACCGAGCAACACCGAACAGGTCACGAACCCATTCACTCTCCGTGGCCTCCATGTCTCTGTGTTGTTCTTCCACGACAACCAGATGTTCCGATCGGTCGAGTGCCCAATGCGGATTCCGACAGACAGCAACTGGATGTGATTCGCCGGCGGTCCGCACTGGGCAGCGGCACCGCCCTGCAGTACACTCAGAGGCATCTGACTGGGAGACGAATTCCCTGCGAATAATGAGCACGACATGGACCGGTTTCCTTCGCAGTCTGAATTCTTCTCGAACGAACAGGAATTCGAAGGGCCGGCGCGCTGGTTTCGCTGCCGTTACCCGGATCGCGTGACACTGACTCAGAAGGAGTCGGTGATCGAAGTGAGACCTCGGCAGGGTCTGCCGGCGGACTGGTCCATGGCTTTGTATGCCGCCTGGGTGGACGCGGATGACATGCCGGAATCGGCATCGACGTTTTCCGCGTCCTCCCTGTTTCCGGACGTGGTTCGGCATGGTGCGGGGCGGCTTTTGAATACGGACGTGCGTCACCGTGCCTGGCAGGGCCGGTCGCGCCGTCGCGGCAGCGGCCGCTGGTGGCAGCGTCCCTGGAAACGGTCGTACGAATGGTTCCTGTGGGTTCTGGAACACCGCCGGCTGCTGCTGGTGGCCAGCCTGCAGTCGGTTCCCGGGCAGACGCTGCCTGACGATGCCGTCGATGTGTGTTCTGCCATTCTGGAATCCGTGCGATTCGCGGACACTCCGGCAATGCCGCCGGAACCGTTTCGCCGTGAGGTCATGAAACTGGCACGACGCCACTACCCTCTGCTGACCGTTCGGGCCAAAGGACGGTTTTCCATCGACCTGCAGGGATCGGAGATCAATCTGTCCAATTTTTACCGGTCCTACCTGCGCCAGCCCGAATCCCTGTCCGGCATCATTCTGCCGGCACTGACCAGCGTGGTGCGTCTGCAGGAATGGGGCCCCGACCAGATCCAGCCGGATCTGTCCGATGTCGAATCCCGCATCATGCCCATGCTGTATTCGGAAGAGAACGCCCGCGACAGCCTGGACGGTTTTGTGCAGCTTCCGTGGATCGGCGGGCTGATCCAGGTATTCGTCATCGACGAAGACGACACCTACCGTTTCGTCCCCCGGCGGCTGCTCGAACGCTGGGGACTGTCCGTCGAACAGCTGCGCGACCTGGCTATGAAAAACCTGGCCGCCTATGCATCCGAACACCCCATGCAGGTGAATCTGGTAGGCGATGAAGAAGATCCCCGAATGCTCGTGCCCGTTCATCCGGATCCCTACAACAGTGCCCGGCTTCTGGATGCGGATCTGCATCGGCGTCTGAGGCAGATATTCGGGCCGGAAGTGGCGGTCGGCGTGCCCAACCGGGATTTCTTTGTTGCCGTGTCGCTGAATCACCCTGGACTCATGTCGCATGTTCAGGAACGCGTGATTCAGGATTATCATTCGATGCATCACCCGCTGACGCAGCGGCTGCTGGTCATTTCGGCAGACGGCGTCAGCGAGTACTGCGCTGCCGATTCATGACACGTTCGGCCTGCTACGTATTCGCCGGCGGAGGATCCGGCGGTCACCTCGAACCGTCCCTGGGCGTGGCCGAACGCCTGCTGTCCGATGATCCGGACTGTCACGTCGTGTTTCTGACCAGCCGCAGACACATCGATCGAAAGATACTCAGCACGGCCGATTTCTGTCGCGGTTCCCGCTGCTGCGTGGTGCCCCTGCCTCTGACCGGCCGACCGGGGCTGCGTCCATCGTCTCTGAAAAACCTGGCCGGAATGCTGATGTCCGTGCGAATCGCCACCAGGCTGCTGCGCGACAGACGCCCCCGGGCCATCATGGCAACCGGAGGCTTCGCGGCGGTTCCGCCCCTGCTGGCCGCACGCCGACTGCAGATCCCGGTGCTTCTGTTCGAAGCGAATGTGCAGCCCGGACGCGTCAACCGCTGGTTCGCACCATGGGCCGCAGCCCGGCTGACAGCCTGGAGCAGTCATGGCCAGACTTCTTCAGCGGATTCGGCGGACAGCCTGCCGGTGGGAATGCCGCTGCGAACCAGGCAGGAAGAAACTCTCTGTCAGGAACAGAATCGTCAGCAGGCCGGATCAACACGCCGGATCCTGGTTCTGGGAGGCAGTCAGGGCAGCCTTCGCCTCAACCGGCTCGTGCACCAGGCTCTCGCAGCAGTCCGTCTGCCTCCCGGCTGGCAGGTCCTTCACCAGACCGGACAGCCAGGCAGCCAGGAACAGCGCGACGCCTCAGCACAGACATCTGTTCGGATCCGGTACACGGAGTTCATCACGAATGTTCCTCAGGCCATGCAGCAGTCGGCTCTGGTTGTCAGCCGGGCCGGCGCCGTCACTCTGGCGGAAATCGCTCAGGCCGGCGTGCCTGCTGTTCTGGTGCCGCTGAGCAGTTCTGCCGAGGACCATCAGAATCGCAATGCCGATCATCTGGCGAATCACGGCGCCGCTCGGGTGATCGATGAACGGGATCCGCAGGCAGCCGCGAAACTGAGCGACACGCTGACAGATCTGGCCGAAAACACAGCGGCACGCCGGAACATGGGGCGGGCTGTTCGGGCCTTCCATCGGCCCGATGCGGGGCAGACCGTTGCCGGTCTGCTCAGGGACCTGGCTTCCCGGCCGGATGGCCGTGTGCCGTAAGCCGCACGGCCGTCAGAACCGCCTCAATCATTCCGGACGCGTCGGCCGGTGTGTCGGCGTTCCAGGCCCGATCGAACGCCGTGCCGTGCGTCGGACTGGTTCGGATCACGGGCAGTCCCAGCGTGATATTGGTGGCCGAATCGAAACCGATCAGTTTGACGGGAATATGTCCCTGATCGTGATACATGGCCACGACTCCGTCGAATTCGCCGCCGACGGCGCGGCGTATGAGCGTATCGGCGGGCAGAGGGCCACAGACATTCCATCCTGATTCGGAACAGGCGGCGACTGCCGGACCGATCACCCGGAGTTCTTCATCGCCGAACAGTCCGTTTTCGCCTCCGTGCGGATTGAGAGCGGAAACGGCGATGGCCCGGCGGGAACACCCGATCCGTCGCAGAAAATCGTGCATCAGCGACACGGCCTCGACGATGCGTTCTGTGGTCAGTTGCTGTGGAACCTGGGCGATGGCCGTGTGCAGCGTGGCATGCACAATGCTCAGTCCGCACAGCGAACCGGCTGCCGAAAATTTCGGCAGATGGCTGCCGAATGCCGGCACGAGTCGTCTCAGAGGCTCCAGCCGTTCTTCTGACAGGTGCAGCATCATGGCCACCTGTCCGACACCGCATTCGTGAGCCAGAATTTCCGTATGTCCGGGAAACCGGCAGCCGGCTGCGTGCAGAGCTTCTTTGTTGAGCGGAGCGGTGGCGATGGCATCCACCACCGTCTTCCGGGCCAGGCGCACCGCGAGCACCACACTGCTGAAGGCCGCTCGACCAGCTTCAGCCGAAACAGCACGGGGAACGGCATTCGCCTGATCGGACGACAGGACCGGTGCAACGACCGGCAGCCGGCCGCTGTCGGCTGCTTCCGACAGCCTGTCCCGCGTTGCCGTCGTCGCGTCGATCACGGCCAGGTCCGGCCGGCCAGGTGTCCCGATCAGTCGGAAGGCTCTTTCGATATAGTCCGGATGCCCGACGGCGACAGGCCGACACGCCTGCCGGACATGCCGGTCGTTCACTGCACGCACGACGATCTCCGGACCGATCCCGGCCGGATCTCCCAGTGTCAGAGCGATCAGCGGACGATTCATACCAGCACACTTTGCCATCGGGAAGCTGCGAAATTCCTTTCCGGACGCACGGACGTCGGAAACCGGCAGCGGCCGGTGGTCCCCCGGGTGCGGAACGGGATGTGGCATCAGTCGACCGGCTGTCACCAGACGAAACACCCGGGGAGGAACCGGCCTTCGGCCGCCATGCGCCATCAGCGGGCACTCAGCCGGAAGAACGCGGAAACGGGCTTCCGGAACGCGATCCTTTTCCTTCCGGAAGTGGCAGAGTATATCAACTGCGGGCGGTGTGACGATCGAGGCATTGCGGCAGTCTGGCCGTGATTCCGGCGGTTACAGAAAGCTGCCTGGTTATCGGCAATGGATGTGGAGACACCCCGGTTTGTCGTGCGGCGGCGGCCTGAACTTCTTGACGGACCTGCCCAGGCGGCTAGAATTGCCGGACGTCAGAGCCAGCCCTGCAGCAGCAGTATTTTCCCGGCGTCATTTTCTCAGTTGAGCCGTCGGCAGTGCACGGCAGACCGCCTGTCTGGGCGGGCAGATCGTGGTGTCCTCTTGTTTCGTTCGGCGGGAGTGTGTCCTTCCGCCGGTGGAACGAAAACGGTCCTGCGGTTCTGCTGTCGCGTGTCGGACGTTTCCTGGGTTCGTAATAGCAACAGGCGGGATCGTCCCGCGCCGGAGTGCATGAGTGTCCGCTGGATTTGGGGACGATTTCAAGGAGAGGGTTCGCGCCAGTACGAATCTGGTGGACCTGATTTCCGAAACGGTGTCTCTGATTCCCAGCGGACGGGATTACCGGGGACTGTGTCCGTTTCACGACGACCGCAATCCGTCCTTTCACGTGTACCCCGATCGTCAGACGTACCGCTGCTGGGTGTGTGATCTGGGAGGAGACTGTTTTACCTGGGTTCAGGAAACGGAGAAGGTCAGTTTTCCGGAAGCCGTTCGGATTCTGGCGGAACGGGCGCGGCTGGACCTGCCCCCCAACTGGAAATCACGTCGTGATGCCGGAACGGGGACGGCCGGAAAAACGGATCTGATCGCCGTGGTCGACTGGGCCGTGCGTCTGATGCATCAGTCGCTGCGCAGCAGTCCGGAAGGGGAACGGGCGCGTCGGTATCTGAAGGAACGGAACATCAGCGACGCCACCATTCAGACGTTTCGCCTGGGATATCATCCGGAAAACTGGAGCTGGCTGCTGGACCGGTGTCAGGGTCAGTTCACGGAGAAACAACTGGTCGAGGTATCGCTGGCCGGTGAACGTTCAGACGGCAGTCGTTACGACAATCTGGTCGGTCGGCTGGTCTTTCCGATTTTTGACGAACGTGGCCGTCCTGTTTCATTCGGTGGACGGGTGTTGCCGGGAAGCAACATCACCAGCGATGCCAAATACTGGAATGGACTGGAAACAGCGATTTTTCACAAGCGGCGGACGCTGTATGCCTTTCATCAGGCCCGGGACGCCATTCGAAAAAGTGAAGTGGTCGTGGTGGTGGAAGGATACATGGACTGCATTGCCTGTCATCAGGCGGGAATCTCCAATGTGGTGGCCACGCTGGGGACCGCGATGACAGACGACCACGTCCGTTTTTTGCAGCGTTTTGCGAAGAAAATCGTTCTGACATACGACGGAGACGAAGCCGGACTGCGGGCGGCGGAACGATCCGTCCACCGGTTTGCGGACCACGATGTGACGTTTCAGGTCCTCACGTTCGACGATGGCCAGGATCCGGCCGATTTTCTGGAAAAGCATTCGGCGGCCGATTTTCAGGAACGAATTGATCGGGCACCGGAAGCGTGGGAATACAAGTTGCAGAGAGTTCTGGAACGTCACGATGTCAGCACGGTTCATGGCAGGCAGCAGATTCTGAACGAAATGCTGGAATTTCTGGCTTCCGGAACACGGGGAACGAACACGGTTCGGGAAGACCTCATTCTGCGCCGCGTGTGCGGACTGATTCAGGTGGAAGAACGGCGAGCCCGTCTGCGTCTGGAAGAACTTCGGACTCAGCGGCCTCGTCGAATCCAGCGCCAGGACCGGGAGCATCGGACGAAGTCGGTTCCGGTTCCGCAGTCCCGATGGGAACGGGCGGAACGGGAACTTCTGGAAATCATCATCAGTTGTCCACAGCACACCGATTATATCCGGCACCACATCGGTCCGGACGATTTCGAACATCCGCAGCACCGGCGTCTGCTGGAGCTGTGTTTTGATCTGGAAGAAGCCGGAGAGC
Source organism: Planctomycetaceae bacterium (assembly GCA_015485495.1). GTDB lineage: Bacteria > Planctomycetota > Planctomycetia > Planctomycetales > Planctomycetaceae > S139-18. The sequence continues at coordinate 9,040 of WFTL01000158.1, forward strand.
TTCCTGAACTCACTCGAATTGTCGCTGCCGCCGATTCCAGCACGGAAATCCTGTCGCTGGTGAATGCGGTGGCCGATTCGGCCAGGGAAAAAGGAATTCCCGACCTCATGGAAGAACCATCGGATCAGGAGGACGAAAGCGGAACGTACGTTCCGCTGCATCTGGAGCGGGTTCTCAATCCGCTTCTGGACCGGCGCGCCAGGCACCAAACTTTGCAGTCGAAACAGAAAATGGCTCAGACAGTTACATCGTCGAGCGCACTCAACAGCGACGCAAAAGAAGCACTCCGCCGAATTTATCAGTTTCGACAGGGTCAGCTCGGGAACGATCCCCCGACGTTCAAGTAATCGCTGAGGAGCCGCAGTCAATGCACCGCCTGGATGAATCACTGAGTCAGCTGATTTCCACCGGCCTGAAACAGGGATACCTGTATTTCTCTCAGGTCCATGCGTATCTGCCGGATGAAGCCGATACGCCGGAGAAACTCGATCACCTGCTGATGTCTCTGGAAGAACTGGGACTGGAACTGGTGACCGATCCGGCCGAAGACGACGGCGCGCCCGGAGATCCGCGACGGCGTCCCGATATTCGCCTGGAAGACGATTCCCGCGGCACCGAAGACCCCATCCGCATGTACCTCACACAGATGGGTGAAATCCCGCTGCTGACGCGGGAGGAGGAGATCTTTCTGGCCAAGCAGATCGAAGTGACGCGGCGTCGTTTTCGACGGGCCCTGCTGAGCTGCGATTTCGCTCTCAGTTACGCGTTCGAAACCCTGTCACAGGTACAGCGCGGAGAACTGCCGTTCGATCGGACGATCAAGGTGTCCATGACCGAGAGTCTGGAAAAACAGCAGATCCTCGGCCGCCTGGCCCACAACCTGGCCACAGTCGCTTCCATCCGCGAGCGAGATCTGACGGACTTCGCGGCCGCTCAGTCCGTCGGGCTGGACAGCCGGAAAGGGCGGGAGGTGCTGCAGCGCATCGAACGCCGCCGCCGACGCAGCATCACACTGCTGGAAGAACTCAGCCTGCGAACGCAAAGGCTGATGCCGTGCATGAAGCGGCTGCAGCAGATTTCCGCACGCATGACAGACCTGCAGGACCAGATTCACAATCTGCAGAACCTGAAAACGGCCGCCGACGAACGGGCCGCCATGCAGAAGGAACTGGACGACCTGGTCTGCCTGACGATGGAATCGCCCGCTTCTCTGGCCGAAAAAATGAACACCCTGCAGAAACGGTACGAAGAGTACGAAAAGGCGATGCGGGATCTGTCCGGAGGCAACCTGCGGCTGGTGGTTTCCATCGCCAAGAAGTACCGCAACCGGGGCCTGACGTTCCTGGATCTCATTCAGGAAGGCAACACGGGCCTCATGCGGGCCGTAGACAAGTACGAATACCGACGTGGTTACAAGTTTTCCACTTATGCCACCTGGTGGATTCGACAGGCCATCACACGCGCCATCGCCGATCAGGCACGGACGATCCGCATCCCCGTGCATATGATCGAGACCATGTCGCGACTGCGGGCGGCCGGACGGGATCTGCTTCAGGAAATGGGCCGTGAACCGACGGTTGAAGAAATGGCTGAAGTGGCCAAAGTGCCCCTGGATGAAGCCCGCCGTGTGATGCGGATCTCCCGCCAGCCGGTCAGCCTCGACAAACCGATCGGCGAAGGAGAAGACAACAGCTTCGGCGAATTCGTGGAAGACAAGAGCACCCACAGTCCGGTCAGCCACGCGGCTTCTGAAATGCTCAAGGACAAGATCGATTCGGTACTCAAAACACTGACTTACCGGGAACGGGAAATCATCAAACTGCGGTATGGACTGGGCGACGGCTACACCTACACGCTGGAAGAAGTCGGCCGCATTTTCAAAGTCACCCGCGAACGTGTCCGCCAGATCGAAGCCAAGGCCGTGCGCAAACTGCAGCACCCCGTTCGCAGCCGCCAGCTCCAGGGGTTTCTGGAGGGCATCACGGCCATTGCCGGTCACTGACCGGTCCCGGGGAAAGGACGGCGCATCGGACCGACAGAAAACCAGCCGGCAGATTGCGGTGGCTGTCCGGAAAACGGCCATTTTCGGCGCCGTTTGCTGTCCGGATGCCGGTTTCTGGATGAGGCAGTGCCCCGGGGTGCCTGTCTCCCGGCCGGCAGAGTCCGATGGCATCGGTCCTGTTTGTCTGCTGCGTTCCGATCCATCAGAATCTGCTGCATCAGAAAGAATCTGCTTCATCAGAAACTGTCATGCTGATTTTCGACGCGCACCTGGATCTCAGTCTGAATGCTCTGGAGTTTCGTCGGGACCTGACCCGTCCGCTTCAGGACATCCGGGCCGCTGAATCCGCTCTGACCGATCACAAGTCGCGCGGGCGCAGTACGGTCAGTCTGCCGGAAATGCGTCGAGCGGGCATCGGTGTCTGCGTGGCCACTCAGATCGCCGGCTGCATGAAGCCGCCGGGACCGGTGGCCGTGTGGGAATCAACGGCTCAGGCCTGGGCCATGACACAGGGGCAACTGGCGTGGTATCGGGCCATGGAAGATCTGGGCCAGATGCGCATGCTGCGAACGGCCGCCGACCTGTCCGCCCATGTCGATCAGTGGCACGCCGATCCGTCAGGCACCCCCATCGGTTTCATTCTGAGTCTGGAAGGAGCCGATTCGCTGCGGACGCCCGATGATCTTCAGGCTGCCTGGAATGCGGGCCTGAGAGCTCTGGGGCCGGCGCATTACGGAATCGGCCGGTACGCTCTGGGACATGATCACGACGGCCCTTTGACCGACGCCGGACGGCAGTTGCTGAAAGAAATGGAACGTCTCGGAATACTGCTGGACGTCACCCATCTGTGTGAACAGACGTTCTGGGAGGCTCTGGATGCATTCGGCGGATCGGTGTGGGCCAGTCATCACAACTGCCGCGCTCTGGTGGACGATCCCCGACAGCTCAGCGACAGGCAGATCCGGGCGATCGCCGAACGCGACGGTGTCATCGGACTGGCGTTCGATGCCTGGATGATTGTTCCCGGCTGGGTTCGCGGCCGCACAACTCCGGAACAGGCCGGAGCCACTATCGAACATGCGGTCAATCATCTGGACCACATCTGCCAGCTTCTCGGCAATGCCCGGCACGTGGGAATCGGAACGGATCTGGACGGCGGATTCGGGACGGAACAGTGTCCGCGGGATCTGAACAGCATCGCCGATATTCGTCGGGTATTCGACATTCTGGATCGGCGCGGATATTCTGATGCCGATTTGCAGGCAGTTGCTCACGGCAATTTCCTTCGCTGTGCTCTGGAAGCACTGCCCCAGGAATGAAGCCCGCTGCCCGGCATGATTCGGACGCCGACGGCCGAAGCTGCTGCTGAAAGCGGTGCGGTCAGGCAGGAAGCGGCATTTTTGTGGGAAGCTGTATTTTGAGACGGTGTCATGGGACTTTATGACCGGTATGTTCTGCCCCGTGTGATCAACTGCGTGTGCGGTCTGAAACCCATGGCCCGGCAGCGCGAAAAAGTGGTTCCTCTGGCCCGTGGTCAGGTTCTGGAAATCGGGCTGGGGTCCGGGCTGAACCTGCCGTTCTACGATCGGTCTCAGGTGACCGGTGTCATCGGAATCGATCCGTCCGCCGGCATGAACCGGCTGGCGGAACGGGCCATTCGGGAGACGGATCTGTCGGTCGAACTGATTCCCGCGTCGGCAGAAGACATTCCCCTGGAAGAGAACAGTGTGGACACGGTTCTGGTGACCTACACGCTGTGCACGATTCCTGATGCGGATTCAGCTTTGAAACAGATGCACCGGGTTCTGAAACCGGACGGACAGTTGATTTTCTGCGAACACGGAGCCGCACCGGATGCGTCCGTACGGCGCTGGCAGGACCGGCTCGATCGAGTCTGGGGTGTCATCTCCGGCGGCTGTCATCTCAACCGTGTCATCCCCGATCTCATCGAAGCAGCCGGTTTCCGTATCCGCGATGTGGACACGATGTACCTTCCCGGATGGAAACCGGCGTCCTTCAACTACTGGGGAACAGCGGTCACTGCCGGCTGAATCCTTTACGAAACAGTGATCCCCGACGATGATGCCGGCGCGGGTGAGCTGTCGCACGGGGCGCCATGGCGATGCGGGCTTCTGTTTCTCGATGTGGAAGTTTTCTGAAACCATGAATACACCATGTTCTGCAGAAAGCAGACGAGTGCTGGCACTGGCCGGCGACTTCGTGGAAGACTACGAAATCATGGTTCCCTTCCAGACGCTGCTGACGGTCGGCGTCCAGGTGGACGTGGTCTGTCCCGACAGGAAAGCGGGGGATGCGGTTCGAACCGCTGTTCATGATTTCGAAGGCGATCAGACCTACAGTGAGAAGCCGGGACACCTGTTCACTTTGAATGCCGATTTCGATCAGGTCCGGGCATCCGACTATCACGGGCTGCTCATCCCGGGCGGCCGGGCTCCGGAATATCTGCGGCTCAACGCACGTGTCCTGGAACTGGTTCAGGAATTCCACATGGCGGAAAAGCCGATTGCCGCCATCTGTCACGGCATTCAGATTCTGGCGGCGGCCGATGTCCTGAATGGTCGCCGCTGTACGTGCTACCCGGCCTGCCGTCCCGAAGCCGTGCGGGCCGGAGCCATCTGGCAGGATACTGAGATGACACAGGCCGTGGTCGATGGTCCGCTGGTGACGGCACCGGCCTGGCCGGCCCATCCCGCCTTCTGCCGGGAATTCCTGAAACTGCTGCAGGCGGACTGACCTCACGAAGAAGGCCCGGACAGTCGCTCAAATTCTGCGTCCCGCGGTTGCCAGACGGGACAGTCGACTGTAGCATTTGCCGCTCGCAGGGTCTGGCTTTCGGAAGCTGGAATGAAAACAGACAGACGCTGCGGAACCAGGAAGTTCCTGTGCGATTTCAGCGGTCGGTCGGACAAATCGTGTTTCGGCTGCTGTCTTTCTGAAAACGGCAGGGGCTTTCTCCACCGAGCCCTGGTGGCGGAATTGGCAGACGCGCATGATTCAGGTTCATGTGCCCGTTAAGGGCGTGGAGGTTCGACTCCTCTCCAGGGCATTTGGCTTTCGGAAAGCCGCTCATCGTCTCACACGCCGCCGGCATCTGCCGGCGGCGTTTTTCATTCCGGACGCGGTCATCGGAGCGTTCGGGGCGTGCAGAAGGCCGGTCTCTCGTCCCCGGTCCGGTTTTTTCGTCGTTCAGCGGCGCAGAAACCGGAGCGTTTCGCGAATGACATTTGGATCTGTCAGAATGCGATTGTGTCCCAGTCCGCGAGTGCGGACGGACAGGGCATCCGGCCGCACCGTCTGAATGCGGTCCCCGTGTTCAGCAGGCACCATCGTGTCGGCATCGTCGTAAACGAGCAGCATGCGGGAAGCCGCACAGCAGGAATACAGAGCACCGGCTGTCAGTTCAGGCCACGTGCACGCGAACTGACGGCCGAGATATTCCTGAAGGCGAAGGATGAGGCGGTCCGGCGGGTCCAGAATCCGCTGCACCATCTCAACAGCCGGCAGCGGAGCGATCGGCGAAGCCATGATGACACAGCGATCGACTGACAGGTCTGTTTCCGCTGTGGCAGCCATGAGCACCATGCCGCCGGCCGAATGCCCGATGCCGGCTGCGACCGGTTCATCGAACTGCCGCTGCAGTGCGGCAACATCTTTGACGAAATCGGAAAACCTGGCACGCCGTCCTGAGGAATGTCCGTGCGCGGTCAGGTCCGGTGCCACGCAGCGATATCCTGCAGCGGCCAGCGCGTTTCCGATGGCGGCGAACTGCAGTCCACAGCCTTCCCAGCCATGAACGCAGATCACCAGCGGTCCGTCAGTCCCCCACTGCCAGGCGGTGCGTGGTCCGTTGCGGTCGAACGTGATGCGCCGAACGGTTTCGGGATCTGTCGTTCTGCAGGAAGCAACGACATGCCGTCGCGGAAACGCGATGAGGTGGAACAGGAATGCGGCAGCAGCATCTTCTGAGACAGCGTTCAGAAGTCTCAGCACCAGCCGGATGAAGGAGATCACGTGAACAGCCGGAAATCAGGGAGCACCACTATCCGAACCGTTTTCTTTTTCAGATGCCTGTTCAGCAGGATCCGGCTCTTCCGATTCCTCCCTGGCGTCCGGGGCGGTGGTGCCGTCTTCGCTGTCAACCGGGTTGTCCGGCTCCAGCGGCTGCGGAAGGAGCGATCCATCGGGAGCCACAAGGGACCGATCGCCGGCGGCCCCCTGCGGAGGCGTGTCGAACGGCACCAGCATCGAACGCGGCAGTGAAACCGCGCCTGCTTCGGCACGCACATCGAACTGCCGCTCCCCGGCTGTTCGCTCAGCGGCCTCCGCCCACTTTCTGACGTAATCCGGTCGCCACAGTTCGGCCGCAATTCTGGCCACCTCGATCCTTAGTTCCGGAGTTTCAAGATCCTGGCCGATCGCAGCGATGGTTTCGCGCAGAGTCCTTCTGTGTTTCTGCAGTTCCTCAATGTTCTGCCGACAGATATCTGCCAGTCTGCTCTGCCCCTCGCGTCGCGCAAGGGATTCCAGCATTTCGAACAGGGCGGTATCCCGCGGGCTTTCAAGGATCATGGGGCGGAGCAGATCGATGGCAACCTGACCGCGTCCCGATTCGGCAGCGCGCGCTGCCCGCAGCCTGATGAACTGAGGATCATTTTCCAGCAGTGATGATTCGTTCAGGATCTCTTCAGTTTCGCTGATCCTGCCGTTTTTCAGAAGCACATCAACTTTGACACGCAGGTCTGTTACCAGTGCCATGTTCTCTTCAAGAAACTGACCGGCGACATCCTCCTTCCCGACTTCCAGCAGGAGCCTCATGTAGTCATTGACCGCTTCCGGACTGATGGTCGCCCGTTCGATCGGCGTGTCCAGGAGCTCTTCATACTTCTGAATCGCAATATCCGTCCGGCCCAGGTCTCTGTGAATCGATGGAATGATCTCAAGTGCCGCCTGATCGCCGGGATCGACGGCCAGCAGTTTTCCGGCATAGTCCAGAGCTGGTGCCAGGGCACCACTGGAATGGCAAAGGTTCATCAGAAGACGCCAGGCATCCGGACTGGACGGGTCCAGTTCCGCACAGTTTTCATACAGCTGTCTGGCACGGGCTGCATGGCACAGACGTTCGTAGGCCATTCCCGAATACTTCTGAGCCAGACGCTGATAGAGCACATTGTCGTGCGAAAGGAACGGCTGCAGTTTTTCGATTGCCCCGGGATCTCGACGCGTCAGGCCATCCGCAATTCCCTCCAGAACTGCCAGACGCTCTCCTTCCGGTTCGAGGGAACGAAGAATTTCCGTCTGTTCGAGAAATCCCTCCTTGTCACGATTTTCCAGAGCTGCCAGTGCGTCATCGAATACCTGTGCGGGGGCCGGTCGGTTCAGCTCGGCGACGACAGCCAGTACCACGCCCACTGTGGCCACCGCGCAAAACAACCAGATCCACCACGGTATTCCGCCGGAAACACGCACAGTACTGTTTTTGCGACTCATGACACTCCGGACCCTCTTCCGCCTCATGGCGGCCACCTGACTCACCTGCTCACAGCAACCTGAGCAATCAATGGACGGCTGCGGACGTGATTCCTACGGTGCCGGATACGAATCTATTGGAGATTCTCACGAATCCCCTCAATCCCCCCCGTCCAGCCCGTGCGATCCGGAACAAAACTGTGTGGAGGGAAAATCTGGAGACGAAAATTTCCGCCGGGGACCACCGGAATCCCCGCAGCAGTCGGTGAAGGCACTTCGGTGAGTACCACTGCTGCGGCTGCCCCCAAATCCACCCATCGCCGGCTGTCAGGAAGAGCTGCTGAGAACGTCTGTTCAGAACGAGCCAGCCGGATCGATCCGGATCAGCGGGCGGCGCTGACGGCGATGTGCTGTTCTCCGATGACCGGTTCGTCCAGCGATTCGCTGGCAACGCGGACGCGGATGCGGTGCTGCCCGTTCCGCACGCAGCGGACACGCAGGCGATATGTCACCGATTCTCCGGCGGCCAGAGCCGGCAGAGAACGGAAAATGACAACACCGTTGTCGGCAATGTATTCCGACGGCCCGGCCGCGGCAGAAAATTCCAGTCCGGACGGCAGCTCACAGCTCAGCCCCGTCCTCCGCGCCGGAACCGACCCTCTGTTCTGCACCGTGATCTGAACAACGGATTCATCGCCCACAGCGACTGCCGGCTGGTCGGACGCCACCGCCAGATGCAGCTCGGGAAGTCCTTCCACCGGCACAGAACAACTGGCCAGAACGGCCGACGTGTGTTCAGAAACCGCACCGGCCCGATGCACGGAGGTGCCGGGTTTCCTGGCGGTCAGAGTCACGGAATACCGGGAACTGTCTCCTGGCTGCAGGGTGCCCGCGAACCAGTCGACCAGATGATCCTTCGCCACGTACACGCCGCCATGATCAGCCTTCACGAATTCGAAACCGACCGGAATCTTGTACTTGGTCCGGACATTGATGGACGGCACATTGCCGGTGTTCGTCACCACCACTTCGTAGACATCCGGCTGTCCGACAGCGCCTTCCGATGGGCCAGCGACAGTCACTTCCAGACGCGGTTCCGCCACTGAGATCTCTGCCCCGGCTTCATCCATCAGACCGCCGTCCGCCACCGCACGCACGGCCAGGGGCGCGGTCCCGCCCTTCACGGCAGTCAGGTTGAATCGTACCTGACGGGATTCACCCGGATTGAGCGTTCCCACGAGAATCTTCGGAACACTGCCGCTGCGGTGCAGCAGTTCTTCCGGAACACGTGCTTCGATCACCACGTTGGCGGCCGCACCGGTTCCGGAATTGTGAACGGTAACGATGTAACCGGCCTGTTCTCCGACCGTGGTTTCCGACGGACCGGCCAGGTTCAGTTCCAGAACGGGTTCCTGAACGGCAACGGCCGAAGTGGCGTATCCGGTGAAACGGACAAACGCATTCAGCGCCGTGTTTCCGCGGCGGCGCGGAAGCAGTACCAGATCAACCATGAATTCGCCGCCCGGACTCAGATCACCGACCGACCAGCGCGCCGTTCCAGGATGAGCGGCCGGCCGGGCACTCACCACATCGATCCCGGGAGGAACAGCAGCTTCCAGAACGACATTCCGCACCAGACTGCTGCCCGTGTTGGTCACTGTCAGAGAACACCGGGTCTGCTGTCCCACATTCAGTGTGTCCGCACCGACCCAGCGCACCTGGACCGTGGGCGTCTGAGCTCCCGTGTGTGTCGTCGGCAGCCCGGAAATGTCGGTGTGGGGCAGCACACTGGCAGAAGCATCGGCCGATTTCCCGGAAGACAGGACGGCCGAAGCCGGTGTGTCGCCCTCCAGGAAAGCACGTGCATCTGGATCTGCCTGCGAGAAATCCGTGTCCGGTACGGCCGCATCAGCAGCACCGGAGGATTCACCGGCCGTCACGTTCTCGTCTGCAGGCGCGTCCGCGTGGTTCGACAGCCCGCTGTCGGAACCGAGATCCGGCGATTCGAATTCGGAGAAATCCGGAAGATCCGCATCGTCTTCATCGGACATTTCCGGCGTGTCGAACGACAACACAGGAACGTCGTCCTCCCCGCCCGCTGCAGGAAATGCAGAAGGAGGTTCCCGCACCGCAGCAACCGGACGAATGGCCGATTCGGAACCGGAGTCCGATTCCACCACGGTGTGATCGGCCGGAATCACGGCCGGCACCGTTCTGTCATCGTCTGCATGCGGTGCGATGAACACTTCGCCTGCCGGATCATCTGTTGGCGCAGGACGTGTTTTCGTCTGATCCGCCGGTCGAATTTCCATCCGGAACCGCCGTGCAGCCGGTGCCGGTGACGAAGAGTCCTTCACCGTCGATGTTTCCGCCGAGGCCCGGGATCCGGCCGCCGCGTTCGGCCGACCGGATGCCTGTTTCTGCCCGGACCACCGATCGACATCGGAACCTTCAACGGCTGCCGGTTCCGATTCCGGTGCACCGTTCGCCGAGAAAAACAGCCGCATGGAACCGCCTGACAGTCCCGAACGTCGTGGCTGCTGCAACCGCGGGAACTGTGTCCCGGTCACCGGAGGAGAAAGAGCCGGGGAGGAAAAGTTCCACACGTCAGAAGCCGGATCATCGGCCCACACACCGGCCGCGATGGCGGCGCAGGCAACCAGAGCCAGCAGGCACAGTCGTGTCTTCTGAAAATTCATCCCCCGACCTCCGTGTGATCTTCAGACGGACTGCATGGTTCGAAACGGTGCTGACCGCATTCAGTGCTGTCAGCGCACTGCCCACCGCAGAACGGGCGGAACAGATGCCCGGTTTCGATCGTATCGATCACGCAGACGCTGCAACTTGAAGGTGATCGACCGTCTGCGCGGACTTTGCCGGTCGGAAAGACAAACGGGGCCGCCGGCCGGATTCAGCAGGGACGGCTGAGCGCAGATTCTGCCGGCAGACACGCCCTGCACACGCCGGCTGCCTGTCCGAGAGGGGGCCGCAGAGACAGGACAACGGCTGCTCCTGTCAGCTCAGTTCATCGCGCACCCGTTCCAGAAGCGCTTTCGTGGCCAGAATTCCGTCCGGTTCCGGCAGACGACGGCCTTCATATTCGATGCCCACCCAGCCGCGGTATCCGGAATCCAGGACGATCTTCATCATGCGGTGATAGTCGATTTTCGTTTCGTTTCCATTGTCGTCGAAGTCCCAGGACTTCGCACTGACCGCCCGGGCAAATGGCATGAGTTCCTGGACACCCTGATACATGTCGTACCATTCATCGCCACGTATCCGGAAATTGCCGAAATCGGGCAGAGTTCCGCAGCGCGGGTGATCGACTGTCTTCATCACGGCGGCCAGCCAGGCCCCGTTGGACGACAGGCCACCGTGGTTTTCCACGATGACATTGATGTCGTGACCATCTGCGAATTCACAAAGAGATCTCAGCCCGTCCGCGGCCAGGCGGATCTGTTCCTCGTAACTGCCGCTGCTGGCTGCGTTGACACGAATGGAATGGCAGCCGAGCGTTTTGGCGGCTTCCACCCAGCGATGGTGGTTTTCCACGGCCTTCTGCCGCTGGGCAGTGTCCGGATGTCCCAGTTTGCCTTCTCCATCGATCATGATGAGCAGCGAGGTGACACCGTTGTCAGCAGCTCTGCGGTTCATTTCAGCCAGATAGTCCGCGTCGCGGGCCCTGTCTTTGAAGAAGCTGTTGACATACTCCACGGCCTCAATGCCGAACTCCTGCTTCGCCCGAACAGCAAAATCCAGGTGATCCATCTTTCCGGCGAACAGGGCTTTGTGCAGAGACCATTCGGCCAGAGAAATTCGAAAAGGCGGTGTCGTGTGGGCTGCTGAAGCAGCTCCGCGGGATACGGACGTCATCGAAGCAGCGGCCATGACGGCCGTGGCAGACAGGAAGTCGCGACGGGTTTGAGACAGCATCGGGGTTTTCCAGGCAGTGAAGAATCGAAAGACGCCAGTGTAGCGGCCCGCTGCAGCAGACTCAAAGAATTCACGCATCCCGATGCCGGACACCCGCCTTCGCCTGCTGGCGGCATTCCGGGATGCTGTTGACGGTCCGGTTGTCCGGCGACAGAATCCCGGACACCCCGGCGGCCTTCCGGATCGGCCGTCCCCTCATCTGCGTGGACCGACGGAATGAATCCGCATCCCGTGTCGCTCAGGGCCTGCCTGCCCGATGCTGTTCTGACGAACGATTCCGGCATCATCTTTTCGCACGTCACCTGTGACAGTCGGCAGGTCCGTCGCGGCAGTGTGTTCGTGGCCCTTTCGGGCAGCCGCTGTGACGGACATCAGTTTGCCGCCGATGCCGTCCGCCGGGGGGCTGCCGCAGTCGTCGTGGAACGACCACTGGAATCGCTTCCGGTTCCCCAGGCGGTGGTGGCGGACAGTTCACGAGCCTGGTTTCGTCTCTGCATGGCGTGTCGAGGAAACCCGCATCACAGACTGAGACTGACGGGGATCACGGGAACCAATGGCAAATCGACGACCGCGTGGCTGCTGCGAGACATTCTGGTGACGGCCGGTCGCCGGACGGGGCTTCTGGGAACCATCGAATACCACGACGGTCGCCGGTCCTGTCCCGCTTCTCTGACGACTCCCGATGCCGCCGAACAGGCTCGCCTCATGCAGCAGATGGTCCGGAACGGCGTGCAGGACGTCGTTCTCGAAATCAGCAGCCATGCTTTGCAGCAGGGGCGCTGCGGCGAATTGCGTCTGGCGGCAGCAGCCGTCACCAACATCACTCACGATCACCTGGACTATCATGGAACACTGCACAGCTACCGGAATGCCAAGGCGAGGCTGGCCGGCCATCTGCCCGAATCGGAACGGATTCTGATCAATGGCGATGACGAAGGATGTCGCGTTCTGCACGAATCCGGCATGCTGGCACGTCCGGCATTCGTGTGCGGACAGTGCCCGAACGCGGACTTCCGCTTCGAAGTCCTCAGACAGACCCGACGGAAACAGTCCCTGCGGCTGGTGCTTCGTGGAGTCGTCATGGAGGTTTCGATCCGCCTGATCGGCATTCACAATGCATTCAATGCCCTCATGGCTGCCGCACTGGCTGATCGGCTGAACGTGGATCACGGTGCCATTCGAGACGGTCTGGCACAGGTGAAGTGTGTTCCGGGCCGTCTGGAACGCATCGAAGCAGGACAGCCCTTCGATGTGTATGTCGATTACGCGCACACTCCCGATGCCCTTGAAAGATGCCTGGAGACCGTTCGTTTCCTGACATCGGGACGGGTGATCTGTGTTTTCGGTGCCGGCGGCGATCGGGATGCCGACAAACGTCCTCAGATGGGCCTGGCTGCCCGGGCGGCCGATCATGTCATTCTGACTTCCGACAATCCGCGATCGGAATCACCGGAACACATCATTCGTCAGATCCGTTCCGGAATGCGTTCCGGAAACCCGGTGCAGGAATGCCCGGATCGCCGGGCAGCCATCGATCTGGCATGCCGTACGGCTCGGCCCGGCGACTGTGTGGTCATCGCCGGACGCGGACACGAAACCATCCAGACCGTCGGTGATCGCCTGATCGCTTTCGATGACCGGGCGGTGGTGCGGGACATTCTGAGGGATGTTTCGGCCGCCCCGGCGGCATCAGCCCACCGGCCCGATTGTTCCTGCCCGGAATCAGTTTCCATCTGTCGCTGATACACCGATCCCCATCCGAGATGCCATGCATCCTGTTTCCATTCGCGAAGTCTGCCGAATCACGGGAGCCGCCATCCGGGGGGCTGTCAGTCCGTCCGGCATCGTCGATCGGGCAGTGATCGACAGCCGGCATGCCGGATCCGGATGCCTGTTTTTCGCTCTGCCCGGCACCCGCACGCACGGGATCCGGTTCGCCGAAACGGCTCGTCGCCGGGGAGCTGTGGTTGTGGCGGCATCGGAAGCAGCCGCACAGGAAACCGGGCCGGTGCTCGTGGTCGACTGTCCGGTTCAGGCTTTGCAGAAGCTGGCCCGGGCCAACCGGCTGCGAAGCGATTCTCGGGTGATCGGAATCACCGGAAGCGTCGGGAAGACAACCACACGGCACATGCTGTCCACTGTGCTGTCCGTATCGCACGGCGTCATCCAGAGTCCGGCCAGCTACAACAATGAACTCGGCGTGCCGCTCAGCGTGCTGCTGATGGACGCTCAGTCCGAATTCGCCGCTGTCGAACTGGGAGCCGGTCGAACCGGTGACATTGCGGCACTGTGTCGCATTGCGGTGCCGGAATTCGGCATCGTCACACGTGTCGCTCCGGCCCACCTGGAGACCTTTCGATCTGTGCAGGCGGTTGCGGCGACGAAGGCCGAACTGGTGGTGTCTCTTCCGCGCCACGGCACCGTCTTTCTCAACAGCGATGATCCGGCTGTGGCCGCGATGCGGTCCGTCAGCCGCTGCCGGACCGTCACATTCGGTACATCCCGAGATGCAGATGTCTGCTGTCGGATCCGTTCCGCCCACGACCGCGGTCTGACAGTTCAGTGCAGCGGCGTTTCCTGGCGCATTCCCGTATGCGGCCCGCACCACCTGACATCTGTGGCTGCGGTCCTGGCGACAGCTCAGGAAATCGGCATGTCGACAGGCGCTGTCCAGGAAGGACTGGATCGTTTTCAGCCCCTGCCCGGACGGCATCGGCTTCGGCAGACCGCCTGCGGCATCCGCGTCATTGACGACACCTACAACGCGAATCCCGCCAGTGTCCAGGCTGCCATCGAATCACTCAGCAGATGGCCGACATCCGGACAGCGCATCGCCGTCCTGGGCGACATGCTGGAACTGGGGCCGCAGGCCGGGATATTCCATCGAACGGTCGGCAGACAACTGGCCGCCGAACGCATCGATCACACGGCGGTGTTCGGATCGTTCGCTGCCGACGTGGCCGCCGGTTATCTGTCAGCCGGCGGCCCCATCGACCGAATTTCCGTATGCGACAGCCTGCCGGTCCTGCTGAACGTTCTGTCGTGCGTGGCCACTCCGGGTGATGTCGTGCTGGTGAAAGGTTCACGCGGCATGGCGATGGAGCGCGTCGTGCAGGCACTGTGCGATGATCCGGACACGGCAGAACAGCAGGCTGCGTGAACATCACCGCATCCGGCGTGTCGTGAATTCCGATTACCGACACACCGGACGGACAGCAGAGACCGCATCAGGTGAACGTGCGGCCTTCAGCGGCCATGGTCCGCAGCAGTTCCGGGGGTTCGAATCGTTCTCCCCAGGCGGCCGCAAGTTCTTCGGCACGATCCACGAAGGCCGATACTCCGCAGCTGTTGATGAACTGCAGGGGGCCGCCGTGCTGCGGTGCAAAGCCCCATCCGAAAATCGCTCCCAGATTCGCATCCGCCGCATTTTTCAGAATGCCTTCTTCCATGCAGCGAGCCGTTTCCACCGCCTGAATCCAGATGATGCGATCGATCATTTCCTGCATGGGCAGCTGCGGCTGGCCGTTCATGAACACGGTGGTCAGTTCCGGCCACAGATGTTTCCCTTCGTCGGTGTACTCGTAAAAGCCGCCTCCGCCGGCCCGCCCCGGCCGCTTCAGACTCAGCATTTTTTCGATGACCGGGGCCGCATGATCGCCGCGCTGAGCGGCCGCGAGGGGAGTATCCGGCTGACCGGAAGCCCGGAGGTCTTCCAGGGTCTGCTGACGAATGTGACTGGCCAGTTCCAGGGAAATTTCGTCCATGACAGCCAGCGGGCCCACCGGCATCCCGGCCAGCAGTCCGGCCATTTCCACGGAGTGCGGATGCTGGCCTTCCAGCAGCATTTTCATGCCTTCGTTCGTCCAGGTGGAAAACACGCGCGACGTATAAAAACCCCGGCTGTCGTTCACCACGATGGGCACTTTGCCGATCCGCAGAACATAATCGAATGCTTTGGCCAGTGTGGAATCGTCTGTTTTGTCTCCCAGAATGATTTCCACAAGACGCATTTTGTGCACCGGCGAGAAGAAGTGCAGTCCGATGAACTTCTCCGGGCGGCTGCTGGCTTCCGCCAGTCCGGTGATCGGCAGGGTGGAGGTGTTCGATGCGAACACACCGGCCGCATCCATCACGGCTTCGGCGGCCTGAGTGACACTCGCTTTCAGTTCGCGATTCTCGAAGACCGCTTCGATGATCAGATCGCAGCCGCTCAGGCGATCATAATCGGCTGTGGCGGTGACGCGCTGCAGAATCGCATCGGCCTCCGACGGATCCAGGCGTCCGCGTTCGGTCTGCTGCTTCAGAATACCGGCAATCCGTTCACGACCTTTGTCGGCGGATTCCTGATCCCGGTCCGTCATCACGACGTCCATGCCGGCAGCGGCCGTGACATAGGCGATTCCATGCCCCATCAGTCCGGCTCCCAGAACACCCACGCGCCGGGTTTCCTGCGGCGGAATGTTCTGCGGCCGGCTCTGGCCTTTTTTGATCTGATTGAGCTGAGTCCAGAACGCGGTGATCATATTGCGGCTGACCGGACCGGTGGCCAGCTTCGCGAAGTAACGCGATTCGATGCGCTCGGCTGTCTCGAAATCCACCTGAGCTCCTTCAACAGCCGCGGCCATGATGGCCGGAGGAGCCGGGTAGATGCCTTTGGTTTCTTTGCGCACCATCGCCGGTGCGATCGCCAGCATCTGAGCGACCCGGGGATGCGACGGGGATCCCCCGGGAATGCGATAACGTTCGTCGGCATCCCAGGGAGCCTGAGCATTCGGATTGTCGCGAATCCATTCCTTCGCCTGGCGGATCAGATCATCCTGGTCTGCTGCCAGAGCATGAATCATGCCCGCTTTGAGCGCTTTTTGGGGCGTGTATTTTCTGTTCTGGCTGAGCCATTCCATGGCGTTCTGCAGGCCGATCAGGCGAACCGTGCGGACGACTCCGCCGGCTCCTGGAAGCAGCCCCAGACTGACTTCAGGAAACCCGAAACGAATGCGGTCATCGTCGATGGCGATTCGCCGGTGACAGCCCAGCGCCAGCTCCAGTCCGCCTCCCAGAGCCGTTCCGTTCAAAGCGGCAACCACCGGCTTTCCCAGTGTTTCCAGACGACGAAACCGCGTCTTGATGAGCTGACAGCTGTCGAAATAGTACTGCGGGTCATCCGATCCGAATGAAGAATCAATGTCGGCTCCGGCCACCCACAGCTTCTTTCCCGAGAGGAAAACGGCGCCGCGGACCGTGTCGTCCGATTCCAGTTTCTGCAGAACATCATCGAAGGCCCGGAAGAAATCGTCATTCAGCACATTGGCCGAATATCCCTGCAGATCCATGGTCAGCAGCACGATTCCGTCGGAGTCTTTTTCCCAGGAGATGGACATGTTCGCAGTGTTCCTCAGCAGGGGGTGTTCAGAAACTGCCGGTCGTGCTCAAACCGGCGGACCATGAGGAGAAAGCCGGGCGGGCACCGGTGTGCCGCAGAAGGGGCTTTCAGACCCGTTCCAGAATCGTGGCGATGCCCATACCACCGCCGACACACAAAGCCACCAGACCGGTTGTTTTGTCTGCCCGTTCCATTTCATCCAGAAGAGTCCCCAGAATCATGGCTCCGGTCGCTCCCAGCGGATGGCCCATCGCAATGGCTCCGCCGTTGACATTGACATTGTCGTCGCTGGTCAGATCCAGATCTTTCATGAATCGCAGTACGACACTGGCAAAGGCTTCATTGATTTCGAACAGATCGATGTCGCTGACCTGCATCCCGGCAAGTTTCAGTGCCTTGTGAGCGGCCGGGCCGGGACCGGTCAGCATGATGGTGGGATCCGTTCCCACCAGAGCGGCCGATCGAATGCGGGCCCGCGGCTTCAGACCGAGCTGTTTCCCTTTGTCTTCGCTGCCCACCAGAACGAGGGCCGCTCCATCCACAATTCCCGACGAATTCCCGGCCGTGTGCACGTGGTTGATGCGTTCCACGTGCGGGTATTTCACCTGAGCCACGAAGTCGAATCCCATGTCGCCGGGGATCGCGAACGACGGACGCAGTTCCGCCAGCCCTTCCAGCGTCGTGTCGGGGCGTATGTAACTGTCCCGCTCAAGAATCGTCAGTCCGTTCATGTCACGGACAGGAACGACCGATCGATCGAAAAAGCCGGCATCCCGTGCAGCCGCGGCGCGGCGCTGCGACTGAACGGCGTATGTGTCCACATCGGTCCGACTGAATCCTTCCAGCGTCGCGATCAGATCAGCCCCGATTCCCTGGGGGACGAAATGCGTTTCCCAGTTGGTCACCGGATCCAGAGCAAACGGGCCGCCATCAGACCCCATCGGCACCCGGCTCATGCTTTCCACTCCGCCGGCCACAACCAGATCGTTCCAGCCGGAACGCACCTTCATGGCAGCGGTGTTGACCGCGTCCAGGCCCGACGCACAGAACCGGTTGATCTGCACGCCCGGAACGTCGATGTCCCAGCCGGCTTTCTGAGCCGCCGACTTGGCAATGTCGGCTCCCTGATCTCCGATGGGCGTGACACAGCCGAGAATGACATCATCGATCTGCGACGTGTCCAGGTTCGTCCGCCGCGTCAGTTCGTTCATCAGAGTCACCAGAAGGTCGATCGGTTTGACCTCATGCAGTTCTCCGTTCGCTTTGCCGCGCGATCGGGGCGTCCGAATGGCTTCGAAGACGCAGGCTTCCTGAGACATCTTGCGATTCCTCCTGCTGGAAACGGGCGACACGCCCACACGACGGGCCGAACGGCATCAGTGTCCCCGCAAAACCCGGTCGTCCGCTACGCTCCGGCGCTGTTCTCTGAGGAATCCGGTGAATGAGAAGCCGGAAGACGAAGAAAGAGAACACGGGGCAGCCCCCGCCCCGGGCCGTGTCCGGTTCCTCCCCGTTTTTGCTCAGATTCCCTGCGGACAGCCGCAGGGGAGGGCGTCATCGCTTTCCTGCC
>WFTL01000159.1 GCA_015485495.1 Planctomycetaceae bacterium
CGTTCTGTGAACGCATCGGCGTGTCACAGAGAATGCGCACGGTGATCGACAGGCCAGTAGGCCGGATCCAGGAGCGGAGCGGCGCCGATCCAGCAGCAGCGCGGCCACGCGGCAGTGGTAATGACAGCGGAGCGGCGCAAGCCGTCTGGTCGGTGTGTGGGTGAGCGTACGCACCGGAGGCCTCGCCGCCTTCCGCTCTGATTTCCGGTCGCGTCTGGAAATCCGCAGGCCAGTGCCTGCAATCCGCCGTATGCATGCCATTGCCTGCTGGAGGAACGGGTTCCGTCCCATCCGAACGTTCTGTGGAGGGACGCGCTCTGTCGCGTCTGTGTCATCGACGGCCCCGACTGAGCGGGGCCCTCCACTGTTCCTGGATCCGGCCTGCCGCCTGCATGCTGTCGTTCACCGTGCGCATACACGTTTTTCTCGGCTCTCATGGATCATCGGTGAGCCTTATTTTCGGCTTCTGCCTTCCTTCTCGTCCTGCCAGTGGCGCTGACATTCCAGAGGGAAGTCGGTCAGAAGGCCGTCGATGCCGGCCTGACGGGCCCGGTCCCATGCGGCGGGGTTGCGCCGGACATCGCCGCTGCCGGCGAAGTTGAAGACGACCTGTCTGCCGTGCTGATGCAGACGCTGCACTTCTTCCGGGAGGGGGATGAAAGTCACGAGGAAGACATCCAGCAGGCCCTCCTTCAGGCGCATCTCGAACGTGTTTCGGCTGACATTCGCGCCGATGCGCATCTGCGGATTCAGCGCCTTCAGCCGACGGCTGCATTCGTCGCTTTGGTCGAAGGCGAAGGTGTCGCTGAACAGGTCGTACTTCTCGATCAGTTCCACCAGACGTTTTTCTCCGCCCCGGGTGATGTCTTTGATGTTGAGAGCGATGATGGTGCGTCCGCGACGGCGCTGTCGGATGAGAGCGAATGTTTCTTCCAGGGTCGGAACACGCTCGCCGGCGAAGCGTGGATGGAACCACGAGCCGGCATCGAACGTTTTCAGTTCGGACAGCGTGAACCGACGGACGGACCGGTCCGGACCGTCTGTGGTGTGAGCCAGCGTGTCTTCGTGCAGGACGACCAGTCTGCCGTCTTTGGTTGTGCGGATGTCCAGTTCGAAGCCGAAGCCCAGTTCCAGGCAGCCTGCAAATGCCGGCAGTGTGTTTTCCGGAGCGTGACGCAGCAGACCGCGATGAGCGATGAGAATGGGATCGTTCGGCAGCAGGCGGATGGCGAGTTGCGCTCCTGTGATCCACGTGTTCCGCCTGTTCCGCTTCTCTTGCGAGAAGCGAGAACGCCTGGGCGGACTGCGGCGCTGTGCGTCATGCGTCTGTTGTTCTCCGACGCCCCTGCCGACGTCGCCCGGTGGAGTCCGCATGAATGCCGTGCTGACTGAGCTGGTACGGAGCACTGATCTGCTGACGCATTCCGTCCGTCGTCGTGGAAATGCTCCGGCCGGTTCGACACAAGACGGCACTTCGGCCGACGCAGGTGTTGCGGCAGTGATCAGATCGTTCGGGAAAAGATTCAATGCCATCAGAACGGGCAGGACGAAGAGAGTTCGTGTCATGGTGGTCTCTTTCGGGGACGCTTCCGGCAGACTGGTTCCGTCGGGTGCATCATGGACGGTGCACAGGGGATTGTCGAGACCGCGGAAGTCGACACGCTTCCTGCTGACGTTTTCTAGCTGCGTGCGTCAACGAACAGGGGTTTTCCAGAGAGCGTCGGCAGGCGGAAGACGTTTCCTGCCGTGAATTCCTGTTGAGTCATGGGAGTAGGGAAACGGTCGTCGCAGTCCGCGGCGATTGTGCCTGCGGGCAGGCCGTTGAGACTCTCATGACAGATCGCCCGGTTTTCAGAATACGCCAGGGGGACCTCAATAGAGCGGTGACGCACAGCGTGATAAACTGGAAAGGGAGTGCATCGTCATTCGGTTCGCTCGATCTGGTCCACGCCACCCCTGTTGTCCTGAGCGTTCGTCGGAACCGCTGACCTCCCTTTTTCTGAAAGGATCCTGCAGATGATTGTGTTCACGACATCCGTCGTTGCTGCTGTGCTCGCGTCTCTGGACAGCGGGGCGATTGCGAACGCCGAATCGCTGGAAGATCACGGTCCGATCACGATCATTACCGATCGTGTGATGGTGGCGATTTCACAGGATCGCAAAGTGGCCTCCGCGTACAGTTTTGAACGTGGTGCGTGGAGTCAAATCGACATTCTCCCGCTGTCGGATGCACAGATCGAACCGATGGTTGTCAAAGGGATGGTTGCTTTTACTCATGGGACCGCGGTGTATGCCTACTCTTCCCGAACGGGCCAATGGGACAGGCTGGTGCTCCCCCGGGGCCGAAAGCCGGCTCCCATGCTGACGAGTCATCTGGTCAGACTGCAGGACGGAGACGTGATGTATGTGTTCGGCGAGAACGCTCATGTGTGGACTGCTATCGACCTGAGAAACGGCCGGATGCCGGAAGTGCCCCGGAAGCCGGAGGAATGATCAGGGAGCAGCGGATCCGGAATCGTCGGGAACGCGGCGGCCGCTGAGTTTCGATTGCCCGACCCTGGTTTCTGATGCAGTCTCGACATCACCACGCACCGGAACACGCTCCGGGTTCCGCATCGCTCCATGTTTTGCTGCTGTTCGAATTCCCTTCGCTCAGCGGCGGCGAACATTCGATGCTGGCCGTTCTGGATGACCAGAAGCTGCGGGCGCATCTGCTTTTCACGGCCGCCGGACCGGCGGACGGGCCGCTGGCGGCGCGGCTGCGGGAACGGGCGGTGCCGGTGCGGCCGCTGTCCGTGAGAACCGGGGTGGGGACGCGCCGACCTGTTGCGGACGTGTTTCAGCAGCTTGACCGCATCGTGCGAACGGTGCGGCCGGACGTGATTCACGCCAACAGTCTGGCGATGAGTCGGCTGCTGGGAGAACTGCGGAACGCCTGGCCGGACTGTGCCTGTACGGGGCATCTTCGGGACATCATGAAACTCAGCGGGCGGGCGGTGAATCATCTGGGGTGTCTGGATCGCCTGGCGGCCGTGTCCCGGGCCACGCGGGACTGTCATGTGCAGCAGGGGCTGGATCCGCGATCGGTCGACGTGATTTACAACGGGGTCGATCCGGAACGATTCCGGACGCGTTCGGCGTCCGGTCTGCGCCGACGGCTGCTGCCGGGTCTGGATCCCGACGACGTGGTGCTGCTGACGGTGGGACAGATCTGTCTGCGAAAAGGACAGCTCGATCTGGCGCGTGCCCTCGTGCGGCTGCTGCCGACGCATGAGAATCTGCACTGGATTCTGCTGGGGGAGCGGTATTCGGGCAAAGCGGAATCGGTCGATTATGAACAGCAGATTCACAGCGTGTTCGCGGATGCGGGCCGGTCGCGGCATCTGTGGTGCATGGGCTGGCGGGCGGATGTTCAGCAGTGGATGAACGCAGCCGACTGTCTGGTGCATCCGGCGCGGCAGGAACCGCTGGGACGGGTTCTTCTGGAAGCGGCCGCCAGTGAACTGCCCATCGTTGCAACAGACGTCGGCGGAACCCGGGAGATCGTGGATGACCGATCAGCGGTTCTCGTACCGGCCGGCAACGTGGATGTTCTGGCGGAGAGTCTGGATCGGTGTCTGCGTGACCGGCAGGACATGAATCGGCGGGCCCGGCGGGCCGCAGCCACTGTGCGTCGTTCGTTTTCCGTATCCGCGGCGGCGGCGGCGCTGAGCAACTTCTGGATTCGAGCGGCTGCGGCACACGGCAGGTGACGGCCGGGGGCGATGGCGACAGAGCTTCAGCCGCCGGGTTTCAGCGGTGATTTTGCGTCCAGTCGATCAGTTCCTGCAGTTTGTTCCGGGCGGCACCGGAATCCAGGGCCTGCCGGGCCTGGCGGACGGCTTCCGCCAGAGACTCGACGGCACAGGCGGCCAGCAGGGCTGCGGCGGTACTGGCCGTGACCAGATCGGCAGCCGGTGACGGGGTTCCGGCGAGGACCTGTTCAATGAGGCGGGCGCTGGATTCGGGCGTGTCCACCTGGACGGAACGGACATCGCAGCGGTTCAGGCCGAAATCTTCCGGCTGCCATTCGTACTGATCGACCTGATCGGCGGTGACATCGAACACCGTGGTGGGGCCCCAGAGGCACACTTCGTCGAGTTCGTCGTTGCCGCACACCACCAGAGCGCGGCGGCAGCCGAGGCGGCTGAGGGCATGAGCGATCAGGCGGGCGTGTGCCGTTCGGGCGGTGCCCAGGAGCTGATATTCCGCGCGGGCGGGGTTGGTCAGGGGGCCCAGAAGGTTGAAGATGGTGGGGAATCCGAGAGCGCGGCGGACGGGAGCCGCATGCTTCATGGCTCCATGCACAACAGGGGCGAAACAGAAGGTGATTCCGATATCGTCCAGGCAGGCGGCGGCCTGTTCGGGGGTGAGCTGGATATGAACTCCCAGCGTTTCCAGCACATCGGCGGACCCGCTGCTGCTGGAAACGCTGCGGTTTCCGTGTTTGGCGACCGGCACGCCGCAGGCGGCCGCGACGATGGCCGTGGCCGTGCTGATGTTGAAGGTGTGCAGTCGGTCTCCGCCCGTTCCGCACGTATCCAGCAGCGGGCGGCGCCGCGCGTCGACTCCGGATGCCCGGTCGCGCATCGCCTGAGCGGCTCCGGCCAGCTCATCGACGGACGGGCCTTTGGCGGCCAGCGCAGTCAGCAGGGTGGCAATGTCCAGCTCGCTGCATGCACCGTCCATGATGAGGCCGATGCAGTCCCGCATCGTTTCCCCGGACACATCATGTCTCTGCAGAATCTGCTGAACGACAGGATGCAGGCGGGGATGCATGGCGGAATTTCATTCAGGAGGACGAAGGGGCCGCGGACGACGATTTCGACTGCGACGCGGTTCCGTTCGATGAAGATTTGCTGTCGGACGAGGAGGATTCCTGAGCCTTCTTATCAGCCTTTTCGCCTTTCTTCCAGGATTCGCTGCGGTAGTCGGTCTGGTAGAAGCCGGATCCGCGAAACAGGATGCCGCCTCCGGCACTGATGATCCGTTCTGCCTTCAGACGTCCGCAGTCGGGACATTTTCGGAGCGGTCGGGCTGTGATCGGCTGAAAGGCTTCCCATTCGTGCGAACAGGCTTTGCAGCGGTATTCGTAAGTCGGCATGAGGTTACTCCTGGTGATCGTTGTTTTCTGTGTCGGATTCCGAAGACGGCCCGGAATCCGGAGCCGGATCGGACGGAGCACAACTGACGATGACTTTGGCCGGGCGAACAACGCGGTCGTGCATGCGGTATCCGGTTTCCACGACCTGGACCACCGTCATGGGCGGGCAGTCTGCCGTGGCAACCTGACTGACCGCTTCGTGCAGATTCGGGTCGAAGGGCTGTCCTTCGGCTTCGATCGGTTCGGCCGCATGGGCGCGCAGGGTGTCTTTGAGCTGTGTGGCGACCATGCGGATTCCTTCCAGCAGGCGGGCCACGTCGCCGGTCTGTTCGGCGGCCTGAATGGCGCGGTCCAGATTGTCCAGGACCGGCAGCAGGTCGCGAACGACCGGCAGCGCCTGGTACTTCATGGCTTCCATCGCGTCGCGGCTGGAGCGTCGGCGGAAATTTTCCATTTCTGCCTGTTCGCGCAGCAGCCGGTCTTCCAGGTCGGCAATTCGGGCCCGCAGTTCATCCGGTGCCGCTTCGTTTTCCGATTCGGCACTGCCGCCCGCTTCAGAAGAAGACGCTGCGGTGTTTTCCGATTCATCGGCCGGAACATCATTCACGGGTTCATCAGGTCGGTCAGTCATGGTTCACATCACTCATCATGGTCTTCGCCGCCACCAAAAAATTCCTTCACCTGTTCGAAGAACGACTTCCGGTGAGGCATCACGTCGGCCGCTTCGAGTTCAGCCAGTTCGCGAAGGAGTTCTTCCTGCCGTCCCGACACTTTTCGAGGAACTTCGACCTGAATTTCCACGAGCAGGTCTCCCCGGCGGTCCCCGGATCTGGGGTCCGGCAGGCCTTTGCCGGGAATTCGCGTGACCGATCCCGGCTGCGTTCCCGGTTCCAGTGTGAAATCCAGGCGTCCGTTCAGTGTGGGAATATGCAGTTCGGCTCCCAGAACAGCCTGGGAATAGGTCACCGGCACGCGGCACAGCAGGTCCTGGCCGTCACGTTCGAACAGCGGGTGGGACCGGACTTCGATGTCCACATACAGATCCCCGCGCGGACCGCCTTTGACGCCGGCTTCGCCTTCTCCCCGCAGGCACAGCTGCATGCCGCTGTCGATACCGGCCGGAATTTTGACTTCTCGAACGACTTCCCGCATCTGCCGGCCGCTGCCGCTGCAGTCCGGGCAGGGGTCGGCAATCGTCTGGCCGTCTCCCCGGCAGGCCGGGCAGGTCGTCTGCATCTGGAAGAATCCCTGGGACCGGACGACCCGTCCGTGGCCTCCGCAGGTGGAACAGGTGACCGGGCGGCTTCCCGGGCGGGCCCCGGACCCGTCGCAGGTGTCGCAGGTTTCCCGGCGGGAAATATGCAGTTCGCGGGTGCAGCCGGTGGCCGCTTCGACCAGGTCGATTTCCACACGTGTCTGCAGGGATGCTCCGCGGCGGGCTCCGCTGCGGGAACTGCGTCCGGACGATGCGAAGCCGAAGCCTTCGAAGATATCGCCGAAGCCACTGAAGATATCGTTCAGATCGTGGAATCCGCCGGCCCCGCCGGATCCGGACACTCCGGCATGACCGTAACGGTCGTAGCGGGCTCGCTTCGTTTCGTCGCTGAGAACATCAAAGGCCTCGGAAGCCTCTTTGAAGCGGGCCACTGCTTCTTCGTCTCCCGGGTTCCGGTCCGGGTGATATTTGAGGGCGATTTTGCGGTAGGCCTTCTTGATTTCCGCTGCCGAAGCATCCCGGGCGACTCCCAGAATTTCGTAGTAGTCGCGCTGAGATGACATGCAGAGTCCTCCGCCGGTACGAGGGCGGTGCCATGCGGGTCTGTTTCAAGAAAAACGGGACACCAGGCGGTGTCCCGTGAACCATTCGCTGGGACGGGTTTCCGGCCTGTCCGCACAGCCCGCAGACGGCGGCGATGTGACAGACAGCCCGACGGCGTTACCGCACGGCTCCCGCGACAGCCGGCTGTTCGTTGCCGTCCGCGTCGTCCGTTTTGGTAACCAGAACCTGAGTTGTCAGCATGAGTCCGGCGATCGACGCGGCGTTGGCCAGAGCACTGCGGACCACTTTGCAGGGATCCAGAATTCCGGATTCCAGCATGTCGACGTACTCGCCCCGGGACGCATCGAAGCCGTTCGATCCTTTCAGACGGCTGACTTCATCGGCCACAACGGCTCCGTCTTCCCCGCAGTTGGATGCGATCTGCTGCAGGGGAGCTGTCAGGGCTCGTGCCAGAATCTGAACACCGATGGCTTCGTCTCCTTCGGCTTCCACCTTTTCGACGGCTTTCACAGCCCGCAGCAGAGCGACCCCGCCGCCCGGCAGGATGCCTTCTTCAACGGCCGCCCGGGTGGCATGCAGCGCGTCTTCCATCCGTGCTTTGGTCTGTTTCATTTCCGCTTCCGTGGCGGCGCCCACGGAAATGACGGCCACTCCGCCGGTCAGTTTGGCCAGCCGTTCCTGGAACTTTTCCCGGTCGTAGTCGCTGTCCGTCTTTTCGATATGATCCCGGATCTGCCGGACGCGGGCACTGATTTCCTCTTCGCTGCCGGCTCCTTCGATGATCGTGGTGCTGTCTTTGGTGACTTCCACGCGCCGCGCGGTTCCCAGCTGAGACAGTTCCACGGAATCGAGTTTGATTCCCAGATCTTCTGAAATGAGGGTTCCGCCGGTGAGCACCGCCATGTCGCCCAGCATGGCTTTGCGCCGGTCTCCGAAGCCGGGAGCCTTCACAGCGCAGATCTTCAGAACGCCCCGCAGCTTGTTGACCACCAGAGCCGTCAGGGCTTCGCTTTCGACATCTTCGGCGATGATCAGCAGCGGTTTGCCCGCCTGGGCCACTTTTTCCAGCAGGGGAACCAGTTCCCGCAGGTTCGAAATCTTCTTTTCGAACAGCAGAATGAGGCAGTCTTCGAGAACGGCCTTCATGCCTTCCGCTTCGGTGACGAAGTACGGAGAGATGTAGCCCTTGTCGAACTGCATCCCTTCGGCGAATTCAAGCGTTGTTTCGTTCGACTTGCCTTCTTCGACCGTGATGACTCCGTCACGGCCCACGCGTTCCATGGCATCGGCGATCAGGTCGCCGATGGACCGGTCGTTGTTGGCGGAAATGGCGCCGACCTGGGCCACCTGTTCCCGGGATTCGACAGGAGACGCCTGCTTTTCCAGACTTTCCAGAGCGGCCTGGGCGGCTTTTTCGATTCCCCGGCGGACCACCGTGGGGTTGGCGCCCATGGACACGCTTCGCAGGCCCTCTTCATAGATGGCGCGGGCCAGAACGGTGGCGGTCGTGGTGCCGTCGCCGGCCAGATCGCTTGTCTTGCTGGCGACTTCGTTCACCAGCTTGGCGCCCATGTGTTCGAACGGGTCTTCCAGCTCGACTTCTTTGGAAACCGTGACGCCGTCTTTGGTCACGACGGGATTGCCGAAACTCTTGTCGATGATCACGTTGCGACCGGTGGGGCCCATGGTCACGGCCACAGCCCTGCCAAGCGTGTCGACGCCCTGCTGCAGCTTGAGCCGTGCCTGGTCGTCAAACAGAAGTTGTTTTGCCATGATCAGTCCCTTCTGGGGTGGTGGTGTCAGTGGATGCCTGCCGGGCGGCAGGAAAGGGCACAGGCCGGGATTGGGTCAACCTGTGCCGAACTGTCCGGCTGGACCGGCCGCGACTGCCTGATTCCGGGCAGCCGCAGAAGGCCGGGCCGGACGCCGTTTCGGTCACACGATCTTTGCCAGGATATCGCTTTCGCGAAGAATCTTGACTTCTTCTCCGTCGATCTCGATGTCCGTGCCGCCGTACTTCCCGAACAGCACTTCGTCACCGACTTCCACGCTGAGCGGAGACCGCTCACCGCTGTCCAGCAGCCGGCCGGGGCCGACGGCGATGACGGTGCCCCGCTGAGGTTTTTCCTTGGCGGCATCGGGAAGCACAATTCCGCCGGCCGTGGTTTCTTCTGCTTCGCCGGCACGAACGACAACACGATCGTCGAGAGGATTGATCTTCATGAGATACTCCGTGGTTCCAGTGGTTCAGTGTGTACGAAATGAAAAATCCTGAGTGCGGCCGGCGACCGGCAGTGCGGCAGGCCGCCGGGAGAATCGCGTCGCCGCGACGGGTCCGGCTCACATCATGCCGGGCATGCCTCCCATGCCGCCGCCCATACCGCCCATGCCTCCCATCCCACCCATGTCGTGGTGGTGGTCGTCATGGTGGTCATCGGTTTCTTCTTCGGGCTCTTCCACGACGATGCAGTCGGTGGTGAGCAGCAGTGAGGCCACGCTGACGGCATTCTGCAGAGAAGATCGGACGACCTTGGTCGGGTCCACAACGCCGAAGCTGAACATATCGCCGTAGCGATCGTGGAGTGCGTCGTATCCGGCGGACGCTTTTTTCTCTTTGCGGATGCGATTGGCCACGACGGCGCCTTCTTTTCCGGCGTTTTCGGCAATCATCCGCAGCGGCATTTCCAGAACACCGCGAATCAGGTCAGCACCCAGAGCCTCGTCGCCCTTCAGCTTCAGGTCATCCAGCACGCGGGCGGACCGCAGCAGCGCCACACCGCCTCCGGGGACGACTCCTTCTTCGATGGCCGCCCGGGTGGCGGACAGAGCATCGTCGATGAGGTCCTTGCGTTCCTTCATTTCCGTTTCCGTGGCCGCACCCACCTTGATCTGGGCCACTCCGCCGGCCAGCTTGGCCAGACGTTCCTGAAGCTTTTCGCGGTCGTAATCGCTGTCGGTCGTTTCGATTTCGCGGCGGATCTGTTCGGCCCGGCCGGCAATGGCCGCTTTCTTTCCGGCTCCTTCCACGATGACCGTCTTGTCGGCGTCGATTCGCACCTTCTTCGCCCGGCCGAGATCGGAGAGCTGCAGGTTTTCCAGTTTGATGCCCAGATCCTTGAAGATGGCTTTGCCGCCGGTCAGAACGGCGATGTCCTCCATCTGGGCCTTGCGGCGATCGCCATATCCTGGTGCCTTGACCGCCGCCACACTCAGAATGCCGCGCATCTTGTTGACCACCAGAGTCGCCAGAGCCTCGCCTTCGACGTCTTCCGCGATGATCAGCAGAGGCGCCCCGTCTTTGGAGACGGTTTCCAGCAGGGGAACCAGATCGCGGGCATTGGAAATTTTTTCTTCGTAAATCAGGATGCGGCAGTTTTCGAGAACAACTTCCTGAGCATCCTGGTCGGTGACGAAGTGGGGCGACAGGTAGCCTCGGTCGAACTGCATCCCTTCGACCAGTTCGACTTCCGTTTCCACGTTGCGCCCTTCGTCCACCGTGATCACGCCGTCCTTGCCGACTTTCAGCAGGGCATCGGCCAGAATGTCGCCGATTTCCGGATCGTTGTTGCCGGCAATCGCGGCCACCCGGGCAATCTGTTCCCGATCGTTGGCCCGGACGGATTTGGAAATGCGGGCCAGTTCTTCCACGATGACTTCCACAGCCTTCTGGGCTCCGCGGCTGAGGGCCATGGCATCGGCACCGGCTGCGATGTATTTGAGTCCGGCGCGGTAAATGGCTTCCGCCAGAACGGTCGCTGTGGTCGTGCCGTCTCCGGCCACATCATTCGTTTTCGATGCCGCTTCCTTAACGAGCTGGACGCCCACGTTTTCGTAGGGGTCTTCCAGATCGATGTCTTCGGCAACCGTCACGCCGTCCTTGGTCACCTTGGGAGCCCCCCATCCCTTGTCCAGCACGGCATTGCGCCCGCGCGGCCCCAACGTGCTGCTGACGGCTCGGGAAAGCTTCGAAACGCCGGACAGGATTCCTCTGCGAGCGTCGTCGTCGAATGTCAGGATCTTAGCCACGGTCTCTCCTCAGCGAGTCTTCCGTCAAAATGACTTCGGCCATCAAAACACCAGTGTCTGCCATCGTTGTGAGGCCGGACGACCGACGCAGCAATGGCAGGGAATGGACAGTGCGGCAGCCCAGATGCAAACTGCGTGCCGTGTTGGAGGCGTGATGCGCAACACCTTCTCATCAAACAGGTTGTGTGTTCAGGTGGGTGCGAATCGGAGAAACAGCCCGATGGGCGGGGTGCCGAAATGGCAGAAGGGTGTCGGGCCTGGGGGGGCTGTGTTTCAGTCGGCCGCATCGCTTCCCCAGCGGGGAGCCAGGTCGTGGTCGATCTGCAGTTGATCGCAGATGCGGGCGACGAGGAAATCCACCAGGTCGAGAATCGTGCGGGGACGGCAGTAGAAGCCGGGGGCCGCCGGCAGCACGACGGCTCCGGCATCCGAAGCGGCCAGCATGTTCGTCAGAGCGACCCGGCTGACGGGGGTTTCCCGGGGAACCAGAACGAGCGTTCGGCGTTCCTTGAGATGGACTTCTGCGGCCCGGTGAATGAGGTTCTGCGAGTTTCCGGTGGCCACCGCCGCCAGGGTTCCGGTTGAACAGGGGCAAATCACCATCCCGGCGGTCAGAGAGGAGCCGCTGGCTGCGGAGGCCGAAAAGTCGTACAGATCGAAGATCCGCAGTGTCCCGGTCAGCGGCAGGGTGGGCGGGGCTTCTGCGGTCTCGGCTTCGGCCATGCCGGCTTCGGCGGTGCCGGCTTCGGTCGTGCCGGTCTGTTCGGAAAAGATGCTGATCAGGTGCGTTTTCCACTCCTGTTCGCCTCCACGTTCCGGAAAGGTCCGGCCGGTTTCCTGGTGCAGCACCTGATGCCCGGCCCGGCTGACCACCAGATGGACCGTGCGGTTCTGCTGCAGGAGGACGTGCAGCAGGCGGAGTGCGTAAACGGAACCGCTGGCTCCGCTGACAGCCACGACGACAGGGAGGTCCAGGTTCATGGGGCGGCCTTCATTCGCCTTTTCTCAGCGGGGGATCCGGGTAGGATATCATGACGGGCAGGCTTCGAGGACCTCATTCGGAAAGCGGATCGAAAACAGGGATTCCCCGATCCGGTGACGTTTCGTGCTCAATTACCGAAGTTTCAGAAAACTGCTGGGAGAGACCAGTCTGGAACGCAAGTGCCGCTATCTGTTCGGAGCGGCACTGCTGGCCCTGATTACCGGCAGTTTCTGGCTCCACGCGGCACAGACCAGTCAGCTGGTTCGCAATCAGGAAGTCATTTCCGTCCAGGCTCTGGTGCCGCCTCTGCTGATGCTGCGGCATTTTGAGCGGCATTCGGAAGCCCGCGATTTTCCGGACGGTCCGGATGCCGTTCTGTCGGCCGCTGTGGACGATTCGGATTCCGACTTCGCCCGGTTCAAAATGCTGCTGACCGAAGCGGCTCCCCAGGGCAGCGGCATCCAGTGGTCTCTGAACCGCTGGGATGCAGATCCCCGCGACGATGATGAAGCGCTGGCCCGACTGCATTTCGAAGAGGGCGATCATCCGGAATACCATCGGATCCGCACGACGGAGGACGGAGCCCGTTCGCTGCGTTACTTCGAGGCCATTCGGGCGGAAACCGGCTGTCTGCAGTGCCATCGTTCGGGCAGCGAATGGAATGCGGAACCCTACGAAGCCGGGCAGATCGTGGCCGTGGCCGAAGTCACCAAGCCGCTGACGGCCGTCGAAGAGGAACTCAGCTTCAGTTACGCGGTTCTGGTCGGATCGGCCATCATCACGACGGGGCTGGCCATGCTGGCCGCCTACATCATTGTGCGCTACATCATCGTCAAGCCCGTTCTGCACCTGAAGGATGTCAGCGATGCGATTGCCATGGGCAACCTGACTCAGCGGGCAGAAATCACCACGGGCGACGAATTCGAAGAACTCAGCCATGCGTTCAACCGCATGCTGCGGCACGTGACGACGATCAACAACGAACTGCGGGCAGCGGCCGAAAAACTGGATGCCAAGGTCGATCTGCTGGCCCAGGCCAACATGGAACTGTTCAACAGCAATCGGCTCAAGGACGAATTCCTGGCCACGGTCAGTCACGAACTGCGCACGCCGCTCAACAGCATTCTGGGGTTCAGCGAAATTCTGGCATCGGCCGACAATCTCGACGAACGGCAAAAACGTTACGTCAGCAACATTCAGACGTCCGGCCGCAATCTGATGACTCAGATCAACGATCTGCTCGATCTGGCCAAGATCGAAAGCGGTCAGATGAAAATCCAGGCCGGCCCCGTCGATCTTCGAGAACTCATCGACCGACTCATGCAGCAGGTCGCCCCGCTGGCGGAACAGAAAAACATCGACCTGCGTGTCATCCACGCTCAGCCTCCTGTCCCCACGCTCCATCAGGACGGCGACAAACTCAGACAGATCCTGACGAACCTGCTTTCCAACGCCATCAAGTTCACTCCCGAAGGCGGACGGGTTCGTGTCAGTTCCCGTCTGCTGGAACCCGATGAGGTGCCGGAACGGCCGGAGGCGGATGGGGACGAGGATCTGCGCCGATTCGAAGTGGCGGTGGAAGACACGGGAATCGGGATTCCTCTGCATCAGCAGCAGAGCATTTTCGAGAAGTTTCGTCAGGGAGCGACGCTGTCCGAAGAGACGCAGCAGACCGATCACACGCGCCGCGAATACGGCGGCACCGGGCTGGGACTGTCCATCGTCCGCGAACTGGCGCGGCTGCTGGGCGGGGACGTGGAACTGGAAAGCGAGTTCGGGAAAGGCAGCGTCTTCACCGTCACTCTGCCGGTGGCCGTGCGGCAGGAGATCCGGGAACCGGAACCGGTCCTGGAAACCTCGGACGCCGTGTTCAGCCGCATCACGGCTGTGAACCTGATGGATCCGGAAGACGATGTCCGCCGCGTGGAGCTGATCGAAGACGGGTCTCCCGGCGTGTCGGCGACCGGCTGAGTCGGCTTCCGGAGGCCGGAGATCGGCAGAAACAGCCGCCTGGTCCGGAGTGGCGGGATCACAGAACCGGCCTGCTTCGTCTGTCGGCCGACGGATCGGGGGAACGCCCGGTTCGGCCGGGCCCGGACTGTGGTAGGATCAGCGTTCCTGTTCGACGGCGGAATCCGGAGGAGACTGCATCATGTCGTCTGCACCGCGCGAATCGTTCTCGTTTCTGCGGTTTGTCGGAGGTGTCGTGCTGGGGGCGGCCATGACGTTCGCCTGGGTGCGTTATTCCTGGCAGATGCCGCAGGTTATGCAGCTGCCGGGAAAGATCACGGAAGCGGCCGTCGTATCGACGGCTCAGGTCGACCTGTTCCGTCCGGATGCTTCGGACGACACGCGGCTGCGTGCCCTGGCGGCCGTCATTGGGCAGCAGCCGTATGAGTTCGCAAAGATGGATCAGGAACTTGGCGGGCAGATCATGGAAGAAGTGCTCCGCCGGGAAGCCGTGCGCCGGGCGCGGCTGCTGAAACAGCAGTTCGCGGCGTACGACGTGGCTCTGGATCAGCCCGCACTCCGACGCATGCTGGAACGAAAACACGGACACACGGGGGACCGCACCCGGCTGCGGCGGCGGATGCTGGCGGCTGAGATCCGGGACGATGCGTTTCTTTCGTGGTACCTGACCACACGCTGTGCGGCAACACGGCTGCCGCATCAGGTGGATCTGGTTCTGGACGTATACCGCACCGGACTGCGCGCGGCGGCGACCGCTGAACACACCCGCCTGGCCGTGGAATCGTCCGATCGACCGAACTGATGCGGCCGCATCGGACGATCAGTGTTCGGTCCCGGCGAATTCCGGACGGCTGAGCAGCGGCAGGCGCCAGCAGGCGGCTTCCTGCGCGTTGCGGACGAACAGACGGTCGTTTGTCACCACCGGATGATTCCAGGTTTTTCCGCTGAGCGCCTGGATGCGGGCCAGTTCCCGATGTCCGGACGGATCGGCGGGGACCAGAACCAGTTGTCCCTTTTCTCCCAGAACAAGCAGAAGTTCCGGCGCCGACAGCAGCATCAGTTGTCCTTTGCCGTACCGTCCGCCTTTCCACCGGGCTTTGCCGCTGTCCAGATCGATGCATGTCAGGATGCGATTGTCGAATCCCCAGGCGTATCCTCGGTGTACGACGAAATCGTTGAAGTCCGGCTTCAGCCGCATGGATGTCCAGCGTTCCGAAGCAGTCAGTCCGTCGTCGGAAACGGCCAGATCGATGCGGCGTGTGCCCATGCCGCTGCCGGTGGGCAGCAGAATCGACGCGGGGCCGACCACATGGGGCTGAACGGCGCGATAGCCCGGACAGGGCCAGGAGTAGTTCAGACGCACGGTGCCTGAAGCCGGATCGTACAGGTGCAGGCCATCGTTGGTCAGCATGGCGATGGACGGCCGGTTCAGAAGGACGACCGATTCCGGGGAACTGTAGGAATGATCGCCGGCCGGTGCGGACCACTGCACGTGCCCGGTGTCGGCATTCAGAGCGAACACGCCGCGATCGTCTGATCCGCCGGCATAAACGATGACGCGGGATTCGATGACCAGAGGCGACGATGCGAATCCCCACGTGGGAGGTTCACGCTGAGCCAGCTGTTTCAGATCCTGCTGCCACAGGATGTCTCCGGATCGCGGATCCAGACACAGCACGTGACCGCTGGCTCCCTGAACGTACAGGCGCCCGCCGGCGAGCGTCGGTGTGGCCCGCGGCCCGGGGCCTCCCAGAGGTTCTTCAAACCGGGCCGGCACGGACTGCGTCCACAGTTCCTTCCCGGTATCGGCCGCGTAACAGACGACGGTTTCGTCGGAACCCCGCTGTTCCTGCGTGAACAGCAGTTCGCCGGCGACCGCAAAGGATGACCAGCCCGGCCCGATGGGGATCTTCCACAGAAGCTGCGGAGGATGAGCCGTCCAGTCCGTGGCGATCGGCAGATCCTCATCCTGGATGCCTCCGGTTCCTCCGCGAAAACAGGACCAGTCCGGATTGCGGATCCACCGTTCCACGTCTTCGGAACGGAAGTCGGCCAGACGTCCGGTCGCCCGTTCACTGCGGTCTGCCAGCAGGCGTTCTTCGATCGTGGGTGTCCAGCGCCAGGGAAACGCCATCGTGTAGTCGCTGCGCATGCCGTTGGCCCGGACCAGAACCGTCCATCCGAATCCGACAGCGGCCAGCAGCACCATAATGAAGGTGCGCTGAACGGACATCTGGCGGCGCACGATGATGGCTGCCAGGCCGAACAGAGCGACTCCCACGGGGATTGTCAGCAGTCCCACGCCCACCCACAGCATGGACGGATGGACGGTCAGAACCGTGATTCCGAAGGCACTCAGCAGTCCGGTCGTTCCGAGGATGCGTTCGCCGACCGAAGCCCGGCTGAACGTGATCCACCACAGCAGCATCAGCACACTGCAGACCAGCGGACCATAAGAAGAGAACATCCAGACCATCGGCACGCCTTCTGCAAGGGAAGGCATCAGGCGGCAGAGGATCATGCCGAGAATCAGCAGGGCGGCCGGCCAGACCCGCAGAGCCGTTCGCTGCGGTGTCAGAGCGGCATCGCTCCCCGGAATGAAATCGTCTTCCGCAATCGACTGCAGGACGTCTTCTTCGTCCGTCATACGCGTTCGCCTCCGGCATGCTCACAGGAACAGCAGTCCAGTGTCGGACATTGGATATCGGCCGGCAAGGCATTCCGCAGCGAACAGGAAATCCGAATGTAGGGTGGTTCGGTCGAACCACCCTGCATCGAATTCGGCGGCAGGGGCCGGCTTCGGTTTCGGACGGTGCCGGCACCGCCGGAGCCGTCTGTCAGAACTGTCCGATCACCTGTCCGTCCGAACGTTCTCCGAGATATCGAAACACGTCATAACCGACGCTGTCACTCAGAAAATACACCGAACCATCACACTGCAGAAAGTGAGTGCCGCCGGCGTGGAGGCTGCTGAAGTTCACGATGTGATTCGTGTGATTCGGCGTGTGGTGCATGGCCGGCATCATCCCCACGGCATCCTGTCCGACGTGCCCGAGTACCAGAGACGGAGATTCTTCCGTCATGGCCGGCATGGTCATGCCGGCAGGCCGGCGAGCATTCGGAATGACGGCGTACCAGGTGCTGTTGGCGTCCACCGGCGACAGACCTTCCACATGATTGTGTTCGTGCATCCGTTCCCCCACACAGATCGTGTTCGACGTGCCGTCGGTGATATCCCGAATGCGAACAGACCGGTTGCGGGTGAAAACCCCGGTGCCAATTCCCGGTGTGAGCGACACGTTGCCGTATCCGAAAACCCCCACGTAATTGCCGGACGGCAGTTCCGGACCGCCCGGCAGAGAGAACGTTCGGGGTGCCGGGTCCGAAGGACACAGGAACACACTCAGAACGACCGACACGGCGTGATCCAGGTTATGCGCATCATCTGCGTCTTCTGTGAAATCGAGATGCCCGTACAGAGGATTCTGGTCCAGAAACGGCAGCAGCAGAGTTCCCCAGGCGAATCCCGGTCCGGTGTCGGATGGGGCCGGATCGGATGAGCTGACATCACGGGCGATGTAACCGGGCGGGAAGACGCCGTGGACGTCGTGGTAACTGTGCAGAGCCAGACCGATCTGCTTCAGGCGGTTGCGGCACTGCGTTCGGCGGGCTGCTTCTCGGACCTGCTGCACAGCCGGCAGCAGGAGACCGATCAGGACAGCGATGATCGCGATGACGACGAGCAGTTCTATCAGGGTGAATCCGCGCCGGATGCGAGGCGCAGGCAGGAAACCGGCCAGTGGCCGGGAAAAATGGGTGCGCATGAGCTGTTGTCCTCCACATGGCGCCGCCGGGATGCGCGCAGCGGCGCACGCACAAAAGAAAATCAGGGTGAAACCGGATTGCAGGCCTCCGGTGCTGAAATCAGCAGGGGCC
>WFTL01000160.1 GCA_015485495.1 Planctomycetaceae bacterium
CAGGCCAACGGAATCACGATCGTGGCCACGGATTCCGCTCGCCTGCGGCCGTCCACCTTCATTCAGAACACGATCGCCAGCAACACGGATCGTGGTCTGAACATCGAAATGAACGACAACGCGGTGGCCGAAGATGTGACCATTCAGGGCAACACGATCACCGGAAACGGAACAGGTGTCCGGCTGGCGGCCAATGGTCCGGGAGCGATGATCGATGCCAGCAGCACGATTGGCGGGACCGGGATGAACACGCTGGGCGGTGCGACGTTTTCGCAGGGCAACACGATCGACAACAACACGGGGGACGGGTTCCAGGCACAGGCATCGAACGGAGGTGTCATTTTCGGGAACCTGCTGAACAATTCGATCAGCAGCAATGGTGGCAACGGAGCCACATTCACCATCGAACGTGGTGGAACCATCGACTTCGGCACCGGTCAGCAGCCGGCTCCCTCGACATCCAACCGCATCATCAGCGGCAACACGATCACCGGGAACGGCGGTGCCGGAATCTTTGCTGAAAGCACCGTCGTGGTCAGCGAAGACGCCAACAGCAACGGCGTTCTGGATGCGGGAGAAGACACGAACGGCAACGGCATTCTGGATACATCCGTCAATCAGATGGATCTGACCATTCAGGGCAACACGATCACTCAGAATGCCGCCGGCGGTGTCACGGCCACGCTCAACGGTGTCAACAACGTACCGCCCGGACCGCCGCCGGCCGCTTATGTCGAAAACAATGTGCTCAACCTGGTCGTCGGCCAGACGACGATGCCCTTCGGCACGCCTGTCAGCACGGAATCGAATCTCATCGACGGAAACGGCGGCGTGGGAATCGGTGTGGTTGTGAATGGAACCGGGCTGGCGAATGTGGACATTGTCCAGAACACGATCACGAACACCACGGCCGGCACCGATCCGCTGTTCAACGGCGACGGCATCAACCTGATTCGGCGCGACAGTTCTCTGCTGCTGGCCAACGTGCTGTACAACACCATCACGGGAAACGCGTCCAATGGTCTGGAAGTGGATACGCAGGGAACGAACAAGGACAACCAGAATCAGCCGATGTCCGGGACGGTCAATTCCGTCACCTGGGACAACAACGTGATCAGCAGCAACGGGGAAAACGGAGCCAGCTTCACGACCCGCGGGGATTCGCAGCTGTTTGCCAATGGGTCCTCCAATGTGCTTATGAACAACACGCTCAGCGGAGTTCTGGTGACGACAACGGAGAATTCCTCCTTCGGCGATCCGACACTTGTGGGAGATGCCCGCCGCACCGTGTTCAACGGCATCACGTCGACCGGAAACGGCCGGGACGGGATCGAACTGATTGCCACGGAAGATTCACAGCTTCTGCTGGAAATCACGTCGGCCCGCATCGCCACGACGTCCGGAGCCCATGCGGCGCTGAACACGATGGGCGATACCGTGATTTCCGACAACGGTCGTGACGGCATCCATATCGAATCAGGCGGCACATCGATTCCCGACATCCTGATCCAGGCGGAGACTCCGGTCACGTCGAATTCCGCCGTCGTGCTGATCAGCGGCAACGGAACCGCCGGCGGAGGCAATGGCATCTTCTGGGACAGCTTCGATTCTGCCGCCGGGATGGTTCAGATCTATGACACGATGATCATCGACAGCATCGCCGGAGCATCCGAAGACACCAATGGCGATGGTCTGCTGACCTTCGCCGAAGACACGCTGGGCAACTTCGATCAGAATCAGATCGGTGGAGCGACTCAGACCGGCCAGAATCTGGACATCGATGTGGCGGACGGCGACGGAATTCAGTTCAACTACTTCCATGCGGCAACCTCGACACTGATCGTGGGAGCGGCCGGTCGGGGGAACTTCATCCAGAACAATGCGGATGACGGGATTGCTTTGACCGGTGACGTGACCCGTTCCATCCAGACGGTAGATGATTTCGGGAATTCATCCATCAGTACGGTGACGGTTCTGGGGGCGGTTCCGGAACCGACGATCGTGATCGAAGACAACCTGATCGGTGGCGAACGTGATGGAATTGCGGCCGGCAACGGGGGAGACGGTATCAGCATTCGCAGCTTCGGTCACACAGCGGAAGGGGTCATGCCCGGGGACGTCGATGCCGACCTGGAGGACGGCGACGGATTCGATCCGGATGTGGGCAGCGAAGACAATCCGGCGGTGTATCGCGGTGGCGGAGCAGCGGATCTCGTTTCTACTGACAACATAACCAACGGTCCGATTCCGGACATCACCATCACGAACAATGTGATCACACGGAACAATCGCATTGGGGTGAACATTCGCCTGCAGGGAGGAGCCGGGCGGTTCAATCTGAGAAGCACGCCGGTGGAACTGGATCCGGCAGCCAATGGCAACGTGGCGAACTACAACCGGATCACGCTGACGGGCAACACGATTTCGTCGAATGGAGAAGAAGGCATCTTTCTGCGGGCCGATTCGGACATGAACCAGAACCGAATCGTGTTCACTCAGAACCTGGACGACGGTATGGGGAACTTCGAGGTCAACACGAACGATCCGGCCGGCGTGGATGCGCAGTCCGGTTTCCCGCCCAACGACGTGACATCGACTCTGCCGTACCTGAATCTGGCCACAGTGCAGAATACGCT
Organism: Planctomycetaceae bacterium; assembly: GCA_015485495.1. GTDB lineage: Bacteria > Planctomycetota > Planctomycetia > Planctomycetales > Planctomycetaceae > S139-18. The sequence continues at coordinate 2,637 of WFTL01000160.1, forward strand.
GCTGACCGTGGTGGGGAATACCATTCAGAGCAACGGGACGAACACGGTCAACGGACAGGGACTGGAAATCCGGGTGGGAACCGGAGCCTATGTGGCTGCCGATGTGCGTGATAACATCTTCGGCGGAAACCTGGAGGAAGACATCTTTACGGGATCCTTCATTTCCACGATTGACCTGGCGACTGCAGACCGGCAGAACCCGTTCGATTCGGTCGACAACGACGGTGAGTTTCTCTACGACATCGTCTACCTGGACGATGCAGCTCTGCTGGATATGCGGTTTACAGGAAACGTGGGAGACCAGATCAATCCTCTGGAGGATAATGCGTTTGTCGATTTCATCACGTTCACGGATCCGGCCACCGTGCTGGCCCAGGATCTGTCGTCGCTGTACACGAACAACGATCCGATCAAGGGAGGCAATCGATATGCTGGTGTCTTCAAGATCGACAATGTTTTCGGTCTGAATGCTCCGGTGAACACCTTCGTGCAGCTGGGGGTCACTCAGGACATCACGGCAGCGTTCTCTGTCGACTTCGACCTGCTGAATCTGTCTGCAGAATTGCCGTGGCCGGAAGAGCCGTTCTTCGACGTGGACTGATACGAGAAAGCACAAAAGGGCGGGAAGGACGGAGAAAGGCAGCCATCGGCTGCCTTTCTCTTTGAGCCCGGACACCGGGCACCGGGCACCGGGCGGCCGAGTGGCGGCGGCGGGCTGCTTTCCTTCGTTCGGAAGGCCGTGGTGCCGGCTGCAAAGAGGCTGGTTTCTGCCGTTTCCGGACGCAAACGGCAGAAACTGCCGGAAGGCCGGAAGGCCTCCGAACGGTCGGCACATCGTGCGGGCACATCGCTGTTGCAGCCGCGGTCGCCCCACGGCTAATCTGCGGTCCTGGCCACCGTGGTTCGCAGCAGCCGTTCCGGCGCCCACCGTCTGCGGCCCGTCATTTCCCGCCTCCCACCCTTCGCACAGGGCATTATTCTCATGCCTCCGTATGCTGTCCGCCGCGGATTCTGTTTTCTGTCCATCATCGGTCTGGCGTTCATCAGCGGCTGTTATTCGATGAATGGTTACATGATGAATGCATCCGGACAGGCGCTGTATCAGCGGGGCCAGTATGCCATGGCCGTCGCGGAATTCGAAAAGGCCGTGGCCAGCGATCCGGCGAATCCGGATTACCTGGCCAACCTGGCGCGTGCGAAGTTCAAAATGGGTGACGTGGCCGGTGCCGAACAGCTTTACCGTCGGAATCTGGCGTCGGCTCCGTCGCATCAGCCGTCGTACCATGGTCTGGCCGAACTGATGCTCAGCCAGGGCCGCAGTGACGAAGCGGTGGCCATGCTGTCCACCTGGACGGCGACTCAGCCGTACATGGCCGAATCGCATCTGGAAATGGCCTGGCTGCAGAACCAGCTCGGACAGCCGGATGCCGCCGCGCAGTCTCTGCAGCAGGCTCTGCAGGTCCACCCCGGTCATCCGAAGGTTCTGGCTCATCTGGGTGACCACTACCTGAAAAGCGGACAGGCCGGTCGCGCGGCGGCTGTGTATCAGCAGTCTCTGCAGGCTCAGTGGGATCAGCCGGAGGTGCATGAGCGCCTGGGCATCGCTTTGAAGACGGCCGGTCCGAATTCGCCGATCGGCGCTCCGATGGCTGCTCAGGCTGCCGGACTGCCAGGATGGCCGGGCCTGAGAACAGCGCAGGTCCCGCCTCCCATGATGGCTCAGAATCTGCCAGGACCATTCTTTCCGTCTTCCGGACCGATGATGGCTGACGCACCACCGGCTTTGGCAGTGCCGGCTCATGCACGGAATGCAGGTTTGGCAGCGTTCCCGGTTCCCGTGTCCGCGGCTTCGGCAGTGGCGGCACCGACTGCGGGTTCGGCACCGGTCGGACTGCCGGTGCCCGATCCGGCGTTTGCAGAAGGCCAGGACGGGATGTCTGAGGACGCAGGATCGTCTGGTGCCGTCAGTTCATCAGCCGCTCCGCCGGCTGTGCCGGTGTCTCATGAAACGCTGATGGTTCCGACGCAGGAAACGGTTCCGGTTCCGGCGCAGGAAGCGGAACAGGAAGCCGGCGGGGACGATGCGGTGCCGGAAGTCCCGGCTTTCTGACGGGAGACGCGCTGGAGAGACGCGCTGGCCCCGGTGACGGCATCATTCCGTGGCGACGTTGACATAGACTTTCAGAGCGTGGGGGTCTTCGACCAGCAGTCGCATCATTTCCGCATAGTTGTCCAGGCCGTCCACCGGGTGTGTGAGAATGCGTTCGGTGACACCCGGAAAGAAGACTTCTCCCAGAGCCATATCGCAGATGCCGCTTTCGAAATGTCGAAAGTTGGCGTTCACGGATCCCAGCAGCATTTTGTTGCCCAGAACCCAGTTCAGATTGACCTGGTCGCCGGGAACCTGAACGGTGCGTTCTCCGCCGGTAATGCTGGTCCAGACCATGCAGCCGTTGTGTCCGAGGACTTCCATGCATTCGAAGGCCACGCCGCTGTGTCCGGTGGCTTCGATGATCAGATCCGGGCGACCGTACCGGCTGGCCAGTTCGTGCAGGCTGCAGTCTGATGTGCTCACGTAGGCAGCGCCGTATCCTTCCGCGATTTCGGCCTTGAGATTGCCTTCTTTCGGCCCGCGTGCCAGCGTCCACACATCGATGCCCCGCAGCCGCAGGACGAGCGTGGCCAGGAGGCCGATCTGTCCGGCTCCCGTCACCCAGGCCCGTTTCGGTTCCCAGACCTGCAGCCGCTGCTGAGCGAGAAAGGCCTGTTCCACGGCTTTGGCCGCACAGCTCATGGGTTCGGCCAGAACGTGCAGATGTTTCAGCCTGGGAGGAATACGGACAACGAATTCCTCATCGTCCACGAAGTACTCGGTCAGAAAACCGTGTCGCAGATTGATGCCGCGTTCGTAGTATTCTTCTTCGCTGGTGATGTCGGATCGGCCGATGCGATCGAAGATCGACCGGCCAGGCCGTCGCACCGTGCAGGTCACGTAGTCTCCAGGACGGACCTTCCGGACGGCGGAGCCGACAGCTTCCACAATCCCGAAACATTCATGGCCGATTACCAGAAAGTCGTATCCTTCCGGCGGCTTTCCATATCGGGCTTCGTTGATTTCGCGGTCGGTCGCATCGACGCCCACCTTCAGGACGCGGACAAGCACACCGCGGCCGTCCGGGATGTCATCCACCGAAGGCTTTGGCAGATCGGCAAGATGGACACTGTCGGGAATTCCCGGACGAACGGCAACAGCTTTCACGAAGGGCGATCCTGAAAACGGCAGACACGGAAAAAGAAGGACACGAACCGGCCGAGGCCGGAGAAAAGAAGGCGGGCCGGCGGAAGCCCGGAGGTGTCGGGCTGTGTCGAAAGATAACGCGGACAGGCAGCGATTCCAGAGACTGACAGCGCCAGCCGGGCGGCTGAGCACAGAAAACGAGATTCATTCGGGGGCAGGCAGAACCGAACGGGCTGCGGTCAGTCCGGCATCCAGCAGACAGCGGGGATGGATTTCTGAAGACGCAGATACGACTGCAGCAGGAAGCGCGGTGGCAGCGGAGTCGGAGCCTGCAGGCGGATGCAGTCTGCCTGGACGCGCAGGCAGGCAGAAGCCGGTTCCGTGGACGACAGTTCCACCCATGTGGCCGTGCGGTCGTAGTCGGTTTTCAGACCGGGCAGCGGCCGGGTTTCCAGAGTGTCGATGAGTTCGTCCACGGCCGGAGGCTCATCGGGAATCACTTCGACCATGGAAAAACTGTGCGGGAACACATGTTCCAGGTCCGGCCGGAGCAACGGAGCGATGTCGGCAAATCCGTCGAGGCGTTTTTCGCGGACGGCCCATGCCGGGTCATCAGAGAAAAGGCGGATGGAGACCTGATACCGGAACAGCGGTGTACCGATCGAAGCGCATCCATCGGCCGGATCCGACACCTCCAGTTCGATTCTGCGGAATCCCAGACTGTCGCGGAAGGCGGCGAAATGGTGATCCAGATCGGCTTCCAGATCGGGGACGGCGATGCGATGCACGAAGGCGCGCGTTCGGGGAGAATCTTCTGCCGGAACACGATGGGACTTTCGGAATCCGGCCAGTTTCCGCACTCGAACCTGGTCCTGTCCCACGAGTGTCAGGTTGATCATGAGAGGCCCTGCCAGCCGCAGAAACATGTGTCCAGACCGGCATTCTGTTCGCGGTCCGTGTTGAGGTCCATCGTTCGGGGAGCCGTTTCGGAACATGGAACGGGCATCCCGGGATGATTTGATTCTGTTCCCTGGTTCGAGAACGGCAGCCGGAGGCTGGATTCCGCGGAGGATCGTTCGCTACGCTGCCGACATGGTAGCAGCGGCTGACGAGCGGTCGCTGGCAGGCGGCCCGCGGTCTGCCGGAGTGTTCCGGTGTCCGGGCTGCTCAGATTCGTACAGGTCCAGGACAGCTCTGATGGACGCACTGATCGAGCTTTTCGTCACACTGCGGGAACTGCTGGCATCGCTTCTGAACGTTGTGCTGGCACTGCTGCGGGTCGTTCTTCCCTGGCTGCCGCTGCTGGCGTGGATCGCCTTCTGGACTCTCGCGGTGAACTGGGTGCGGCTTTTCGATGTGCTGCGCCGCGGGGGGATGGTGGGGATTCTGCTGCTGATGTTCGCGGCTGTTCTGGTGTGGGGAGCCGTCAGTCCGCCGGCTTCCGGCCATCACTTCATGTTCGGCCTGACGATCAGCAACTACGTGGGCAAGTTCATTTATGTCACCATGCTCACCTGCATTGCTCTGCTGTGCGGATCGGCTCAGATGAACGGTTTCGCCGGTGGCCTGGTGGATTTCAGCGACGGGCAGGGGCAGGGTGACAGCAGCCAGGCGGCCGGACACGGCTGATCGTCTTCAGACAGCCGGCGAATGCGGAAGCGTTTCGGGCTGAGTTCGGTCGGGATTTCCGGACTGTCGGCGGAATCCATCCATCGGCCGGCGATCCGACAGAGTCCACGTCATGGGGCACGCACGTCATGGAAGCCGGGATTGTCGGACTGCCCAATGTCGGCAAGAGTACTCTGTTCAATGCACTGACCTCCAGCGAGGCCGCTCAGAGTGCCAACTATCCCTTTTGCACGATCGAACCGAATGAAGGGATCGTGAGTGTTCCGGATGCGCGTCTGCAGCGGATCACCCGTCACATTGCCACGGCGAAGGTCGTTCCGGCCATCCTGAAACTGGTGGACATCGCCGGGATCGTCCGTGGTGCCAGCCAGGGCGAAGGACTGGGAAATCAGTTCCTCAGTCACATTCGGGAGGTGGATGCGGTTCTGCAGGTCGTGCGGTGTTTCAAAGATGAGGACGTGACCCATGTCAGCGGTGCGGTCGACCCGGTCAGCGACATGGAAATCATCGATACGGAACTGCTGCTGGCCGATCTGCAGACGCTGGAAAACTCCCTGCCGAAATCGGAGCGGGCGGCCCGCGGAGGCGATCCGGATGCGATTCTGAGGGTGGATGTGTCGAAAAAGTGTCTGGGCCAGGCGGAAGCCGGCCGCCCGCTGCGGACTCTGGAACTGAGCGAAGAGGAACAAAAGGTCGTTCGGGGACTGGGGCTCATGACGGCCCGGCCCGTTCTGTACATCGCCAATGTCGATGAAGACGATCTGGCCGGTCAGGGCCCTCTGGTGAAGCAGGTTCGGGACCAGGCAGCCTCAGTCGGTGCCGAAGTTGTTCCTGTGTGTGCGAAGTTCGAAGCGGAACTGGCTGCTCTGGACGAAGCGGATCGGGCGGAAATGCTGGAGGCCGCCGGCCTGGCAGAACCGGCTTTGTCGGCGGTCGCCCGGTCCGCGTACCGGACTCTGGGACTGCACAGTTTTTTCACGGCCGGTGAAAAAGAAGTGCGCGCCTGGACGGTGCCGATCGGAGCGACGGCTCCTCAGGCTGCCGGCGTCATTCACACCGATTTCGAACGAGGCTTCATTCGCTGTGAGGTTTATACGCTGGACGATCTGGAACAGTATGGCAGCGAAAAGGAGATTCGGTCGGCCGGGAAGCTGCGGGTCGAAGGAAAAAATTACGTCGTTCAGGACGGTGACATCTGCCATTTTCTGTTCAGCACGTGAATCCGGGGCGTGCCGATCGGTGAGGTGCCGGTTACCGTGAGGTGCCGGTCACAGAGTACCGGCGGGGCGAATGGCCGTGCCCGGTCGGTTCTGGTCGCCCAGTTCGTGCCGCATCGCTTCGGCCAGCTTCGACAGACGCTCCACGACGTCCGGATGGGCATCGGCGACGTTGGTGGTTTCGCCGATATCCGTCTGCAGATCAAACAGGGACAGGCCGATGTGCGCCTGAGAATACTTTGCGGGCAGGCCGTTGCGTCCCCCGGGCCGGCCGGCCAGGGTGCGGTATGAATGGGGGAAGTGCAGTTTCCAGCGGCCGCTGCGGATCGCCTGAAGCTGTCGGCCATAGTAGAAGTAGTAGGCTTCCTGGGGAGACGTGGCGCCGGGGGTTCCGTCGATGAGCGGCCAGATGTCTTTGCCATCGATCGGATGGTCCGGCAGATCGGCGCCGATCAGCCGGGCAACGGTCGGCAGAATGTCGATCGTCATGGCCGGTTCCGTACAGCGGGTGCCCGCGGGAATGGTTCCCGGCCACCACATGATGCAGCTTTCGCGGCAGCCGCCGTCGAACATGGTGCCTTTGCCTTCCCGGAGCGGTCCGGCACTGCCTGCGTGGTCTCCGTAACTCAGCCAGGGACCATTGTCCGCCGTGAAAATCACCAGGGTGTTGTCGTCCAGTTTCAGGCGGCGCAGAGTGTCCAGAATCTGTCCCACGGACCAGTCGATTTCCATCATGACATCGCCGAACAGGCCGCGGCGGCTTTTGCCCCGGAATTTGTCGGACACATGCAGCGGCACGTGCACCATGGTATGAGGGACATAGACGAAGAATGGTTCTTCGCGGTGTTCTTCGATAAACCGAACCGCCCGCTGCGTGTACTGCGTGGTCAGCTGTTCCTGGTCACGTCCCGTGACCTGGGGATTCACGATATCGTTGCCGTCGATGAGTGGCAGGTGCGGGCGCCGTTTGAGGCGTTCTTCCATCGGCAGGTGGAGAGAATCCGGATGCCACGGCCACATATCGTTGCTGTAGGGCAGGCCGAAATAGTCGTCGAATCCGTGCTGCAGCGGCAGAAATTTTTTGTGATGCCCCAGGTGCCACTTTCCATAACAGGCCGTGGCATAGTTTTTCTGTTTGCAGATCTCGGCGATGGTGACTTCGTTTTCATGGATGCCGTGTTTCGCCCGGGGGCCGAGTGCTCCCAGAATGCCGATGCGCACGTTGTAGCATCCGGTGAGCAGTCCGGCGCGGGATGCGGAACACACGGCCTGGGTGACATAGAAGTCGGTGAACAGACGGCCTTCCCCGGCCATGCGGTCCAGGTGCGGAGTTTCGTATTCCGTGGCGCCGAACGGACCGATGTCGGCGTAACCCATGTCATCGATGAAAATGATCACGATGTTGGGCAGCCGATCGGCCGCACAGGCGGCCGGACACAGAAGCGCCAGACCCGGCAGGACAGTCAGGACAGTCAGAACAGATCGCACCGGTGTCACCTTCCGACAGGAGAATCGCGGGGTTCGGAAAACACTGAAGAACCGAGAACTGAAAAGCAGAATAATTCGTTCTGCAGCGGGAAACCAACGTAAAGATTCCCGAGAACCGTTCGGGGAGGCGATGGGTCGACCGACCGGACCGGAGGGTTTCCCGGTTTCCGGCACGCAGGCCGAACTTCTGTTGCCGCAGCACGCAGCGGTGTTTACAAGGGACGCAGGCGGGAGTGGCGAAACTGGCAGACGCGCTGGATTTAGGGTCCTGTGCCGGAAACGGCGTGGGGGTTCGAATCCCCCCTCCCGCATTTTCTTCTTCAGGCGTCCGGCCATCGCCACTGATCCGGACGGCTCAGGATGGACCAGGCGTGATGTCGATCAGAAGCTGCCCCGGGGTGACCTGACTGCCGGGTTCCACGCAGACATCGGCGATGGTGCCGGCGACGGGGGCTTCAATGGTCTGTTCCATTTTCATGGCTTCCAGCACCAGCAGCGGCTGTCCCGGATCGACGGGCGTCCCCGTTGAAACATGCACGGACAGGACAGAACCGGGCATCGGCGCCATGACACGTCCGTCGCGGCAGTCTGTACGGCGCCCCGCCGGATCGGCCAGATGGTTTCGAAAACACGCGGAGTATTCTTCGTACTGAATCCACGCAGTGCCGTCGCGATCGAAAGCGAACCACGCCTGACTTCGGACGCCGCTTCGCTCGAAATCCAGGCGATGATCACTGCACGAGAGAACAATGACTG
>WFTL01000161.1 GCA_015485495.1 Planctomycetaceae bacterium
ACAGGTCGCAGACCCGGCACTGGCCGGTGGCCCGGGTGATTTCCCGGATGGCTTCCACATAATCTTCCGCCAGTTCAGTGGCGTGATCACTGCGCGTGCGCTGATGAGGATTCTGTCTGGAAGGCACGGCGGCCGGTCCTGCGGGCAGTTGTGAAAAAAGAGCGTCTGACGACACGAAAGGATAATCGATCTTTCCGCTTTCGGCACCCGTTCCGGAGACCGGAGAAGACCGGAAGACCGGGTTCCTGCACGGTACCGCCGGCGGGCACCGATGGCAGCCGGGACGGGCTTCAGACGGCAGCGGTGGGATATCCCGGGACAGCCGAGCGGACGTTGCGGTGAGATCGCGGGGATTGTGCTGCCGAGGAATGCCGGTGGCGTCACGCCAGGATACGGTTTTTCTGATCGCCTGGTCGAATTGAAGACCGTAGTCTGTGATCTGCCGAGCGACCTGCATCGTTTGTCAGGAAGGAGGTCATGATGGTTCGGACGTTTGACACAGGATCCTGTCAACCTGTTTCCGGCGGCGGGGGTTCCGGTGTTCCGGAGTTCGGCGGAACGTGGTCTGCGTCTCAGACGACAGAACGAATCGTGGAGACGTATGATCCGCGAAGCCTTCCGGAAGAAGAAAGCGTTCGCTTCGTGTCCGTTCCGACGGCAGTCACAGTGTACGCTGGAGGCGGTATGCTGACGGGGCTGGTGGCCGTCGCATTGCATGCGGACCTGTTCACCGGACTGTGTCTTTACGGTTTCATCGCCGGCCCGATTCTCGTGGCCGCGGCTGTCAGCCGCGTTCAGCAGGTCGTCCAGGCTTCGGAGCACCTGGTCTGTCTGGAAGACGGCCGGATCACTTTGATTGTCCCGGATCTGTTCGAGCAGCATCGACTGGATGAGTGCTGCTGGTTTCGGGGAAAGGCGACGGACGATTCACGGCTGGCCGGGCAGCCGATTCGCCGCAGAGCCATCATCATCGTGTTTCCGTCGGGCCGGACGGTTGCCTGCGGTCTTGACGACAGCCTGTACGACCGCTGGCAGTCCGCACTTCGTTCGTATGGCTGCCGGCAGGTCCTGCGGCAGGAAGGCCTGGCGGGCATTCTGTTCGCAATCGCTGCGTTCTGGGCAATGGGTGTGGGAGGAATTCTGGGATGGCACGCAGGCGAAGCATTGCAGAATCTGGTGGTTCCGAAGGGCGTGCAGCCGCAGGCCCGGGACATTCTGCCGACAGCGCTGGCCATTGTTTTCGCAGTGGGGCTGTCGCTGCTGCCGTGGGCGATGCCCGGATGGCGGCGGCACACAGCGCGTGAACGGACCTGGTTTGCTGTGTGGGTGGTGCGGGTTCCCGCAATGGTGGCCGTTTTTGCCGCAGCGGCAGGTGACGCCGACGTGGCGGCAGGAGTCGTGCTGGCGGCGCTGTTCATGGCCCTGATGTTTCTGATTGCGCGGCAGATCCGCCGCCGTCCGGCGGTCGATCGTCCGGATCGACGGACGTGATGCGTGGCAACCGTTTCGGGATTCCTCTAGTATGCCGTTCCTGTCGGCGGTGACAGGACCACTCGGTTTTCGCCTGTCCTGCGACGAAAGATTCGGCATTTGCTGCCTGACAGGAATCCGGGATCATGACGCATCGTCGGGATCGATACAGTATGCAGACTGCATGGATGCGCGTGGTGTTCGTGTTCGCAGTTCTGTCTGCAGCGGTCGTTTGTCTGCAGGCGGATGAAACGAAGCCTGTGCTGGATGTGGGGTCGCGCAGGCAGCTGCTGTTCGATGAATTGTTTCTCGAACAGGCGGTCGGGGTGCGACTGCGGGTGAATCGTCCTTTTCAGGACCCCGATCCGGTCCTCGTGCCGGATCAGCCCTGGGAGCAGAGTGTTTCGGCGTATACGACGGTTCTGCAGGACGAGGGCCGGTTTCGCATGTGGTATGACGTAAGCACCCCCGCCACGGACAGGGAACCGAGCCGACGGGTTGTCTGCTATGCAGAATCGGACGATGGCGTGCGGTGGCGCAAGCCGATTGTGGGACAGATCGAATGGAACGGTTCCAGACAGAACAATATCGTGGCACCATCCTCGGCGGCCGGCGGAATGGGCGGGGCAGCGGTGTTTCGCGACGATCAGGGTCCACCGGCGGAGCGGTACAAACTGTGGACGAAGTACTATCCTTCTGAAGAAGAAACGGCTCAGGGAATCCGTCCCGGACTCTATGCCTTTGTTTCCCCCGATGGTCTTCGGTGGACGATGCTGGGGCCGGAGCGGGGCTATCCGCTCAGCCGGGGCAATGCCGCCGACAGCCACAACCTGTGTTTTTGGGATGCGGATGCAGGAAAGTACATCGCCTTTGTGCGGATGAAACGGCACGGTCCCCCGCCGCGCGACCGCACCTGCTGGGTCGGTCTGATGACGTCCGATGATTTCGAGAACTGGACGACGGCCAGAGAAGTGTTTCGGGCCGACGAACAGATGGCCGTTCCTGGCCGACAGCCGGAACGGCTGCCGCCCGTTGATCTGTACACACCCGGCGGCATGAAGGTTCCCGGAATACCGAATGCCTATATCCTGCTGCCAACGTATTACTACCACTGGCGGCAGGATGCGTTCCCGTCAACAATCGATGCCGGTCTGGCAACCAGCCGGGATCGAGTGACCTGGTGGCGGCCACCTCCGGAAGACCGTCAGCCGTTTCTGCGGCTGGGACCGGACCGCTCGGCATCCTCCGGAATGCTCTTCTCGTTTCCCTGGCCGGTCAGCGTCGGTCGAGAAACGTGGATCTATTACGGGGGCATCGGGCATGATCACCGAAGTGAAGAACCGTCCTATGGGAGCGGAATTTTTCGTTCCCGACTTCGCCGGGAGGGATTCGTCTCGGTCGATGCGGGCTATCGCGGAGGCGAATTCACGACCCCGGTCCTCACGTTTTCCGGAGATCGCCTGGAGCTAAATCTGGATGGCAGTGCCGGTGGCTGGCTGCAGGTCGAAATACAGTCTGCCGACGGCACACCGATCTCCGGCCGGCAGATCGATTCCTGTGACACGGTTCGTGGCAATGCTCTGGCCAGGACGGTGTCCTGGAGCGGGGAATCGGACGTGTCCGTTCTGGCAGGTACTCCCGTGCGGCTCCGCTTCGTCATGCGGTCGATGAAACTGTACTCCTTCCGGTTTGCGGAAACGGAACGCTGATCGGCGACGGCATAGTAACTGTTTCCGCAAAAGACGCCTCGTTGGTCCGCCGGTCCGACCGCTTCCGGCAGAAGAAACGTGTAATGCGGTTTTTCCTGATGCTGTCAGACTGACAGATCGGTCCTTCCCTGATGTTTTCGGACGGGATCGGTCCGTCGGGAAACGGCCGGTTTCCCGTTTTACGCACTTCAGGTGTTCAGTGTGATGTCCGGAATCTGCCGGCCCGGATTCTGTCAGACGGCGTGAATGCGTTGCCGAACAGTCGGTCCGGCCAGACGATCCCGCGGTCGGCTGACGTTTAGGCGTCCTGTTCTGTTCCGGAGTCCTGGAGAGCGTCCAGACGCACGGATTC
>WFTL01000162.1 GCA_015485495.1 Planctomycetaceae bacterium
ACGGAGCGGGGCCCTCCACTGTCCGATGAAGGGACGGGCTCTGTCCCGTCCGATGTAACCCACCGAGCCACACAACCGGCCCTGTCCGTTATGTCGGAACACTGACGGCGGGACGTCATCGAGCCGTACACATCATGCGCCAGGATCGTCGAGGGCTCAACGCCCGTGCGCGCGTTCACGCCGCTCGAAGACGCTGCTGCTGCCGGAACGGCGTCGCTCCGTTCCTGGATCCGGCCTGCTGGCCTGCTGGCCTGCTGGCCTGCGGTCTGGAGCGATCCTGAGATGTCGGCGGAAAAGAACGGGGATTCCGCGATGTCCTGGCGGATTCCGCGTGTTTCCCTTGCCAAAGACGCCCGGAACTCGTCAGATTACCTGTTGGGGAAGTTTCGAAAAATACCGGGAAGCAATGAATCTGGGTGAGTGGTGCAGGATGCGCCACGGAATGTCACTCGTCCATCGGCGGACCAGGCGGCAGGGAGTGCGGCGGGAACAGAAGGGCCGATGTGACAGAGTTTCGGGTCATGGATATTCCGTTTCTGTACGTCGATGTGGGGCATCCGACGTGGCTGTTTTATGCCGCGCTGCTGATTTGTGCCGTCTTTTTCCGCTTTTCACGGCTGATCAGCGTCCGGAATCTCGACCTGCTGCTCATTCTGGCCATTTCCACGTCTCTGGTTCTCACGGGAACCTGGCCGGAAAGCGCGACAGAACGCACGCAGTCCGTCGCTTCGGAAGCGGTCGGTTCGCTCTCCCGCTATTCCCCGGTGGCCCTGCTGGCGCTCACCGTCCTGCTCGTCATTCGGCTGCTTTTCGATGAAAGCCTGACGCGGCGGCCGCGGCTGGAACAGAACCTGAATCAGCAGGGCCTGACATTCCTGTGTGTGCCGGCCTTCGTGATTCTCATGGTCAGCGTGTTCATGTTCGAACCGCCCGGCGACAACGTGCGGGCGATACAGTCCGGCCGGGCCCTGCTGCAGCGGCAGGCCATCGGTGAATCGGAAACCGATGAGGAAGACGCTCAGCCCGCTCCCACGGAAACCCTCATTGCCGCCACGGCGTCGGCCGTGGCCGAGCTGTCCGGCGGCGGCGATGATGCGGCCGCGATTTCGCATTCGCAGCCCGGTCCGATGGAACGGACCATCGCCCAGGTGCTCATTGTGATCCTGCACAGCATCATCGTGGCCGGTTTTCTGTACATCGGGCGGCATCATTTCAACAGCGTGCAGCTCGGTATTTCCATGTGCTGCCTGTATCTGCTGCTCCCGTGCACAGCCTTCAAGGTGCACGAACTGAGTCATGTGCTGCCGGCCGCCTGTCTCATCTGGGCATTCGCCTGCTACCGGCGGCCGGCGGTCGCGGGAGTCCTCCTGGGGCTGGCCTGCGGTACTCTGTTTTTCACCGTCTTTCTGCTGCCGCTGTGGGCGGTGTTCTACGGCCGGCGCGGCAGTCTGCGATTCGGACTGTCTCTGGGAGCCATGGCGGCCCTGGCTCTGTTCACCGTGGCCATGACGTCGTCATCCACCGATTCGTTCGTCAATCGGATCGTGCACAGTACGAACTGGGCCGCTTTCCAGCTTTTCACCGACCAGGTTCCTGTCAGTCAGGTGGGAGTCGGCCAGATTTTTCTGCGAATCACACTGGCCGCGGCGTTCGTCGTCATGTTCATCGCGATGATCGTGGTTCCCAGACGCCGCAACCTGGAAAACCTTCTGGCCAATTCGACTGCCCTGGTCGTGGCCGCTCAGCTCTGGTACCCGGAAGATGTGGGCACCTACGTTCTCTGGTACCTGCCTTTGCTGCTGCTGGTCATGTTTCGCCCGCGTCTGGACCGTTTCACGCCTCCCGAACTGGATGACGGGCGTCCCGCCACACGTCCGAAAACCACGGAAGCTCGTCCGGCCGGAACCCTGTCTCGACTGACGCTGTATCACTAGTCGCCACCACCAGTGCCCTCAGAACTGCCGGGCCGGCCGGATCGCCTTGTGCCGACTGTTCCGAAACAGTGCTGGCAGAAACGGGCCTTCCACCGGACGTTCCCGAAAACGCAGACGGAATCCACGAACTCCGGGCTGATACGGCCGCCGGGACGGACACGCATCACGAATCCCCTTTCGCGCAGCCGCGGATGAGACGGATGAGCACAGAAAACCGCAGCCGAAAGCTTCGACCGTACGCGTGGCCCGCCGCGGTTCTTCTGGTGATTCTGCTGACCGCCTGGGCTCGACAGATTCCCGACCGGCGAGACCGCCTTTTGCCTGCTGCTGCCGAACCGGCGGCAGTATCCGAACGGATCGGCAGTCCTCAGGAAACATCCGCCGGAACGGACAGGGCGCGGTCCCCTGAAGTCACTGCCGAGTTTCCAAAGTTTTCGGACACACGTCTTCCAGGACGGCTCCGACAGGACCACGATGGCCGTTACGTGTCTCCTGCCGGACTGATCTACGGTCCGGGCGGCCGTGAAGGGCATCGCCTTCAGCACATCTTCAGGCATCTCGATGACGACCTGAGCCGACCGATTCACGGCGTGTTCCTGGGCGATCAGGACGATGTTCTTCGCTGGATCGATCAGGCATGGAAGAAAGTCGGCAGCAACAGCCGGGATGTGCGTCAGCGGCATCAGAACGGCCGCACGGCCTGGACAGTGCGGATGGACGAAACCATCGGATACGTGGGCGGGCGATCCGGGCAGGCCCGCAATCACCCGGACTGCCGTTTCCTGAGAATTGTCGTGGAAGAGGACGGACGCACCGTCGTGACGGCGTATCCGGTGAACTCCTTCTGACAGGGACCGCCGTGCGAGACTGTGCAGGTCGTACCGGATACACGCATCACAGGCCGGCAGATTCTGCCGGCCGGCCGGCCGGGCATCCGATCCTGTCGACAGGATCACTCAATGAACGCAAGCGGTTTTCCCGGGGAAACCGATACGGGGAAGGACGGGCTCGCACCGTACCGGCGCGCTCCAGGTACGACATGGGCCGATTTCCCAACTCTCAACCGGCTAACAGGGTGGCAGCATGTCAGAAGAGATTTCAAGCCAGACGGATGATCAGGACTTCGAAGAAATCAGCAGCGACGAAGTGGATCGCGTCGTGGAGATTCTGGATGGCCTGATCGAAAGCGTCGACAGCGACAACATCCGACATTACCTCGAAGAGGCTTCCAGCAACATCTACTATCTCGTTTACGAAGATTCCGATCTCGAAGAAGACGCCGAGCCGGCTGCTGAGATCGATGATGCCATGCAGGATGCCGCCTGACCCCGGCCGGATCCGACCGCATCACACGACCATCTGCAGACTCAGTGGACCTGCTGCGACCACTGAGTCTTTTTTTTCAGGAGGCGATCGGAACGGCCGGTCCGGCCGCAACGTCCGGATCGGAATCAGTCGGGCCGTTCGGTTTCCTGTTCCGCATTGCCTCCGAAGGAGGCACGCAGTGCATCGGCCTGAGCGGACACCGTGGCAGCCGGTCCGGTCAGTTTGAGATAAAAGACGCCCGTGTTGTGCATGAGGATCACTGCCAGCATGCGGGAGTTCGGGACGGGGCGCGTCTGTCGGCGAATGGGAGGGCCGATCGGCTGCTGCCAGGTTCCGCTGACATCGACGACCACATATTCGTGATCGCCTGCGCGTCCCTGAGTGACCTTCGAGGTGCGTCCCCGGGCATCGAACTGACCGATCCAGCGCCGGATGTTCGCGTCCACGGATCCTCCACCACCCGGAAAACTGTAGACGGCCAGTTCCGCAGGCTGCTCATCCCCCTCGACCGGCGGGATCTGAAACGTCCCCAGCCGCATCCGGCTGGGATGATCCACCTTTTGCCATGCTGCGGGAATGTTCAGTTCCAGTCCCTGGAGTGTCACCGTGGTGGTGTCAGCCGTTTCATCGGCCGAAACCGACTGGACCATCAGCGGCAGCACAGACAGAAAAACAAACGCGGAACACTTCATCGGATTCTCCCGAAGTTCAGAATCATAAGAGCAGATGTTGCTGCTGCCATGATACCGCTTCGGCGTTGCTGCCGCGATGGATCGATTCGGGATACCGAACCGGAGGGTTGTCCGTCGGCCGGGGGGCCGTTCAGTGCCGGGGGAATGACTGTCCCGATCCGGCGGGCAGGCAGAAACGAGGCCGCATCCGATCCTGGCCGGCTGGTGTGCAGCCGGCCGCCGGATTCTATTGTCATCAGACCAGAGGGGCTCCTCACGGTCGGAAGTCGCAGTCGTGCGCGTGGCGATCCCGGTCGAGACGTTTCCTCAGCCGACATGCAGCGACCAGGAGCCGGGCCGGGCAGGCAAAGCAGCGCCCCGGAGATCAGCACAGAACGCATTTCGTGTGAGCAGGGCGAACGACAGGCAGCGGAAGCGGGCAGGCCGGATCCAGGAGCGGAGCCACGCCTATGCGCGCACTGCCGGGCGGAATCCGTGCGCCTCACAGCGCCTCCTCCCACGGAAAAGCCCCCAGCCTGCACACCCACGCAGCATACACTTCGCGGGACGCATCCATGACATGCCGAACAGCCGGCAACGCGTAACCTGCGTCGTTTTCAGGCTGGCCGAAGCGTGGCAAAAGCAGCAACGGCTCGGTCGATCAGTGGCGACCACAGGCCGGCGGCTGCATCGGCGGGTCAGGTTGCCATACCTTACGGCCGCCCCTGACTGCTCTGGACCGCACGGCGCGCGTCCGCTGCCGACCAAACGTCTGCGTTGCGCAAAACGAAAACCGGGCCGATGGCCGTCGCGACACGCTCCATCCGGAGGTCGAGTTCGTCGCCCACATGACCGAGCTCATCGAGGATCTCGTCCCAGATGATGTCATACATGTTTTCGCCGATGTCGTCGATCCCAACGGCTCCGGTCTCGATCAGGTCACGCGCAGCAGCGCGAGCATCGACACCCGGTACGACATGGATCGTCATCACCTTGTTCACACTCATGTCGACCAACCTAACCTGCTTCCAGGAAGTTTCTGCCTGGCACCTGCAGGTCGCCCGTCTGCGACCTGACGCGCAGGCAGATAATTGTCGCGTGTTCGATTGTAGTTTTCGGTTGTTCGTTCGTCACGCGATTGCCGGCGTGACAGACTTTCTCTGCCTGCATGCGCACGGTGAATTCCTGGCAGCGGAAGCGGGCAGGCTGGATCCAGGAGCGGAGCGATGCCGATCCGGCAGTTCGGGCGCTGGCAGGTGATCACACGTGCAGTCGCCCCAAAACACGCTGCGAATTCCCGGCCCCAGGGGCTTTGTGTCAGTGCCGGCTTCGCCGAGCACAGAGAATGATTCGATGTGATGAAAAGATCTCTCAGGGAGCCGCGGCGCCACAGAGTTCCGCCGTCCGACGGGCCGGGCCTCTGTGGCCAGGACAGCGCATGGAAGCGGAACGGCGCGAGCCGGAGAAACGCGACGGCAGAGCAGTCCGGGGGGCCGGACCGAGTCTCGGGCAGGCCATCGGTTTCGTGATTTCCCATGCGGACACGAATCGGTATCGCCGCGCGAGGATTGGATCAGTCGAAGCAGGTAACTGACTGATTCATTCCGATGAACGCGGCGGAAAGGGTGGCCGCTGGTCGCGGTGAGAATGGCGTGACGGTGCCCCGGAGAACTCGTCTGAGCTGTCCGGACGATCGGCGGCAGGCTGTTTCCGCATCCCGCCGGCACCGGGTAAACCGGTTCATCAGTTGCTGCGTCGAAAGCTATCTGGGAGTGACGTCTTCGATATCCTGAACCTTCTTTTTGTCGAGCGGGCTGATCCGGACCCCGTCTTTCAGGGAGCGGAAATCGATCGCAGCCACATCGACCTTTCGCACCCGCCGATTGTGCTGCGTGTGGTAGTAGATGACTTTGTTCGAGATGTCGGTTGCAACGGTCCAGATGGTGGAGCTTCGCATTCCCTTTGTGTCGTGTGCTCCCGATCCTTCCGATGCGCCCAGGGGCACGTTGAAATTGTCCAGAATGCGAAACACTTCACACATCGCGTCCGGCCCATCTTCCACGGCACGGGCTGTCTGAGTAAACGCAACGGCCCGGATGAATCGAGACGGCGGAGTAAAGTCTCCTGGCAGCCCAATGAGCCCGCTGCCTCCGCCAAGCGGTCTGAAATCCAGGTCTTCGATTCGCTTCGCCGGGAGGGCAACCGGAGAGAGGTTGATGTAATTCCGGAGATTCGTCGTATGCCAGTCGTAGTTCGGGGAATTGGTGATCACGCCAAGCGGTGCATCGAAGATCCGGATCTTTCCCTGAGTGAACTCCACAACGATCTGGCATCCGGACGAATCTGTGATCATGAGATGGACCGGCGGGGCGAGTCCGATTGCAGGTTCAGGGACAGGAACAACCTGAATGTCACGCAGAGCGGCGCGTACGTCGGCGACGGAAACGCAGGTTGTCAGCAGGTACTGTGCAACGTCCAGCGGTCCCAGAGCGCGGTGCGCGCTGGCGGGATCGTACTTTTGGTACTCCGCAAAACCAGGATGGTAGAACACCCCCAGAGTGAGTCCTTTTTCGTTCAGACCGTCCGTGAGCAGCTCTTTTCGAAGAACATCGATGCCCACGACTCCATACTTCGAGCGCCACGTCATCCCTGGTTTCCCATCCGGCGTATGTCCGGTGAAGGCGTGATTGCGGGGGATGATGATCAGCCGACCGTTGAGATCGAACGTCCCCCATTCCAGCGTTCGACCGAACACGATGCTGCCGTCGCGCGCCGTCAGGGTGATTCCGGTACAGGCGAACAGCAGATTCGGCCCGCCTGCTGATACCAGGAGGCTGACGGCGAGCCATGCCACGATGACACGCCCGGATGGTTTGTTCATGACATGGGTTCCTGTGACGGCCAATGGGTGGCCCGGTCGGATGATCAACGACGGTTCCGATTCCGGATGCCGGAGCCTGCCGTTGCTCCGGCTGTAACGAACTGTTGCGCGGCGCCCCATGCACTGCCTGTCAGGATGTTTCCTGCCAGCGTTTTCCGGCCGGTCCGCCGCCAGGGGAGGTCCTCCGGGAAACGGAAAACCAATCCTGTCTCGGAACGCACATTGTTGGCTCTCATTTGTGAGATACAAGCGTTCCCTGTTTCAGAATCGCTCAGGCGGGCAGGTGAGGGCGCAGTGTGCAAAGACTGCGGCCGGCAGGCCGGGTTGAGATGAGCACGTGGCCATCGGCCTGGATACAGCGAGGGACACTGACAAAAGCGAGACTGTCCGGTTCAGAGGGCGGGAGGAATTCCCGGCATACCGGACATTCCCAGACAGGGCCCCGATGCGACATCTGACGCGTCCAGGGAGGCGCGCCGGAGAAACGCGACGGCAGAGCAGTCCGGGGGGGCCGGACCGAGTCTCGGGCAGGCCATCGGTTTCGTGATTTCCCATGCGGACACGAATCGGAATCGCCGCGCGAGGATTGGATCAGTCGAACAGGTAACTGACCGATTCATTCCGATGAACGCGGCGGATGGCTTCACCCAGAAGTTCAGCGACGCTGACGACCGTCAGATTGTTCAGCCGTGAGTCGGACGCCTGAAGACAACTGTTGGTCACCACGACTCCATCGACCTGAGCTTCATTGATCCGGCGGATGGCCGGTCCGCAGAAGACTCCGTGCGAAGCACTGATGAAGACTCGCCGGGCTCCGTGTTCCCGGGCCACGCGAACCGCTCCACAGATCGACCCGGCCGTCGTGATCATGTCGTCGAAGATCAGTGCGGTTTTGCCGTCGATCGGACCGCCGATGAGATTCGCCTGCTGAGTTTCCAGGGCGTTGGAACGCCGTTTGTCGACGATCGCCAGGGTGCCTCCCAGATGTTCCTGATGATGCAGACTTCTTTTGATGCTCCCTTCGTCCGGACTGACGATGACCAGTTCGTCAGGAGGAATGTCGAGTGTCTGGAAGTGGCGATCCAGAATGGGAGCCGCGTACAGATGATCCACCGGGACATCGAAGAATCCCTGAATCTGAGCCGCATGCAGATCCATCGTCAGCACCCGATGGGCTCCGGCATTCACAATGAGGTTCGCCACCAGTTTGGACGTGATGGGAACCCGGCCGGAATCCTTGCGGTCCTGGCGGGCATAGCCGAAGTAGGGAATCACTGCCGTGATCCGTGCAGCACTGGCCCGCCGACAGGCATCGATCAGAATCAGCAGTTCCATGAGCGATTCATTGACCGGAGGCGACGTCGGCTGCACCAGATACACATCACAGCCACGAATGTTCTGGTTCAGTTTGACGCTGATTTCCCCGTCCGGAAAATTGCCGGTGTCGACATGTCCCAGCGTGATGCCCAGATAGTCGGCGATCTCCGTGGCCAGTTGAGGATTGGCGCGGCCGCTGAGAATGGTCAGGCGCTCATACATCTCCGACATGTTTCCTGATGCTGCGGAAAAGGTCCGGGCAGGTCTGTCGGAATCCTGACGTACGCCGGAACCTGAGTCAAACAGCGAAACTGCGTTGTCTGGGATATGGTCGGGACGGCCAGTGACGGGGAATTCGGTGGGACGTGCATGGCCTGGTGCATTGTCCGGATTCACCGGTTTTCGGAAGACGACGCCACCGGCTTCGAGGAATCTTCATGGTTCGCTTCGTCCACGCACCCGTTGCGGCCATGCCGGGCCGCTCCGGTGCAAAGACAGATGGGAGTCGCCGTGATGTGGCCGTCGAGAACCCGGCTGACGTCGCATTCCCCCGTCGTTTTGCGATCTCGAAAATCAGCACAGTATTTCAGTCTCAGAGTGCCGTCTTCGGATTCGATCGTTTCATAATCCACGGCGTGCGGGGCCAGCCCCATGGGAGCGATTGTGAAGTCTTCCGGGTGTCGGTCGCCGTCGACGGCCGGGAAATTCACGTTCCAGAACTGGCCGGGTGGCAGTCGGTATTCGTCGGAAAGGAGCGTCCGGATGATGCGCCGGGCGTGATGGGCCAGTTGATCCCAGTGAACCTGGTGTCCTGGCCGGACATAGCGCGACAGCGCGAGGGCCGGGACTCCCAGAATGGCGGCTTCCCGGGCCGCGGCCGCCGTGCCGGAATAGTACAGATCGATGCCCAGATTGGCTCCCGGATTGATTCCGGCGACGACGAAATCCGGAGACGGCAGATTCAGGCCCCGCAGTCCGATGCGAACGCAGTCCGCCGGAGACGCATCCGCCACGAAGATTGTTCCGAACGGTGTGTGGCTTCGTCGTTCCACCCGGATCTCATCCCGGGTGTTGACCGCGTGTCCCCGGGCGCTGTGGCATTCGCGCGGTGCCACCGTATGGACGTCTCCCAGATCCGACAGAGCCGTGTACAGGGCGGCCAGTCCCGGAGCATCGAACCCGTCATCGTTGGTGATCAGAAATCGCATCGGCTGTGTTCGTTCTTTCCGCGGTCCGGCACGAAAGCGTCTCATATGCGAAGTCGTTCACCGGCATCACGCGTTCGTATGACAGCACGTTCGGAAAACGAAGTCAAAATGGTTCCTGACGCCTTCTTTGTTTCGAAAAAACTGCAATCGGCACCTGGTCGGCCGGCCGGTCAGGAGACGTCGGCCAGAACGCCTGCGTCGAGCAGCAGAAGCGAACACCGAACAGCCTCAGGGGACAGGTTCAGACTGTTCACGACGGCCGTTCGATAATCATTCAGCTGTCCTCGGTACAAAGAGACGCGATCGGCCACCCAGTCCTGGAGGTTTCCGTGTGCCCGGTCGGTCTTGTAGTCGATGATTTCCGCTGCCACGACCGTTCCGTCACTGTGTGCAGTGACCAGGCGATCAATGATTCCCTGAACAATCTGCCCGTCCTGGCGGAACGCGAAAGGCCGTTCGGCAGCCACCTGCAGGCACTGTTCTGACAGGTTCCGGCCGATCTGGCTGTGAGCCAGCCGTTCGACTGCAGCCGGACGGCTGAGTGTCTGTCGGACGGCATCCTGTTCGAGCATTGCCAGAAATTCGTCCGCCAGATGTTTCATCTGCGCGTCTGTCAGACGGACGTTCCGCAGGTCCGGTCGCGTGAGAACATCCGGCAGCCGCGCCGGATCCGGAACATCGTCCGGCAGCCAGGAAATGTCCTCGAACCACGCATGGATGATGCTGCCCCGGACTCTCGCATCCACGGCGTCAGCGGCCGGATCGTGGCGGGAAGGCCGCTGTTCCGCAGAGGGCGCGGGGGGCGCATGAGTCGACGGGCTGCGTCGGGCCAGGCCGCGGCGGCGGCCTTCGGTCATGGGCGCCGTGCGAACTGTCGGTATCACGACCGGGCGGTGTTCAGCAGACAGACGGTCGGCGAAAGACATGCCGGTAAACCAGTTCGGGTCTCCGCAGGACCAGATGACCTCATCGGGCGGCAGGTCTTCCGTTCGGCTGTCGGATACAGCCGCCGCAACCAGACCGGCCGCGCTGCGGGATGTGCGTTTGACGCCCGGCGGCAGCAGAACATGCAGTGCGTGGATGGCTCGGGTGAGCGTGACGTAAAGGAGAGACAGGGCTTCCCGGGTGCAGGATGAAAGTGTCTGATCGAAAGCGTGCTGAACGGATTCCGGGAGCACCGGCTTCAGGTCCGAACTGATCCAGGTGCAGACACTCTCCGGAGGTTCCGCGGGGTCCGGACCACCTGTCGCCAGCGAAGGCACCCTGAAAAGGTTCCGGCTGACAATCGGGGCCACAACGATTTCGAATTCCAGCCCCTTGCTCTGATGAATCGTCATGACCCTCACAGGGGCTCCTGTGGTTCTGGAAAAGCGGGCGGATTCCAGAACCTCCAGAAAATCGGCCGGGTTCAGTGCGGGCATCAGATCGAACCGCCGGGCCTCGGCCACCACCTGCTGAAGTCTCAGACGGTCGCGTTCGCTGCAGACCGGAGACACGGCCAGGGCGATGTCCTGCAGAGTGGCTCCGTAACCATCATCGGTCAGGCGGCGACGGAAGGACGCCGATACCCGGGCGGCCAGAGCATCGTCTTCCCAGCAGGTCAGTCCCGTGTGCTCCGCCAGTGGTGACTGAGCGACATGAAACCGAGACACACGGCATCCCGGATGACCGACGACATGCAGAAACGACAGGACCGCCAGAACCGCCGGGCTGTCGACAGGCGGGGTCCCGCCTTCCTCGCTGGCGGGGACACCACGTTCGGTCAGTTGATGGACCAGTCGGGCGACTTCATCGTTGGACCGCACCAGGACGCCGATCTGTGCCGCGGGTGTCTGCTGATGCAGCCGGGACACACAGTCGGCCGCTTCAGGAATGAAATCGCTTTGAGACTTCCGGTCGGCTGCATCTTCAGCATCCGGGACCGGCAGGGTGCGGACTTCGGCGTATCCAGGCAGAGTCGTCCTGGCGGTGGTGTGAGGCGGAAACGTCTGCGACCACTGCTGACATGCCGCTTCGTAGTCCTTCAGATTCGGGTGCTGTCCCAGATTGCTGCAGATGTGATTGACTGCTTCGATCACGGCCGGAGACGAACGGTAGCTGACATGCCGCTGCTGAACGTCGATTCCCGGAACCGCCGATTCCAGCCGATCCATGATCTCCGCAACACCTCCGCGCCAGCCGTAGATCGCCTGCTTGGTGTCTCCCACACAGAACACCCCTGTGGAACCGTCGTTCCCGTCTTCTGCCAGGGAACGCACGAGGCGACGGATGACCTGCCACTGCTGAAGGGACGTGTCCTGGAATTCGTCCAGCAGCAGATAACGGAGAGAACTGTCCAGACGGAAGTCGATGCGTCGTCCGTCGACGGCTGCTTCGGACTGCGCCAGCAGTCGAGTGATGTCTCCGAACCGCGTGAATCCGGTTTCCTGACGCAGTTGCCGGCAGGCCTCGTCGAATCGGCTGATCAGTTCGTAAGTGGCTTCATTGCGGCCAGCCACCTGCTGCAGGATTTCCGCCCGGGCGTGTCTGAGCAGAGGCCGATAGGCTTCCTGGATTTCTTCCGGAATGTCCTGTCTGTGGTACGTCGTTTTGCCTTTCAGCAGGGCGCTGGCGAGCCCCTTTTTGACGAATTCCTCCCACTGTTCCGATTCGAACCGGTCGATATCGCCGGTGATCGCCTCCGGCATGCGTTTCCCCGGCAACTGGTGAGGGAACTCCTTCAGCACGGCCACCGCCGCTTCCCGTTCGGCACTGGTCAGACGTCGGCCCGCATCGACGCGTGTCCAGGCATCACGAGTCGTCTGCTGAAACACGTCCCAGGCATTGCTGATGGCGTCATCGATCAGAGTCCGCACGCTCCGCTGATGGTTGCCTCGGGCCAGCATCTGCATGAGCCGGCGGCTGTGTGCGGTTTCCTGTTCGGCCAGAACGATGTCAACGGCCTGACGTCGCAGCATGCGGTCGGTGTGTTCGTCGACAATCATCCAGCCCGGCGGCAGTCCCAGTTCCAGCGTGCAGCTCCGGGCAATCTGCTGAAAGAAGCTGTCCAGCGTGGAGACCCGCAGTCGGTGGAGCTGCCCGGTGACCTGCTGCAGCAGCTCCTGGGCCCGCGGACAGTCGATGGACAGCGGTTCAATCGCCTGGCCGATCTCCTGACAGAATTCCGGATCGCGGGCCGCACGAGCCAGCCAGATGAGAACACGTCCCAGGATTTCTCCCGCGGCCTTTCGCGTGAACGTCGTGGCCAGAATGGACTCCGGCCGGGCTCCCCGCAGAAGCTGTTTCAGGAAATACCCGGAAAGCTGCCAGGTTTTTCCGCTGCCGGCAGACGCTCGAACCAGTTGATGCATGGCAACACTTCAGAAACAGGAAACGGACACGGTCCGGTCGGCCGGTGCGTTTGCGATGGGGCGGAGACACACGATCGGCCGGCCGGGAACCGACGTGTCCGTCAGCTTTCCCCTTCTTTCGACAGACGACCGGTCCAGTCATCCAGCCAGGGAATTCGGCGGTCGACCACCGTGTCCTGGCAGATGCGGGAAAATTCATCGCTTCGGTTTCCGGCAGGCGGCGTCACGGTCTCGATGGTCATATCCAGAATGTCGGCCGCTGTCTGTCGAGCGGCCTGGATGGCCGATTCGATCTGTTCGGCATCCCAGGTCGCCAGAGTCTCCCGCACGTTCGACAGATCACCGGGCAGATGCATGTAGCCGAGCTGAATGTCTCCCTGGAGCGGCAGTTGTCGGGCCAGCAGGTGATACAGCGGAAGCTGAAGATCCGTCCATTCGTCTCTGCCGGAACGGTAATGGGTCTCTTTCGGAGACTTCGCCTTGTCTCCGGTTTTGTAGTCGAGAATCCGCCAGATGTTCTGTTCGCTGTGCTGGTCGATGCGGTCGATGCGGCCGGTGAGCAGAACAGTGCGGCCGCGGATGTCCTGAAAGTCTGTCTCCACAGCCTGTTCCGTCCAGCGGATCCGCCATCCGTCGCGGATCTGTTCGGCCTGCCACCGGGCGAATTCTCTGAGCCGTTCGGCGATGATTTCGAGCTGGACAGCCACCGTGGAAGAATACTGAGTGCCGAACTGATGGGTGGCTTCCTGTGAGAGCAGGTCCTGCAGCCCCGCACGAATCCGCGCCGAATCGTCGCTGTCGACCAGATCGGTTTCTGCAAAACGGCTGAGCACGCGGTGGATGATCACGCCGAATGTCAGAGCGTTCATTTCGTCCGGCCGGTGATCGACCGCCGTGAGCTTCAGTTCCTTTTTCAGGTAGTAACGGTACGGACAGGCCAGGAACTCGCGAAAGTCGGTGACCGCCAGTTTTGCAGGAGCCGGTCGCCTGGCATCGGGGGACGGAACAATGAACGCCGACTCGCCTCCAGTCGCGGCCGGCCGGCATCCAATGCTCGATTCCGGAACGTCCCGCTGCTCAGTCCGCTGCGTGTCAGGCGGTGCGGAATCCGGTGCGGTATCTTCGTAGAAGCGGCACACACGGTCTGCGGTCTCGCGGACCGAACCGGCCAGCCAGAGACGGCTGGGATGAAGCGGGTCGCCCTGATCGTCTCGCCGCCCGGCAATGAGCCGCACGGACGGGCGACTGTGCAGCAGACTTTCCAGAGCCCAGGCGTCACGGGCGTAACGGCGGCGGTTGTCGTTCAGGCCCAGTTCTGCTCTGAGCGTGTTCGGCAGGAACAGGTCGGAAGTCACAGAACGGGGAATCCGGCCTTCGTTGAACCCGGCGACGGTGACCACGGGGCTGTCGTCCAGCGGGACTTCCAGCCATCCGGTCAGTTCCACGGCTTCGTCGTCCGGCGGGGCGGGGACATCCGCGTCGGCTGTCTGCATGAGCAGTACGGGGAGGGCCTGCGAAGCCGTGCACTGGGGCATCATGTCGGCCGGCAGATCCTGCAGGGATTCGCATGCCCTGTTGAAAGCAGCCATGCAGGCAGAGAACGCATCGTACCGAGACGCGTCACAGTCCGGATCCGGGAAGCGGCAGACGCGCTGCAGCAGCCGCAGGCAGCCGGCCGCCCAGTCGGCCAGCGGCTGTCGTCCGGACGAAGCGGCGTAAACGGACTGAGGCGCGGAACGGCCGGATGTTCCGGACGGCCGTTCTTCATTCGGAGTGACCAGTTCGCTGAGAAGATCTTCCACCGTCCGGCAGATCGCTCGAACCACTCCCTGCCGGCGGGACTCCGGGAGGACTCCTGGATGGGGGGGCAGGTGACCGGCCAGGTATTCATCCAGATCGGCCAGCCACGTGGTGTTGTTGAATCCGCGGGCAGCCAGAGCCTGGTCCAGGGCTTCCGATACATCGGGGTGACGGACCAGATCGGACAGCGATTCGAAATCGCCCGGTTGTCCCGTTTGTGCCGTGGCCAGATGCCGGGCAACAGCTTCCAGCAGCCGCCATGGCGCGCTGTTGCGAACCTGGAACCGGACCGGCCAGCGTGTTCGGAGGCCGGCCTGAGACAGTGCCTGTTCCACCGCCGGAACCAGCATGTCATCCGCCACAGCGACACAGATGTCGTCTGCACGCCATGTTCCGTTCTGCGCAGCCAGGTGTTCGGCGACCGCCGCTGCCTGACCGTCCGGATCGTCGGCGATGACGGCCGTGTCTTCAGGAATCGCGATCTGCCGATCCTGCCAGAGTTCCGAACGCAGCCGTCCGAATGCGTCGAAATGATCGTGCAGCGATTCCGGCGCGAAGACCAGGGCCGTGACACGATCAGCCACCTGCAGCAGCATCCTCTCCACCAGACGGCTCATATCGACCGTGCCGACCAGCAGAATATCGTGTGACGTTTCGCATTCTTCCTGATCGACAGCGTACAGACGGGCCGTCTGACGATCCCACAGATTCAGCCGATCCATCTGACACAGATATTCCGCCTGAATGGTTCTGAGAGCCTGCCAGCGAGCCGCTTCTTCATCGTGTTTTTTCTGTTCCAGCAGAACCTGAACGTCGCTGAAATCGAGTCCTTCGGCGGCCAGTTCCTGATGCTGCTGCCGCAGCGACTCACACAGACGCAGCCAGTTCGACAGAGCGTCTGCGGATGGCAGATGCGACAGAGCGGCCCGAGCTGTTTCACTGGGGACGGCTGTCAGCGCCTGTTTCCAGACAAGCCGTTCTGTCAGCGGATCGGCCAGCCGCTGGCGCTGCACGTACAGGAGTTCCGGAAACGTCTCAAACGTGTGCATCTGCGGCGGCAGCAGATTCGGGTGGTTCTGTTCACTGCGTTCGACCAGCAGTTCCAGCATCCGCCGGGCCGCCCGTCTGCCGGGAAACACGAGAATCACTCCGGTCAGATCCAGAGTGGTCCCCCGGGCGTACCGGTTCGTCAGATAGTCGGCGACCTGAGGAAGAAAAGGCCGATTCCAGTCGAAAAAGCAGCGCGTGATCGTCATGAAGGGCGCGTACCAGAAACTCCGGACAAAAGGAGCGGGCATTGTTGCAGAGATCGCCCCGGATCACCAGGTTCGCAGGACGGTCCGGACAGATCGGGGTCTGCCGGCCCGGACACGGGAATCGCGGACGTCGGCGGACCGGTTTCAGAACACGGGCGGCTGCCATTCGGGAATGCCGCCTTCCTGCTGCTGTTTTCGATAGAGTTCGTGGTAGGGGTGAACGGGGGAGAGTGGAACGCATTCGTTGACCATCAGCGGCCGCGTGTCTTTCCACCAGCGGTCCCAGGCCTGCCGCATGGCCTGGACGGTGTCCGGGTG
Organism: Planctomycetaceae bacterium; assembly: GCA_015485495.1. Classification (GTDB taxonomy): domain Bacteria; phylum Planctomycetota; class Planctomycetia; order Planctomycetales; family Planctomycetaceae; genus S139-18. Next base: position 16,062 of record WFTL01000162.1, read on the forward strand.
CTGGTCGATGATGTTGGTCGTCTGACCGGGATCACGGTGCATGTCATACAGAAAGCGGTTGTCCACGAATCGAAACCGAGCGCTGCGGACGGCGAATCCGGTCCACTGATGATCATCCGGATTCGATCCGGCTTCCCAGCGGCCGCGGTGAGTGAACAGGTACCTGTCCGGCCAGGCAGCTTCGGGGTTCTCCAGAATCGGCAGCAGGCTCCGGCCTTCCACCTGATCGGCCGGAACGGAGATTCCCGCCAGATCGGCCAGTGTGGGCAGAACATCGATGTGAGCTGCGACGTGGGGCAGATCGCGGCCAGGAGTGATGTGGTCCTTCCAGGAAACGAAAAACGGAACACGGCAGCCCCCTTCGTTGACACTGCCCTTCCGGCCTTTCATGCCGGCGTTCCAGGCACGCAGGACCTGGCCTTCCGGTGTCCGCCCCAGAACGTCACCGGGCCGTCCGGCTGCACCAGGCATTCCGTTGTCCGACATGAAGATCACCAGTGTCTGCTGCGACAGTCCCCAGTCATCCAGGCTGTCCAGCAGCCGTCCCACGTTGTCGTCGATGTTTTCAATCATGCCGTAGTAACCGGCCGCATCGTCCGAAAATCCCATCTGTTCAAAACGGCGGCGGCTGGCAGCAGGGGCGTGATACGGCCCGTGGGGAGCATTGGTGCTGATGGTTGCGAAAAACGGCTGACGCTGCTGCTGCATGCGGCGGATCCAGCCGAGAGCGGCTGTGAAAAACACATCGGTGCAGAACCCACGCGTTTTCACAAATCGACCGTTGTGACGGATGACGGGACTGAAGTAGCTGTTGTCCGGAACATCGGCACAGCTTCCTTCGTACACCTGGCCGATTCCTCCGGCACCATGGATGAATGTCTCCTGAAACCCCCGATTGTGCGGCTGCCAGGGTTCTTCGTCTCCCAGATGCCACTTTCCGAAAATGCCCGTCGCGTAACCGGCCTGGGATAACAGTTCCGGAAGCGTCACCGCGTCCAGCGTCAGCCGTTCTCGTTCCAGGATCGTGTGTGTCACGCCGTTACGCATGGGATGGCGTCCGGTCATCAGCGCTGCCCGCGTGGGGGAACAGGTCGGGGACACAAGAAAACAGGTCAGACGCGTGCTGCGGTCGTACAGCCTGTCCAGATGGGGGGTCTGGATCCAGGGATGTCCGTGACGTCCCACGGGAGCGTACCCCTGATCATCGGTCATGATCAGAATCACGTTCGGCCGGGTTCCTCGAAGCATCCCGGCCGGGCCGGGCACCGGCAGGCACATCGCCACCACGGCCGCCAGAACGGTGAGCACGAAATGCCGCGCTGACGGGGCCGTCCTGGCAGACGGCACATGCGAATCCGGCTGTATACTCTGTGTCTTCGGAATTTCAGGCGTCATCAGCGTACGGCGGCAGCCCAGACGATTTGCCACGCACGACGCGTGGCCGGTTGTGTTCTTCGAAAGTTCGTGCGGACGAAAATCAGTACTGATTCAGCAGATACTGAATCAGGTCGGTCGACGTCACGATACCAGTCAGACGGCCGTCGTCGACAACGGGCAGGGAATGGAATCCCGAAGAAACAAGGATTTCCGCAGCTTCCCGAACGGTCTGTCCCGACCCGATCGTGACAGGATTACGCTGCATCAGATCGGGGATCGTGTAGGTGTGATCGAGCATTGCATCCAGGCCACGGTCATCCTGATTCCCGAAGGCACCAAAGGAGGCCCGCAGCAGATCACTGGAAGAAATGATGCCCACCAGCTTCTGCCCCTCCACGACAGGCAGATGGTGAATGTGCTTTTCTTCGAAGATTTGTCGCACCCGGGACACCGGCTCGTTCTGACGGATCGTGATCGGATCGGTCGTCATGATGCGGTTGAGCGATTCATTCTTTTTCACGGACCTGGTTCCTTTCTCTCGCGGTCATTCCGGCGGCAGGACAGGACGTCTTCAACGAACCGCCCGGTGTGACGGAATGGTCTTCCGAAAATGCACTCCGGCATCGCTCATCAGCAAAGCGTGTACCCTCCCCGCAACAGCCAACCGTTATGGGGCACAACCCGCATGTGTCCGCTGCTTCGGTTGTCCGGACAGCAGGAGTAACGAGGGCGAATCGTCGCATGCGTGCGACCAGACACACCGCACTGTGCAGATGCGGGCAGCATATGTGCTGTTGTGCACGTTTCGGCTGCTGAAACCGGGCGGCGATCGATCCTTCCGGATTTGGTAACAGTCACTGCACACATGGCAGCCGTCGCATTCCCCGGGAACGTTTCTGCCGTTCATCCCGCTTTCCGCGTCTTCCCTCAATTTGGCACAGTGAATGCACAGTGGCCGGGCCATGCACTGCCACGAACGTGCGGTGTTCCGGAACGCCGAATGGTGACGGTGTTCCACGGATCACAGACGATTTTCGTTGACATTCAGGAAAGCGGGCCGCGGGGTCTGTGGAGACAGAATTCATGGGACGTGACATGACAGGGTTCAGCACAGTGGGGCGTTGCCCCCGGGGGAGAGGACGGCTCTGGACGGCGGCGGTGATTGCAGCCGTGGCCATGATCGGGGTCTCCGACCGGATTTCCGCAGCAGACGGGCGATTTCACGGGCGAATCGTTCTGGAGGGACAGGCTCCGGATCTGGCACCACTGGTGACGAAGGACCAGGCGAACGTGAAAGATCGTGAAGTCTGCGGAGCTCACGATATCCCGGATGAGTCTCTGGTTCTGGGCAAGGACAACGGGATTGCTCACGTGTTCGTCTTTCTGCGGCGTGCTCCCAAAGGGTACCGAAAGCAGGTTCCTCAGGACCCGGTGATTCTCGATCAGAAGGGCTGCGTGTTTCTTCCTCACACGGCTCTCATCCAGGTTGGACAGAAAGTGCTCATTCGCAGCAGCGACCCCATCCAGCACAACGTGCACAGCTTCCCCAAACGCAACGGAAGCACAAATCTGCTCATTGAACCCAACGATCAGAAGGGCATTGAGCTGGTTTACCGGCGTGCGGAAGCGGGACCGATTCAGGTGAAGTGTGACATTCACGCCTGGATGTCATCGTGGCATCTGGTTCTCGATCATCCGTTCATGGCAGTCACCGATGAAAACGGGGAGTTCTCCATCGACGGTCTGCCGCCGGGTCGGCACCGGTTTCGCGTCTGGCATGAACGAGGTGGTCTTCTGGAAAAATCGCTCAGCGTGACCATCACCGGGAATGACGAACCGGTGACTCTGACGTATCCTGCTTCGAAGTTCGGCGGCTGACACGTGATGGGCAGGCCGGCCGGTCTGCATATCGGATGAGTTCGCTGGCGGCGGCCGCCCGCGGGCCTGCTGTTTTGTCAGTATCGGGCGGCATGGTTTCGGCGGGGTGGTTTGTGTGCCGGCCGGCGGGATCTTGTTCGGGGAACTTCTGTGTTTCGTTTTGTTCCACGAGTTCGGATGTTCATTTTCATGCCCGTTTTGCGTTCACGGATGGCTGTGCCCGCGGTCAGCCTTCTGCTTTTGGTGTGCGTCGGATCCGGATGCGAACGTTCTGTTCCCGTTGAATGGGAATCGAGCGAGCTGGTGGACGCCCTTCCTGACGAACAGCTTCAGCAGCAGCTTCGGGACATTCTGGTGCAGCACTGTGGAACGGTGGCCCGACCGCGGCTGGTCACCCGACCGGATGCCGGCATCGAATTCCAGCAGCATCTGAAGCACGGTCAGGCAGTGTATATGAAGCGCTGCGTGCAGTGTCACGGTGTCACCGGGGACGGCAACGGCCCGGTGGCCGGTCACATGTATCCGCGTCCTCGCAATTACACGAAGGGGATTTTCAAGTTCACATCGACTCCCTATGGAACACGGCCGCGGCGGGCCGATCTCATCCGCACCGTGCGTCGTGGCATCACCGGCACATCGATGCCGTCATTCGATCGCCTGCCGGAGAAGGATCTGGAAGCGGTTGTCGACTATGTCCTGGTTCTGACGCAGCGCGGCGAACTGGAATATCAGCTCGCCATGGAAGCGGAAGCGTCTGAGGAGCTGGATCCGGAGTACGTTCAGGAATACGTAGATGACATCGTGACCGGATGGCAGGAAGCCGAGCTGGCGACCACCTGGCCGCTGTCTCCACAACCGATTCTGGATGCGGAACGAGCCCGGGCAGGACGGCAGGCCTTTCTGTCCAAAGGGTGCAGCAAGTGTCATGGTGAAGACGGCCGGGGACACACGAAAGACAACATCGGCCTGGATTCCTGGGGATTCGCCACCCGGGCGGCCGATCTCACATCCGGCATGCTGCACGGCGGCCAGGAACCTCTGGACGTTTATCGACGCATTCTGAACGGGATCAACGGAACGCCGATGCCCGGGTTCGGGCATGCTCTGCAAAGCGAACCGGAAACGATCTGGGATCTGGTCGCCTATGTTCTGGAAGTGTCCAATCGGCGGCGTTTTGGGGAGACGATTCCGGCCGGTCTGATCAAACCGTACGACACTGCCGCCCGGCAGGCGGAAGCGGAGGAACCCTGAGCGTGAAGAACGGCGTGCCGCCCGGAACCGGCCTGCGTTCGGTTCCGAGGAGCGTTGTCAGACGATTTCGGCAGCCCCCTGTTCTTTCACCACACGATTGTTTGTTCGGGCAGGAAACAGACGGATGAGCGACGAATTCGAACAGAAACAGCGTGAACTGGCTGAACTGAAACAGCGTGTGGCGGTTCTGGAAGCGGAACTGGCTGAACAGGCGCGCGGCGATCAGTGGGATCACAGCCGGTTTTACGGGACCTATTACGGGACGGTCGGGTTCGTGTTCGGCGGTGTGGCGGCGATGGCCAGTCTTCTTCTGAATGTCGTGGGAGCCCCCATCGCCGGCAAAAATTCTCTGGAGATCATTCGCATCTATCTGACCTTTCCGCTTGGCGAAAAGGCACTCAGCCTGACATCGGCCGACGGCAGCCAGTACGTGATTTCCGATGGAACGATTCTGGCTCTGGGGTGCTGTCTGTACATCGCCACCGGAATGGTTCTGGGCGTGTTCTTTCACTGGATGATCTGCCGTTTTGCCCGGGACAGTTCGGTGACGGTCCGGCTTCTGTGGGGAACGGGACTGGCGGTGGGGGTGTGGCTGATCAACTTTTACGGCATTCTGTCCTGGCTGCAGCCGGCGCTGTTCGGGGGGAACTGGATCACCAGTGGAGAATATCTGCCCTGGTGGGTCGCTCTGGCCACACACCTGGTGTTCGGCTGGACGATGGCTCTGATGGCGCCGCTGGGCCGGTTCGAACTGTATCGGCGACCGACTGAGACGGGAGCGGCCATCTGATGATCTTTCTGATGATCTTTGTGGGGCGGGCTTCTTCGTTCCCGACGCCTTTCCTCACAGACGCGGACGGCCGTTCTGCGGCGGTCTGGGCGCTGCCGACCATCCGGTGCTGAACTTTCTGCTTTCTGTCTTTGATGGCACACACTCATGTCTGAAGCAATCCAATCCGGCGCTGCGGATGATTCCGCCGACATTCCGTCTCATCGGGAACTCGTCGATGAAACGCTTGTGAAGCTTTATTTTCTGACGGCGCTGGCATTTCTGACTGTGTCGATGCTCGCCGGACTGCTCATGGCCCTGCAGCTCATTCGCCACAACCCGCTGCAGGGGCTGGAACTGTTTTCTCCGGGGCGGTGGCGCATGGTCCACACGAATGCCGTGGCTTACGGATTTCTGGCCAACGGCTTCATTGGTGCTCTGCACTGGATCGTGCCCCGTCTGACACTGCATCCGGTATTCAGCCGGAAACTGTCCTGGTTCATCTATGCAGCCTGGCAGGCCGTTGTCCTGGCCACGGCCGGGGGCATTGTGCTGGGCGAGGCACAGGGACTGGAATGGGGGGAAACGCCGGTGTGGGTCGACCCGGTGGCCCAGCTCGGACTGCTGCTGCTGGCCATCAACTTCATGCCGCCGATTGCCCGGATGAAGGGGCCGGTCTACGTCACACTGTGGTATTTCATGGCCATGTTCGTCTGGACGTTTCTGACGTACGCCATGGGCAATTTCGTGCCGCAGTATTTCGTCACCGGGACGAGTGCCGGGGCTGTGGGCGGTCTGTTCATCCACGATCTGGTGGGACTGTTCGTGACGCCTCTGGGCTGGGGCATGATGTACTACTTCGTTCCCATTCTGCTGAAAAAACCGATCTGGAGCCACGGGCTGTCTCTGGTCGGTTTCTGGGGACTGGCATTCTTCTATCCGCTGCAGGGCATCCACCACTTTTTGTACACACCGATTCCTATGTTTCTGCAGTACGGTGCCGTGGTGTCCACGATCGCCGTGGAACTGGTGGTGACCACGGTCATCATCAATTTCTTCGGGACGATCTGGGGATCGACCAGTGCGGTCAAAACGAACCTGCCGATCCGGTGGTTCTACACCGGCATGATCTACTATTTCCTGACCTGTCTACAGTGTTCCTTCCAGGTCACGCTGACCTTTCAGAAGGTGATTCATTTCACGGACTGGGTCGTCGGTCACGCTCATCTGGTCATGTTCGGCGTGTTCACCATGTGGATCATGGGCATGATGACCTACCTGTTCCCGCGGCTGCTCAACCGCCCCTGGTACAGCCAGACGGCGTGCGAATGGCATTACTGGCTGTCTTCGCTGGGGATTCTGTTCATGGCCGGCGATCTGACTCTGCTGGGACTGTTTCAGGGCTGGTCCTGGGCCGCACTCGAACCGTGGGACGTTTCCGTGGAACTGTCTGTTCCCTTCTGGGCTCTGCGGGTTGTGGCGGGACTGGCCATGTTCGCCGGACTGCTGGTGTTCATGTGGAATCTGTGGAAAACCTGGAGCAGTGTTCCGGAACAGCAGAGCAGTCCGGCGGCCGTTCCGGCTGCTGCCTGATCCCGGAGCGGTTCTGTCCGCCGTCTTTTTTCCTGTTCATGATCTGAAACTGAACTGCCATGTTCGAAAGCAAAGCAGGCATTCTGTACATCGCCGGGATCGGCTTTTTCGCTCTGGCATTCGTGTCCAATGCCGTCGTGCCGGCATTGATGTACAGCAGCCTTCCCGAGCAGACTGTGCCGGAACTGGTCAACAGCAATCTGAGATATCAGTTCGAAGATCTGGCGCGGCGGTATCCGGATTCGTTCAACGCCGTGTATGGGGAGCCTCCCGGCGGAGAACCGGAACACGATGCGTGGTGGAACGAAAAATGTGCGGAAGCCCTGGCGTATGGCCACAAGATCTACGTGGGAGAAGGCTGCTGGCACTGTCACAGTCAGTTCGTGCGTCCCGTGTCGAACGAAGAACAGCGCTGGGGGCCGGTGGCCCGCTCCTGGGAATACCAGAACGAACTGAACCGGCCGGTGATGTTCGGGACACGCCGCGTGGGACCGGACCTGTCCCGGGAGGGGGGCCGACGCAGCAACGACTGGCATGCGGTGCACTTTTTCCGACCGCGCGATCTGTCGGAATCGTCTCCCATGCCGGAATATCCCTGGTTTTTCGACGGTTCTCCGGATCGTCCCAACGCCAAAGGACTGGCCATCATCACCTACGTGCAGTGGCTGGGATCCTGGCAGGAAAGCTATCCGTATTACGAAGATTACGTCCCATCCATGCAGCGTCCGGACGATTCGGATGATGCGGATGGAGAAGCAGCGGCTGACGACGACGATGGCGCGGAGGAAGACGAATGAGCGGACGGTGGTTCTGGATTGTCAATTTCGCCCTGGGTGTTCCCATTCTCCTGGTCAGCATGCTGGGATTCGGCGTGAAACTCCTGGAGCTGATTCATCTGACGACTCAGGGGGAGACCGACGGCGGGTTCGCAGTGACACCGGTTGTCAATTACCTGCTGGCCAGCACCGGTTTCCTCTGTCTGCTGCTGGGAGCCGCCCTCAACGGGATGTTCGACGACATCGAGCGTCCGAAGTACACCATGCTGGAAAACGAGCGGAAGCTCGACCGGCAGCCGTGACCAGGATCTGGCCGGTTCGATCCGCTGTCCCCGGAACTGTCGGGGTGTCCCAGTCTTCTGCAGGAATTCAGCCATGCCGGAAACCATCAACGGAACTCCCGTGGAACAGCCATCTCCGGAAACCGAACATCAGTTTCACCACTACCGGGGCAACGTGATTCCCTGGTATGTTCGGATGATCTGGATCGGATTCTGGATCTTTACGGTCGTCTATATCATTCGCTACTTCTTCCCGGCTCTGCAGATCGAACTGCTCGCGCCTCCATAGGACCCTCGGGACGCAGCGCGGCGGCCTGCATATTCGGCAGCGGAACCCCCTGTGACAGTCAGTGCAGCCTCATCTGAACCCGCCGCGTCCGGTGTTTCCGAAGTCCGGATGTGCACCTGGTGCGGCCTGCCCGCTGCGGCTGCCTCCGGCATCCCGACCGACGAGCCGGTCTACTGCTGCTACGGGTGCCGTTTCGCTCATTCCGTCGTGAAGGAATCCGGAACGCAGGGGGCCATGCGCTGGACGGTGCTGCGGCTGGGCATCGCGATCTTCTTCACCATGAACCTCATGGCCTTCACCATGGCGATGTGGTCGCTGGATGTGTACGACGTCGATCCGGACCCGCTGCAGAAATCCGTCTACGAACTGTTTCGCTGGGCAGGTCTGTTCCTGGCGCTGCCTGTTCTGTTTCTTCTCGGGGGGCCTTTGCTGCAGCGCGCTGTTCTCGACCGGACACAGCGGGCGGTCTCGGCCGATCTGCTGATCGCGGTGGCCGTGTTCGCAGCCTACGGTCTGTCTGCCGCGGCTGTTGTCCGAGGATCCGGGCCGGTGTATTTCGAAGTGGGGGCGATGGTCCTGGTCATGATGACTCTGGGGCGATGGATCGAGGCAACGGGCCGACATCGCGCGACCGAACTGCTCAGCCAGATGCTGAACCTGCTGCCGGAAAAAGTCTGCCGTATCCGCGGGGCCGCCGACCACCGGGACCGGGCGGAATCGCCTGAAGCCGATCGGGAAGAAATCATCTCTGCGGCAGACATCCGAACCGGCGATCATCTGCGCGTGCGTCCGGGAGAACGATTCGCTGTGGACGGAGTGATCGTTCATGGAACGACCGCTGTCGACGAACAGACATTCACGGGAGAATCCCGTCCGCAGACGCGCTCCCAGGGGGATTCGGTTCTGGGTGGGACCATCAATCTGGACGGCAGTGTGATCATCCGGGTGACGGCTCCATTTCAAAAGGGAGCTTTTGGGCGGCTTCTGGAAACGCTTCAGGAAGCGCGTCGCACACGAGGCCGGTATCAGCGGCTGGCCGACCGCGTCGCTTCCTGGTTTTTTCCTGCCGTGACTCTGACAGCCGCCGTGACGTTCTTTGTTCATCTGGATGCCGGCGGACTGAAGGCCGTTCACGCGTCGATGTCGGTCCTGCTGATCGCCTGCCCCTGTGCGTTCGGTCTGGCGACTCCTCTGGCTGTGTGGACCGCGTTGAGCACTGCAGCACGCCATCAGGTCCTGTTTCGCAGCGGAGAAGCGATTGAACAGCTTGCCGACGTGCAGACGATCTGCATGGACAAGACCGGCACCCTCACTTCCGGAGAGCCGCAGGTGCTTCGCGCACAGTTCGAATCGACCGGAGACCAGGTCGGCGAACGAGCCGTCATTCGGGAGCTGGCCTGTGCATCGCGTCATCCGTTTTCTCAGGCGGTGGCGCGCTGGATCCGTGAGCATGACGACGACGTGCCGCCCGTCGGCGATCGGATACCGGACATCCGTCAGGTTCCAGGATGCGGTGTGGAAGCACGTACCGCGAATGGGCAGCGGCTGCGTCTGGGCAGTCCGGAATTCGTTCTGGAGGTCGATGCCGATGCAGGCGGCCAGACTGCAGCGAACGTTCCTGCGGCGTGCTGCGCGGCGTCTGCCGGTTCGTTCCCTGAGCGGCAGGCGGTGTCGACATCAACGGAACGGCTGTCGTGCGGACGGACGGGGCGGGAAAGCGATCCGGTTTCGGACGTGCTGCAGAAGACGGGGCATTCCGTTGTTGCCGCGTCTCGAAACGGTCGGCTGACGGCCGTGTTCGTGCTGGAAGAGCGGCTGCGCGACGATGCGGCGTCTGCGGTCGCAGCGATCGGGGCATCGGTGGATCTGCACATCCTTTCAGGCGATGACACCGAACGTGTGCAGAAGCTGGTGGCCGAACTGCCACGCGGGCAGATCAGCGTGGCCGGTCACTTGAAGCCTCAGGACAAAGTGCAGTACATCCGTCGGCTTCGAAAGCAGCACGGTACGGTGGCGATGGTGGGGGATGGCATCAACGATGCTCCGGCTCTGGCCGCCAGCGACGTGGGTGTGGCCATGGCCTGTGGGGCGGACGTGTCGCGCGATTCGGCGGATGTCTGTCTTTTGTCCGACCAGCTCAGCAGGATTCCGTGGGCCATCGATCTGGCCCGGCGGACCCGTTCTGTGATTCGTCAGAATCTGGCATGGGCATTCGGCTACAATACGATCGGAGTGACCGCCGCGGCTGCCGGCTGGCTCAATCCTGCCTTCGCGGCCGCTTTGATGATTGCCAGCAGTCTGGCAGTGATTTCGAATTCTTTCCGGCTGCTGCATGGGAGGCAGGTCGATTGGCAGCAGGCCGGAGGATCTGCAGGAGACGCACGGTGAATCTGTTCTGGTACGAACTTCCCCTGGTATGGACGAGCGGTTTACTGGGATCGGTCCACTGTGTGGGAATGTGCGGCCCCATCTGCCTCACCATGAACCTGGGCACCAGGACCCGAAAGGCCGCTCTGGCACGCCAGTTGTTCTGGAGTGCGGGGCGGATTTTCACGTACGCTTTTCTGGGAATGACGGCCGGGTTTGCCGGTGCGCAGATGACGGAGTCCCGTCTGATTCGTTCGCAGTCTCTGGGGCTTCTTCTGCAGGCGGCCTTCGCCGTGCTGGCCGGCGGTCTTTTGGTGCTGCAGGGAATTTCGGCCGCCGGATGGATGCCGGCCTGGCACCGCCGTTCGGGAGGATCCTGCGTCACGGCGCCGGTTCTGTCCCGTTTTCTGAAGGGCGGATCGAATCTGTCGGTCTTCGTGGCGGGAATCGCTACGGGGTTTCTCCCCTGCGGGCTGGTCTGGTCGTTTCTGGCTCTGGCCGCGGCCGAAGGCAGTGTCTGGCGCGGCCCGCTGCTGATGACGGCATTTGGTCTGGGGACGGTTCCCGTTCTGCTGCTGACCGGGACCGGTTTGTCGATGGCATCGCCGGCCGGCCGCAGACGGATGATGAAGTTCGCTGCCGTGTGCGTGCTGGCCACCGGACTGATGACCATGGGACGCGGCATTGCATTTGCCGCACGGTCCCCGGACACTTCTGCTGTCGATGCGTGTCCTTTGTGCACTCAGGAGGTGCAGCCGGAAGCACCAGGAAAAGATGGGGCCGACAGCACGGCTTCTCCGCTGGCATCGCCGAACGAACGATCGTCCGGGGCGGACGACGCGGCTTCTCAGGGCAACTGACAGGACATGGACCTGCCGACAGACGGATTTCCCGATGATCGATACTCAGAACAGACCGGCCCCGCGTTCGGATTCGACGCGCATCCCTCTGCTGCGGGAAGACATGCACGACCATGTGCACGCTCCTGGCAGCGGATCAGGCCGTGTGTCCCGCACGCTGATCAACTTCTGGCTGGATTCCGCACTGGCGGTGGTGTTCGTGTGTCTGTCGGTCGTGGCGGTCATCGTTCAGTTTGTTTTCCCGCCGGGTATCGCCGCCCGCGGCTGGACGTTGTGGGGGATGCGGTACGGCCAGTGGTGCAGCATTCAGTTTTCTCTGGTCGCGCTGCTGGCTCTGGGACTTCTGGTGCACATCATGCTGCACTGGACGTGGGTCTGCAGTGTGGTGACCCGCCGCATTCTGCGTCACCGGGAGCTGCCCGATGATGGTCTGAGGACGCTTTATGGAGTCGGCCTGCTGATCAGTCTGCTGCTTCTGGGAGCCATGACGGTCGGCATTGCTCAATGGACGATCGTTCCGCCTCCGGAAGCCGGGTTGTGATGCGGCATCCGTTCGGCGCGACGGCGGATCTGCCCGCTGAATGTGCGGCGGCAGCGGAAGCGCCAGCCGGACCCGGTTGTCCACGGATTGCACGACCGGCCGAACTGTGCTGAAATTCCGCCCTGAAAAATTCGTCTTTGTCAGGAACTGTTCGGAACATCATGGATTCAGAACTTCGATCCCGCTGCAACGAAATTCAGGAACGCATCGTGTATCTGCGAGACTGTCTTTGACCTGGCGACCAAAGAAGCCCGTCTCCAGGAACTCAGCGGCATCATGTCCGCTCCGGATTTCTGGGACGATCAGGAAAAGGCTCAGACGATCGTCAGTGAACTGCAGCGTCTGAAAGCCTCGGTCGAGCCGGTTCGCCGTATGCTGGCGGCCGGGGAGGATCTTCAGGTGCTGATGGAGTTCGCCGAAGAGGATTCCGACAGTGAAGCGGAACTGCAGGCAGCGGTCGCCGATCTGCAGAAGCAGGTGGACGCCGTCGAACTTCAGGCGCTCCTGTCGTCTCCGGAAGACGCGTGTTCCGCGTACGTTCAGATTCAGGCCGGGGAGGGAGGAACCGACTCGGCCGACTGGGCCCTGATGCTCATGCGCATGTACGTGCGCTGGGCCGAACGCCACGGGTTTTCCGTAGAAGAAATCGACCTGTCTGAAGGGGAAGAAGCGGGGATCCGCAATGCCACGCTGCTGATCAAAGGCGACTACGTCTACGGGTATCTCAGGGGAGAAACCGGAAACCATCGTCTGATTCGGATCAGTCCGTTCGATTCGGCCGGCCGCCGTCACACGGCCTTTGCGGCAGTGGATGTCACTCCGGAACTGGATGACCGCTTCGAAGTGGAAATCAACTGGGACCGGGATGTTCGGGAAGACACGTATCGAGCGGGCGGAGCAGGGGGACAGCACGTCAACAAGACGGATTCGGCTGTCCGCCTGACGCACGTGTCCGGAGTCGTCGTGCAGTGTCAGAACGAACGCAGTCAGCACAAGAACCGGGCCACCGCTCGCAAAATGCTGCAGGCGCGTCTGTATCAGATCGAACTGGAAAAACGCGATGCGGAACTGGCCGCCCGGCGCGGCGACAAATCGCGTATCGGATTCGGAGGTTCGACCATCCGCAACTACGTGCTGCATCCGGATCAGTACGTGAAGGATTCCCGCACGGGAACGAAAGTGGGCAATCCTCAGACGGTGCTCGACGGCGACATCGATATTTTTCTGGAATCGTGGCTGCGCTGGCAGCTTGCGGAATCGACGAGGGAATCCTGACAGCCATGAACGGCCCTGCCGACCTGCCGCACCGGACACGTCCTGTCCGCCGGCTGTCGATTTTCTGTCTGGCCTTTTTGTGCCTGGCAGCCGGATGCCGTCGCCGGGCGGCTGAGGCACCGCCGGATGCATCGGCCGGTGCCGCTGAGTCGTCGCATGGGACCGTTCGTGTGGATGCCCCACGGGAGCCGACACGCCCTGATCCGCCGCTGAAGTTTGTGCCTCCGGATCTGACCGCCCAGGAGATCGAAAGCGGCTGGGTCAGCCTGTTCGACGGCGTGTCGCTGTTCGGCTGGGATGTCCCGTCGGACGGAAACTGGCGGGTGGAAGGGGCGTGCATTGTGGCCGACGACGGTCCTGTGTCTCTGCTGACGTTTCCCTTCTGTTTCGGCGATTTCGAACTCCGCTGTGACGTTCATCTGGAACCTGGAGGCAACAGCGGGATTTTTCTGCGTTCGGCGGCGAATCCCCGGGATCCGAAAACAGACACATGGGAAATGAACATCTGCGATTCGCACGCATCGTTTCCTACCGGAAGCATTGTCGGCCGACATCGGGCCGCCGGCGTACCGGCTGTCGAAGGCGCCTGGCACACGTTTCGAATCCGGTGTCACGAGAATCGCGTCCAGGTGTGGCTGGACGATGCTCCGATTACCGACTTCACGGACGATTCACCGTTCGTCCGTCGTCGGGGAACGATCGGCCTGCAGAAGAACAGCGGACGCGCTGCATTCCGAAACATTTTTGTTCGGCCGATCGACTGGACGAACCTGTTCAACGGCCGGTCGCTCGATGGGTGGACGGCCGTGGACGGATCGGAAAGTCGGTTTGAAGTGCATGATGGACTGCTGCAGGTTCGCGGCGGGCCAGGCTTTCTGCAGACAGACTCCGTGCATCAGGACTTTCTGCTGCTCGTTCAGGTCCGAACCAACGGCCAGGGTCTGAACAGCGGCGTGTTCTTCCGGGCACAGCCGGGCACGATCGATGCTCCGTCGAACGGGTATGAAATGCAGATTCACAATGGGTTCGAGGAGGGGGATCGGACCCGGCCGACCGATTCCGGAACGGGCGCCATCTTTCGGCGGGCACCGGCTCGTTATGTTGTCGGCCGCGATCAGCAGTGGATGACGGCCGTTCTGGCCGCTCAGGGCCCGCGTTTCGCCACCTGGGTCAACGGGTATCCGGTCGTGAGCTGGACGGATACGCGGGATCCCCATGACAATCCTCGTCGAGGCCGCCGGCTGGCGGCCGGACATATCAGTCTTCAGGGGCACGATCCGGCCACGGATCTCGATTTTCGAGCCATCCGAATCCACACGCTGCCGGCTTCGACGGAATGATGGTTCCTGCGGACCAGGCCGTTTGAGAATGGGGCCGAAGGACCGGCCCGGTCAGCGGATTCGGTCGATCAGATCATTCAGGCCGCGGTCGAGCTGTCGGCCGATTTCGTCTTCCAGACGGCTGCGCCCGGTTTTCAGGAGGAGCTGCGAGGGATCGATCATCGGTCGAGTGACCGTTCCGGTCAGCGGGACAGAAACGATCCGGGCGGATTCCGTTCGTTTCAGTGGGATGTCCAGGACCAGATCGATCCGGCGGTCCAGCCCGACCGTCCCCCGTGTCCGCAGCCGATAACCGGCCGCTTCAAGAAGAAAGGCGTCGTGCTGCAGCCGTCCGTGCTGCAGCAGCAGGGAGACTTTCTGTTCCGGGACGATCAGCTCCCAGGCGGATCGTCCCGGTGCACGTTCCGGTTTCAGAATACGCAGCGCCTCCAGCAGAGGAGCAACGGAAGGTCCGGGCGTCGCGACGGTTCGGTCGAGGTCTACGGTGGCGCTGATGAGACTGTCCTGAGGACGGCCGGTCAGATACTGAAACCGTTTCGCGCGTGCACTCACCCGACCGTCCACTCTGGCCGCATCCGCAAGAAACGGCGTCACCCAGCTCAGCCATGTGCGGCACAACTGAGGCGTCAGGGCCAGGTTGTCCACACCGCTGCCGGTGGCCAGCGACAGCTCTCCGCGCCCGGTGTCGTAATTGATCATGGCATGAAACCGCCCGTCGCCGACGCTGCAGCGAATCGCTTCCGTCTGCAGACGCCCCTCCGTGAATACGAATGGCACCGTCGCGGCGCTCAGTTCAACTCCCAGGACCTGAGCCGTGTCCCATCCGAAGTCGCCCTGAATGACGAACGGAGGCAGTTCATCCGGAGACGGACGATTCCAGTACGCCGGCGGTCCCTGGATCACCAGCCGGGAGCGACGTGTCCCGGTCAGCCGGATCGGGACGGAAGGACGGGAGGTGAGAATCGGCGTCAGTGTTTCCAGATCGTAGCGGGCATCGGCGGTGAGCTGTGTGCTGATCACTCCCGCGATGGTTTTCAGTGTGCCCTGCACGTCGACGTCCAGGCCGGGAATTTCGAGTCGTCCGCTGCGGACCGTGTATTCCCCAGGATCCGACAGCGTGTCGATGTCGACTGCCAGCCGGGCCTGTTGCACTGCAGAACCGGAAGTCTGCCTGTTCGTCGGTCGCTCCCCGGGACGCACTTCTGCCACGACGGTCAGACGGCTGGACGACCGGGCGGACAGATCGACATTCACCTGAGTGTCCGGATCCAGAACGGTCAGATCCGCCCAGGGAGCCAGCAGACTGCGAATCGCCCGCCCGGTCCCCTGGACAGACAACTGCCCGTCAAACATCTGCATCGCGGATGCTCCGTTCCTGATGCGCAGACGTTCCGATTCCACCTGCAGGCGGTCGGCTTTCAGCTGCAGCGATCGAAGAACAACCGCTCCGTCGTCCGTCCGATTCACCTGCGCCTGCATTCGAAGCGGTCCGTGGATTCCAGGGGACGCCAGGTTCACGAACTGCCGCAGGCGATTCCACAGACGGCCCGGATCGAGTCGGGCACGGACAAACTGTCTGTCTCCCTGCCGGACAACAGACAGTTCACCGAAATCCCCACGGAATCCGAAACGATTGAGCGAGAACGATGCCGGCGTCAGAAATCCGGAAGCATCCGCGCGGACAGGTGCCTCCCAGGTGACCCGGCGGCCCTGCCGGTCGGCTGCCAGCGACGAAGTCTCTGCGCGAACCATCCATGGCACACGTCCGTCGGTCTGTGAATCGGCAGAGCCGTCTGCCGGGCCTGCCTCAGCAGAAAATCGCAGGGTTCCGTCCGTCAGTTTCAGGCTGTGCCGGAGGCGGAATGTTCGGGGCAGCATATTCGTCAGCCGGACAAGGTCCACCTCTCCCCGAACACGCACGATTCCCGCGGCAGCGGCGCCGTCCTGATTTGGTCGGCGGAGTTCCTGAACCGATCGGTCTCCGGACAGCACAGACGATAAAGCCGAATGAACCGGCAGCGGCAGCTCGCCACCGCCGGACAGACGGGCGATGGGACTTTCCAGCGACAGCGACTGCACGAGGATGCCGTCTTCTGCCAGAGCGACGGCCGCATCAGCATCCAGCGTTTCCAGACGAACCGCTTCCGCCGGATGCCAGCCGGCCTGCCGCCAGGTGACATCGGCCATCCGAACAGCAGCCGTCAGGGCGATGCCATCTTCCGGTGTGCGTCCGGCCATGACGGCGGAGATGCGGGCAGAACAGCGGCCGCGACACCGGAAATCCGGGATCATCAGCCGAACAAGCGGTTCCAGGGTCCTCAGTTCGATGTTTCCGATCTGAACCTGCAGGGTATGCCGGTTTCTTTTTCGGGGGGTCGGACCGGAATAGACCTGAATGAGGGCGCGATCGGTGCTGTCGGAATCCGGTGATGGTTCAAGTGCCAGGGAAGGGAAATCCGCAGTCAGGTCGCGCAGCCGGGCGGCAACGCGCGGATTCAGAGTTGTCCGTCGTGAGCGTGCCAGCGAATCCGATTCGTTTCCCAGAGTGTGTCCTGCGGCAGCCGTGAGCCGCAGTCGCGGCAGAGGCCGGTGTTCATCTTCCGTCGACAGATCACACTGGATGTCAGACAACAGAACTTCGGTATCCCACTTCGGGCCGGAAGACGCACGTTCGGAACGCGTTGCGGCGACTGGTTCCGATTCCGCCGGATCGCCTGGCCGGGCGGCCTGCACGAGGCCATCGCGAATCCGCAGTCGAAGCGGCCAGGACGAACCTGAGCGTCCGCCGCTCAAATCGTCCAGAGCATCAACGAGACCGGTTCGTCCGTCAGCCTGAGCCACTGTCAGAGTGGGTTCGGTGATCGTCAGTTCGATGCCGCGGCCGGCACGGAGAGCGATCTGCCACAGAGGAACGGTCGAACGGATGCGGCGAACGGTCAGCAGAGGCGGCGCCTGAGCGGCCCACGATCGCGTGTGCTGTACAGTGATCTGCCGGCAGTCGATCGGTTCCCACCAGTGCACTGTGATCCGTTCCGCCTGCAGCACACGGCCCAGCGACGGGTGAAGCTGCCGCACCAACCAGAGCCAAGTGCCGGTGAGCGTGACGGCACTGGGAAGCAGGGCCGTCAGCAGCACGACAGCCACGCATCGCCTGAGCCACCGACGGCGGCGTGTCCGGGCCGAACGGTTTGTTAACCGGCGCGCATCGGATGTCTGAGAGGGAACCATGAACCTGCCATGTCCGGAACGGCAACAGGGGAATGTTCCCTTCATCGACCGTCCGGGCAGGGCAGAATAAACCGCCCTGACACCCTCATGCACCGACAATTCCGAACCGGCCGTTTCCCGCGCCGGTGCCCTGTCGTGCGGCCGCTGTTCGGCAGAATGTGCCGGACGGCGGCCGCTGCGTTCTGCTGACGGAGCCGGTGTCCTGGTTACTGGCCGGCCGGGGCCGCTGCTTCTGTCTCGCAGCGGCCTCGAACGGCCCCCACCGGCAGGCCGGTGGCACCGGTCAGATTCGGTTCGGCCAGCTTGTGCCAGGCAAATCGAAATGCGGCGGGGCGGGGCACTTCAGGTGAACGAAGCACGACGGAATCTCCATCGATGCGGGCCGATGCCGGATGAAAATCGGAATCTCCGTCCCCGGCGATTTCGAAATGTGTGGGGGCTGCTCCGTCGCTCGTCTTCAGGCCTCCACCGGTGTACCGAAACGTCACCCGCAGCGAATTCCCTTCGGCGACAACAGATTCCAGTTCAGGACTGCGGGCCACCAGATCGGCCCGGCCGTAATCGTGATGCAGAGCCAGAAGGGCCAGACGCCGGCCGACTTCCTGCTTGTTGGGCGGATGGATGTCGTTGAGTGTGGCGATGTCATTGATGACGACCATTCCCGTTCGGGGAATGGTCAGAGCGGCAGCCTGAGCTTCCCACAACTTCGGCAGAATGTCATCCGCCTCACTGCCGTACTGGTAGGGAGCGATCTGCACGTAGTAAAAGGGAAAATCCCCCTGATTCCACAGTGTCCGCCATCCTCCGATGAGCGCCTTCATCTTTTCGAAATACAGCATGCCTTCCCGATGATTCGATTCCCCCTGATACCAGATCGCTCCGCGAATCGGATATCCGACGATGGCGTGAATCATGCCGTTGTACAGGGTGGTCGGTTCCTGGTGGTGAGTCAGCGGTTTCAGGTCGTCGGGAAACGGCGGAGACGGCTGCACGGCCGTGCGGCTGTCCCGGGCTGAGCGGGCTTTGGGCAGCCACTGTTCCACCGCCTGAATGTATTCGGACAGACGTTTCTGCTGTTCGTCCGTTCCGGGGGTCCGACTGAGAATGGAACGGTAAAGATCCTTCAGTGCCGGTACGGCAGCGAAGCCGACAGGCGGCGTCCAGGGTTCGATCCGTGTCCCACCCCAGGAAGAATTGATCAGTCCGACGGGGATCTGCAGTTCTTCATGCAGCGTGCGGGCCATGAAATAACCGACCCCCGTGAACCCCGGAACTGTTTCCGGAGAACAGACCTGCCAGGATGCCTGGATGTCGTCCAGAGGGGTCGACGACGGTCGGTGGGCGAACTTGATATGGCGGATCAGCGGATACCGGGCGGACGCGGCTTCGGCTTCCGCATTGACGCAGCGGCTGACGGGCCATTCCATGTTCGACTGTCCGGAGCAGAGCCAGACTTCTCCCACGAGCACATCCTGCAGGACGATCGTGTTGCGGCCTTTCACTGTGAGCGTCTGCGGTTCGGAACAGGCCTGCATTTCGGGCAGAGTCACCGTCCAGGTGCCGTCATCTTCGGCTGTCACCGATGCCGTGTGACCGGAAAATTCGACAGTGACCTTCTCCCCCGGTTCGGCACGGCCGCGCAGATGCAGCGGCATGTCGCGCTGAAGAACCATGTGGTCGCCGTAAAAACCAGGAAGCGACACGTCGGCCGGTGCGGACGTGATGCCGGCCAGACAGACAGACAGAGCCGCAACGGTCGTTCGA
>WFTL01000163.1 GCA_015485495.1 Planctomycetaceae bacterium
CACAGCCGACTGCTGTGCGAGGGGGCGTCAGGACAGGATGGGGAGAAGTTCGGAAGATCCGTGACGGACTTCCCGCGTGACGATGGATCCGATCAGGGTCGTCCCGGTGCAGTCGGAAACTTCGATTTCTGCCGTGGAACCGACCAGACGGGGATTGCCGTCGAACACGACGATGCGATCGCATTCGGATCGTCCCATCAGCTGGACGCTCAGAGGCCGGCCCGTCGGTGGCGGCTGGCGTCGAGCGGCCTTTTCGGCCGATTTGCTGGGGCCTTCCACCAGGACCTGGACCCGGCGTCCGATGAACTCCGCATTGTCTTCTTCGCTGATCTGATTCTGCAGTTCGAGCATTTCCACGTTGCGCCGACGTTTCGTACGGTCATCGACGTCATCTTCGAACAGTTCATCAGCGCGTGTGCCGCTGCGGGCGCTGTATTTGAAAATGAAACTGTTCTTGAAGCGGAATTCCCGGACTGCATCCATGCTTTTCTCGTGAGCCTGTTCTGTTTCTCCGCAGAACCCCACGATGAAATCGCTGGATACAGAACAGTGCGGAATCAGATCACGGATGCGGTGCATCATGTCTCGGTACTGTTCGACCGTGTAGCCGCGTTTCATTCGTTTCAGCACGTCATTGCATCCGTGCTGCAGCGGGACATGCAGATAACGCATCACTTTGGGCAGGTCGCGCACGGCCTGCAGGAGATCGTCCGACATGTCGCGCGGATAACTGGTGACGAAACGGATGCGGTCGATGCCGTCGGTATCATGGATCATCGCCAGCAGGTCTGACAGACGGTACAGCCGCCCGTTTTCCGTGTGTCGGTAGCTGTTGACCGTCTGTCCCAGCAGAGTGATTTCACGGACGCCCTGCTCCGCCAGCAGGCGGACTTCCTGGGCGATCTGAGACGGCGGACGGCTCTGTTCCGGCCCGCGCGTGGTGGGGACGACGCAGTACGTGCAGAATTTGTCGCAGCCGATCATGATCCGTACGAAGGCCTGAAACGGCGTGGGACGCATGTCCGGATCGCGCAGAGGATCGTAACTGCGGAAACTGTCAGCGATTCGGGTAACGCTGCCGGACGTGCGGTCCAGACTGACCGCCTTCTGCGGCTGCCGCTGCGGCCGGGCGCGGACTTCTCGAATGAGACGCGGGATTTCCGCAAGCTGTCCGGTCCCCACGACCAGGTCGACGTGCGGAGCCCGACGAAAAATCAGGTCCTGATCTTTCTGGGCCATGCATCCGATGACACCGATCACGGTCTGCGGACGGCGACGCCGAACGTATTTCAGCCGGCCCAGGGCACTGTAGATTTTGTGTTCAGCATGTTCCCGAACACTGCACGTGTTGAACAGAATCGTGTCCGCCTTTTTGGGACTGTCCGTCAGTTCGTATCCTTCCTGACGCAAAGCCGCCACCACCAGTTCGCTGTCCAGCATGTTCATCTGGCAGCCGACCGTTTCGATGTACAGGCGATGGTTGTGAGACGTGTCGGTCATGGAGGGACGGTGTTCAGCAGACGCAGCCGGACGAACAGACACGAAATCAGGACTGGACGCGTTCGACGTACGATCCGGTTTCCACGTCGATTTTGACGCGGTCTCCCTGACGGATGAAGGCCGGAACCTGAATTTCGGCTCCGCATTCCAGCGTGGCGCCCTTGGTCACATTGGTGGCCGTGTCGCCACGGGCCGCCGGTTCTGTGTAGGTGACTTCCATCACGACCTGCTGCGGAGGCGTCATGCTGATGAGCTGACCGTTCCAGAACAGAAGCTGCACTTCTGCTCCTTCCATGAGAAACTTCATCTGATCGCCGCAGACAGAGGCCGGCAGGGCATACTGTTCGAAGGTGCCGTTGTCCAGAAAATAGAAATTGTCGCTGTCGCGGTAGGAATAAGATCCTTCACTGCGGTGGATGTCGGCAGCCTCCAGACCGTCGCCGCTGCGATAGGTTCGGTCCAGAATGGTTCCCTTGAGCAGATTGCGAAGCTTCGTCTTGTACAGGGCCTGGCCTTTGCCCGGCTTGACGAAGTTGCATTCCAGCATTTCGTACGGTTCTCCGTCGACAAGAACCTTGATGCCTTTGCGAAAGTCTCCCGTGGGAATGGTGGCCATTGGAGTCGTTCTTTTTCTCTGTTACTCTCGTGGTGGGAAGGATATTCAGCGGCCGCCTGGCTGCTCATGAGGAGCCGGAACGGCGCGCGCGGCCGTGGGCGGACAGTACCAGAAGCCTGGAGAAGAGTGAATGCTGATGCCGCTGCTTCCCGCATCAAAGGGCCTGAAATCCGCTCTGGTAAGCGTTCTCCGGAGGACGCCGCAGCGGACCGGAGGACACCGAATGATCACAGACGAACCGACTGCCGAAACCTGGCAGCGGGATCTGGCGGACGCCGTGCGGTCTCCGGAGGAACTGCTCGCTCTTCTGAAGCTGACACCGGACCAGGTGCCTCCTCTGACCGACCGCCGGAATCCTGCGTTTCCGCTGCGGGTGCCCCGCAGTTTTCTCCGCCGAATGACGATCGGGAACCCGCAGGACCCGCTGCTGCTGCAGGTTCTGCCGCTGGCTGCTGAACAGAACGACGTGCCGGGATTCACTGCGGATCCGGTGGGTGATCGGGCCGCGGAGAAAACGGCCGGACTGCTGCGGAAATACCCGGGCCGTGTTCTCATCATCGCCGCGGGAAGCTGCGCCGTTCACTGCCGCTACTGTTTTCGCAGGGAGTTCCCCTACGACACGGGGCGGCGGTCGCCGGATCACTGGGATCGGATCTTTCGGGAGGTGGCCGGAGATCCGTCGGTCAGCGAAGTCATTTTCAGCGGCGGCGACCCGCTGATGCTGCCCGATGAACGTCTGAGCGCCCTGGTGGAACAGGCATCGGCCATTGCTCATGTTGAAAGAGTCCGCATTCACACACGCCTGCCTGTCGTGCTGCCGTCCCGTGTGACCGAACGGCTGCTGACGATTCTTCACGAATGTCGGGTCCAGGTCGTGATGGTGGTTCACGCCAACCATGCCCAGGAGATTCAGGCGGACTGCCGCGATGCGCTGTCCCGTCTGGTTCGGTCCGGCCTGCCGGTTCTGAATCAGGCCGTGCTGCTGCGTCAGATCAATGACACGGTGGAATCGCAGTGCGCACTGAGCCGGGCGCTGATCAATGTGGGTGTGATCCCTTACTACCTGCACCGGCTGGATCGTGTTCAGGGAGCAGCACACTTCGAGGTGGACGATGAGACCGGGCGGCGTCTGATTCGGCTGATGCAGGATCGTCTTCCGGGGTATGCCGTTCCGAGGTACGTGTGCGACGTGCCCGGTCGATTCGGAAAGACGGTTCTCGGTCCGGCATGACCGTTCCGATTTTCGTCGGGAATTGTGGGTGACTGTGTTCAGTGAGGCAGACGGGGATGCAGCACGGCGTAGGCGAACATCCCGAGCAGCGCTCCGGCAAGAGTCCACAGAGCCCTGAGTTCTCCCGCGCCGATCTGAGCATAAACAGGCCCGGGACAGGCGCCGGTGATTGCCCATCCGGCGCCGAACAGCAGTCCCCCGATGGCAACGCCCCGGTGCCACGGTTTCGGTTCGTACCGGATCGGCCGTCCTCCGACCGTTCGCACCCTGAGCCGACGAAGGAGGAACATGGAGACCATGGATGTCCCGATGGCGGTGCCGATGATCAGGTACATGCGGGCTTCCTGAAACAGAAACATCGCATGGATGCGGTTCCAGGAAGCCACGTCCGACGTGATGAACAGAATTCCCAGATACACGCCGATCAGAAAGACGGAAACGTGGTGGCTGCCGGCCGATGGGGTCCGACTGCGGCTGTTCCGGAAATCTGTCACGAGCGGTCCCTGGAACGATCAGAAAAGGAATCGTGCTGCTCCCCAGGTCACGGCAAGACCGCCGGCGAAGAAACACAGCGTGGCGATGAGACTGGGGACGTTGAGATGGGATATCCCGGTGATGGAATGTCCGGACGTGCAGCCGCCGGCATACCGCGTTCCGAATCCGATCAGAAATCCGCCGGTCAGAAGTCGGACGGCTCCGCCGATTCCGTGAAATGCGTCCGGAAGCAGAGACGGTGGCTCCGCAGACAGGAGCTTCGCACCGATGAAACCACCGGTGACAATTCCGGCGGCGAACACCACCGTCCACATTCCCTGACGGCGGTCATGATTCCGCAGGTAATCGAAACGGCTGCGGGGGCAGCACATGGCCCCGATCTGCTGAAAACTGGTCGAGATCCCGAAAGCCCGCCCGGCCAGAACGAACAGCAAAGGCACCGTCAGGCCGATGAGGATACCCGAGAGCCACCAGGGCCACGGGACAGGCAGAGATGGCATGAAGCATTCCTTTTCGCACGGTCTGAAGCGGCAGGAATATCCACGACAGATTCTGTGGTCTCCGGCGATCAGCCAAAGACCGGATGCCGGAAATCTCCCGGGATCGACGGATCACACGGGCCAGTCGCGAAGGATCCGCTCCGTTTCTTCGGAATGGCCGCTTTCGTCCCGAATCATGTCTTCGAGCTGGACCGCCAGTCCCTTGTCGCCGAACGCTTCGGCATCGCGGGCCCGCTGCGTGTAATCCGCGACGGCCTGGCGTTCGGCGGTCAGAACAGCTTCCAGCATTTCCCGATTTGTTGTGGCCGGAGGCACTTCACGCGCCTGCGTGACCGGTTCGCCTCCCAGCGCCACGATCTTGTTGGCCAGAAACTGAGCATGAAGCTGTTCGTCGGCCACTTCCGTGAGGAAAAACTGAGCGAGCTGGGGCCGGTAGGGGCCTGTGGCTTTCGCCGCATAGGTGATGTACTGAATGATGGCCCCCAGTTCTCCGGCCAGATCTTCGTTGAGTCCGGCGATGAGCTGTTGTTTATCCATGGCGGGGTTCCTGTGGTGAAGACGGTGTCTTTCCGGAAACGTTTCAGTTGGGGCGGACGGCATGTCCGCCCCAACTGAGGATGCCTGCGCATCTGTCACTGTGAAGTCATACGTGGCGGCAGGACCGATCCGTCCGGATCGCTCTGTGCTTCTTCTGCCGGGATGTGCCCGTCTTCTGTTTCGTTCAGGGGCACTGCGGCCGTCTGGGAAGGTGTGATGCAGTCGGCATCATCTGCAGTATCGTGGTCCGACCGGACCGGGCAGGATCCGCTCATTCATGTCTGAACGCCGAATTTCGGGAGGATCCACGCGTTCAGCACGATCCACCCGACGATCAGGCCCAGTGGCAGCAACAGTTCTTTCATCGATTTCTCCTTTTCGAACGTTCGGATTCAGCCGCAGTCACCGCGGTTTCGCAGAAACGGTCTGTCCTGGCAGACCGTTACGTATGCCGGACACGGACCGATCAGTCACCGGCCGGGACATTCAGTCTGCAGAACAGCAGGAACCATTCGCAGCAGGGCCGGCCTGGTTCCACGGCATGCGTGCCATGATCATTCCCATCAGGCAGGAATCTGTGATGCCGGCATGCATGAGGCCGGCTCCTGTGGCCGCTGCCAGGGCCGCCCAGTAGGGATGGACAAAGATGGCCAGCAGTCCGCTGACCAGGACCAGAAAACCGGCCGTGATACGAACCTGGCGTTCCAGAGACATCGTGCGGCGGCCTCGCTGGACCGGCAGGCCGGCCGCGCACCAGGCATCGGTGCCTCCTTCGACATTCACCACGCACGAATATCCGGCTTCCAGGAATTTCTGCTGAGCCTGAGCGGACCGTCCGCCGGCCTTGCAGATCACGTACAAAGGCCGGTCGGAATCCGGGCAGCGGTCGTTCATCACTGCATCAGGGTCCAGGGTGTGCAGCGGCACATTTCTGGCTGCCACGGCGTGGACCTCCTCGAACTCCGCAGGCGTGCGGACGTCGATCAGATCGATGTCTTCCCGACAGGCTCGTTCTGCCAGTTCCTGGACGGTGATCGACGGGGCGGCAGGGGTGGTCAGGGTTTCCGACATGATAACCGGTGCTCCTCCTTTTTTTCTGAAGACGAGCAAAACTTTCGCATCCGCCTGACGGACGATGCGTCGCGTCGCAGACTTACGATTGATGACCGGATATTACCGTAGTTTTCGGCTTCCGGGCACTCAGGTTTCCCTGAATTCGATCCAGACGGATTCCCGACGGCGTAGCGCCGTGGTGTATCGGGTGCGGTGTTTGCCACGAAGCCGGGCAGGAGAACACGAAAATCGACGGTGTTTCCAGACATTCTGTGCAGGGAAACAGCCGGCGGACCGACTGTTCTGTTGCCGCAGCCCGTCCGGTTCCGGAAACGGGATTCAGATTGTTGTGGAAATGAATCCTCCGTCGACGACGATGTTCTGACCGGTGACGAATCCGGAAGCCGCGCGGGAAGCCAGCCACACGACGGCTCCTCCCAGTTCTTCCGGGCGGCCGAAACGGGCCATGGGTGTGTGGCCGATAATCTGTTCGCCTCGTTCCGTATAACTGCCGTCGTCGTTCATCAGCAGAGCCCGATTCTGTTCGGCGGGGAAGAATCCCGGGCTGATCGCGTTTACGCGGACACCCTGGGTGGCCCATTCGCGGGCGAGGAACCGGGTGAGATTCAGAACAGCCGCTTTGGCTGCGGAGTAGGCTACAACACGGGACAGAGGAATCATACCGGCCATGGAGGCGATGTTGATGATGCTGCCTCGCTGCCGGGCCAGCATGGTTTCGCCGAAGACCTGAGCCGGCAGGAGAACGCCGCCGGTGAGATTGAGATCGAAGACGGTGTCCCACGCTTCACGGGACAGCCCGCAGAAGTCGCTTCCTGGCGGCAGCGTGGCATCCGGATGGTTGCCTCCGGCCGCGCTGACCAGCACGGACACCGGGCCCAGGGTCGCGCTGACAGCATCACGAGCTTCCCGCAGCGAATCGCGGTCCAGCGCGTCGGCCGCGTGAAACATGGCGGTCCCCCCGTTCTTTTCGATCCTTTGCACGCGTGCCTGTCCGCGTTCTGCATTGCGTCCCAGAATGGCGACACGTGCCCCGGCCGCTGCCAGAGCTTCCGCCATGGCGCCTCCCAGAACTCCCGTGCCTCCAATGACAACGGCGGTGTCTTCGGACAGATCGAACAGGCTGCAGTTGGCGGCTGACATAGACGGAATCTTTCGTGGCAAAAACAGGTGGCGGAACGGAGTAGCGACCGTTCCGGAAGAAACGTGTTTTCGGAGCGCCTGGACAGGCGGCTGGTCTGCAGTGCCAGGCCGTGCCTGGCGGCGGGAATCATCCATCCACATAGACCGGATCGGGCATTTTCGGCAGCTCGATGATCTCTGCGGTGCGTGTCTGCGTCTCCAGGACGGCGATCGATGGCCGACGAAACATCCACCCGCCGACTTCTCCGGGGTTGATGAACAGCCGACCATGGCGGTCGCTGGCGATGCTGGCCCGGTGGCTGTGGGCGAAGACCACCACGTCGGCGCCATCGATCCAGTCGCGGATGTCGTCGAGCTGATGGGCCATCACGATGTGCAGACCGTCGTCCGTTCGGTAACAGACCGGACCGACCGCCAGCGTGCCGACGATTCGCATCCCGCCCGTGATTCCCACCTGGTTGCCGTCGTTGTCTCCAAAACAGGCGATCACCTGCCCCCGCAGTTTTCTCAGGGAGGGAACCACCAGTGGAGACACGAAATCGCCGGCGATCAGCGTGGCGCTGACCTGAAGAGAATTCAGCAGGTTCACTGCATGACGGATGTGATCCACGTTGTCGTGAATGTCTGCGAGAATGCCGATTTTCATGGACTCAGAACCTGGTTGTGCAGCAGAAGGGTTCACGGGACGGTCTGTTCGGAGCTGGCCGGTGGCCGTGGGGCCGAGGATGGGGGCCGCGGAAACAGCAGACTGGCGATGCATCCGGTGATGATATTGACAGCCAGAGCGCAGGGGGCGATCCACTGAAAACTGATCGGGTCGGTGGGGGCTCCGCCGCCGGGAGGAACCACCTGTCCGAAAATGGGACCGGAAAATGCGATCAGGACGGCCGTGAGCGTCCCGAAAACGGCACCAGCCCAGGCGCCGACGGGACTGGCAAACGGAACGAACAGGGCGAAAAAGAACAGTCCGAACAGCGGCGTGGTCAGCAGGTTGGACGTCTTGCCGGTCACCGCCGTGATGTTGCCGGGGACGCGGTGCATCTGGGAACTGCCGACGACAGCCAGCGCTCCGATGCCGAAGGCCAGCCAGCGTGCCCGGCGGACGAGACTCCGCTCTGTCCTGGAGCGGTCTTCGCTGCCGGCAGGTGCTGCGGCCGAATCTGCAGGAGGATCGGGAACGACACGGGACGGTGACTGAAGCCGCATGAAACCGTCGGTCATCACCACCGCGGTGATCGAATTGACGCCCGAATCGATGCTCGACATGGCTGCCGCGAACATGGCGGCCACGACCAGTCCGGAGATCCCGACCGGCAGGTGGAAGGCGATGAAGTGCGGAAACAGTTCATCGGCGGAATCCTTCAGAGACCGGCCTCCAGGAATCTGTTCCGGATGAACTTCGAAATAGGCCAGCAAAGCGAATCCAACGCAGGCCAGAGTGAGACAGACGACGGCGGAAATCACCATCTGCGTGGCACAGGCCCGTCGGGCGGCCGCCAGATCTTCCGTAGCCATGAACCGCTGCACGGTCGTCTGATCGCCTCCGGTGGTGCAGATGTACCAGGTCAGATACATGAGCATGGATCCGATGACTGTCACCCGTGTGGCAGGAGAATCCGGCAGCAGCGGCTGCTGATCCCAGTGAGGATGCCAGGACACGGGAAACCATCCGAAACCACCGAAGTCGGCGGTGATCAGGATGAGGACCAGGAGTGCGCCGCCAAACAGCAGAATCGTCTGAAAAAAGTCTGTGATGATGACAGCCCGCAGGCCTCCCAGAGACGTGTAGATGACGGCGACGAACCCGGTGGCCAGAGCGATCAGGGGGATGTGTTTTTCGTCGACTCCCAGCATGACCGTCATCGCCTTTGCTGTGAGGTAGACCAGAAGGGACATCCAGATCAGTCGCAGTGCGACGAACATGCCTGCTCCCAGCAGGCGGACGCTGAGCCCCAGGCGGGCTTCCAGAAGTTCATAGGCACTGGTGACCTTCTGTTTCATGTACACCGGCAGCAGACCCCAGGCGATGATGATGTAGATCAGGGGAAGCATCAGCAGGGTGGACAGGAAAACGGGACCTTTGCCGAGCGACTCACCGGGAAAGGACAGGTAGGAAATGGTGCTCAGAAGCGTTGCAAACAGGGACGCTCCGACCAGAATCGGATTCATCCGACCGCTGCCGGTGAAATATTCGCTCGTCGATTCCTGACGCCGGCTGTAGTACCAGCCCAGAGCGATGGTCCCGACGGCGTAAAGAGCCACGATGGCCCAGTCGACAGGAGCCAGCCCGGCCGGTATTCTTCCATGGACGGCGGCGGCCGCTTCTTCCCCCATCGCTGCCGGATGTGTCATGATCCCCGCGATCAGCACAGACAGAACAGCACGAACCATGATCATCGCGAATCCGGTAAGGGGCTTCCGAAACGCCGGACGAGGGACAGGCGCAGAATGCCTGACAGAATCTCATCGACCGGGCCGGTGTTCAAGCAGAGGAATCCTGTGGATGCTCAGTTCGCACAGACAGGGAGCCGCGGCTGTCCCCGTGATCCGGCTGACGGAACCGCAGGATCCACTCTTGTTTTCCGTCCCGGCGAGAACAACAATGCCTGCCCGTCGGACATTTTGCTGCGAACCGGGCTGCTGCCGGGGCCATGCGGGCCGCTGCCGTCCGGGACAGCCGTGTGTTTTCATGTCTTTTGCCTGTCTGGCTGGTTCTAAGAGGATTCTATGCGCGTTGTCCGGGTGGCATTCTGGAGCATACTGATTCTGACGGGAACGGGGGTTCAGGCGTCCGGGCCGGACAGCGGACTGCAGGATGGTCCGCCGGAATCGGGGCGGTTCGTGGAAACCGACCGGGGCTGCATGGTGCCTTATGAGGTGGTCATTCCGGGAACGCAGGTCGCCTTTACGATGGAACCGATTCCTGGCGGCCAGGTGGTTGTCGGGACGGACGGCCGCCGTTATCAGGTGGAACCGTTCTGGATGGGACGCTGCGAAATCACCTGGGCGGAGTATCGGCAGTTCATGGAACTGTACGATGTTTTCAAGCAGTTCGAAATTCAGCAGATCCGTCCTGTGACGGAACAGAATGAACTCGACGCCGTGACGGCTCCGACGCCTCTTTACGAACCCACTTACACGTTCGAATACGGCGACGATCCCCGACAGCCGGCCATCACGGTGACGCCGTACGCAGCCCGCCAGTACACCAAATGGCTGTCTGCGGTCACCGGTCAGCAGTTTCGACTTCCTTCGGAAGCGGAATGGGTGCACGCATGCCGCGCCGGACAGACGACCGGCGCATGCTGTGGAATGCCGGCCGACCGGCTGGCGGAGTACGCCTGGTTCGCCGGCAACACCGATGGCACCGGCCCGCAGAAGGTGGGACAGAAAAAACCGAATGCCTGGGGACTGTATGACATGCTGGGCAACGTGGCGGAACTGGTTCTGGATGGTCCCGATCCGACACAGCCGGCGGACCCGGAACGGGTGCTTCTGGCGGCCAGGGACTGGATTCGGCCGAGTCAGCCGGATCATCGGAAGGCCTGCGGTGGAAGCTGGGAGTCGGCGGCAGACGAGTGCCGCTGCGACACCCGGATTCTCACGGTGGATGAAGTCTGGAAGGAGACCGACCCGAACGAACCGAAAAGTCCCTGGTGGTTCACGGATGATCCGGCCCGGGGGGTCGGGTTTCGCATTATGAGACCTCTGAAACCCGTCAGCAGAGACGCGATGGAGGAATACTGGAAGATCGATGATGAATCGCTCGGCTGGGCAGTCTTCGATCGGCTGGATGAAGGGCGTGGTGTTCGGGGGCTGGTGGACCAGGAGCTGCCGGCGGCGATTGAGGCTCTGAAGGCACAGTGATAAACCCACAGTGATAAACCCATGGATGATCGGACGCGTTATCGGAAGCAGATTCGGTTTTCCGGAATCGGGGCGGATGGTCAGAAGAAGCTGCGCAGCAGCCGGGTTCTGCTGGTCGGGTGCGGGGCGCTGGGATGTGTGACGGCCGATCAGCTCGCTCGTGCCGGTGTCGGTGAGCTGCACATTGCCGATCGGGACATCGTGGAACTGAGCAATCTGCAGCGTCAGTCGCTGTTCACCGAACAGGATGCGCGCGAAGGTCTGCCCAAGGCCGTCGCGGCCGTTCGTCGACTGGAACAGGTCAATTCGACCGTCCGGTACGTGACGCATATTGTGGATGTGGATCATCGCGCGATTGGCGCACTGACCGACGGAATCGATCTGATCCTGGACGGCACGGACAATTTCGAAACGCGGTATCTGCTGAACGACGTGTCCCTGGACAGGGGCATTCCCTGGATCTTCACGGGATGTACGGGCAGCACGGGACAGGTGATGCCCGTGCTGCCCGGGCGCACGGCGTGTCTGCAGTGTGTGATTCCCGAACCGCCGCCGCCGGGGGGAGCGGAAACCTGTGACACGGCCGGAATTCTGGGCCCGGCGGTGGGAACAGCGGCGTCTTTGCAGGCCGGTCTGGCGCTGAAAATTCTGAGCGGTCGCGGGGCCGACATTGCCGGTCAGATGACCGTTGTCGATGTCTGGGAGGGCCGCGTGCGCTGTGTGGGCACGGAGCGAATGGCAGGCCGGAAGACCTGTCCGGCCTGCCTGGGGGACCGCCGATATCTGAACGGAACGGACGCATCGGACGTGCGGGTGCTGTGCGGCAGCAATGCGATTCAGGTGTCTCCGGCGGGAAAACTGTGTCTTTCTCTGGAAGAACTGGGACGACGGCTGGAATCCGCAGGAAAGGTGTGGACGAGCGCTTTTCTCACGCGGGTCCTCCTGGAAGAATCGTCTCTTGAGATGAGTGTGTTTCCGGACGGTCGGGCCATCATCCGGGGGACCGAAGATCCTGCGGTAGCCCGCGGTATCTATTCTCGTTATATCGGAGTCTGAACCGGCCGGATCGGGAATGCCGCTTCGCGCGGTGTCGACCTGAGACGTCCGGTCTGTACTTCGTTGTTCGGGCGATTCTGTCCATGTCTGCTGTCCGTCCTGCATCCGTGATTCGCAGTTATCTGGAGCTGATTCGCTTCAGCCACACGATTTTCGCGATGCCCTTTGCGCTGCTGTCGGCTGTGCTGGCCTGGCATCGGCCTGAAACGGTGTTTCGCTGGCAGGATCTGGCGGGCATCGTTCTTTGCATGGTGTTTGCGCGATCGGCCGCAATGGCCTTCAATCGACTGGTGGATCGCCACCTGGACGCCAGAAACCCGCGCACGGCAGCCCGTCACCTGCCGGCCGGAAAGCTCCATGTTCAGGCGGTGGCTGCGTTCACTGTGGCGATGAGTGTTCTGTTCGTGGCGTCCACTCTGCTGTTTCTGCCCAATCCATGGCCGCTGCGGCTGTCGGTTCCGGTTCTCGCCTTCCTTCTCGGCTACTCGCTGACCAAGCGCTGGACGAGTCTGTGTCATTACTGGCTGTCTGCGGCCCTCATGCTGTCTCCTGTGGCCGCGTGGATCGCTCTGACGGGAACCATTGAACGGACTCCCGTGCTGCTGGCGGCGATGATTTTCTTCTGGGTCGGCGGGTTCGACATCATTTACGCGTGCCAGGATGCGCAGTTCGATCGGGAGCAGCATCTGTTCAGTCTGCCGGCACGCCTGGGGGTGGCTCAGGCCCTGTACGTGGCTTTTCTCAGTCATGTGGCGGCCGTTGTCAGTCTTCTGGCCATGTGGTGGCTGACGGATCTGGGAACCGTGTTTTTGATCGGTTCTGTTGTGATCAGCGGGATTCTTCTGTATCAGCACACGCTGGTCAGTCCGGGAGATCTGGACCGCGTCAACGAAGCATTTTTTCATGTCAATGCCGTGGTCAGTTTTGGTGTGCTGGTGCTGGGCTGCATCGATATCTGGCTGTGATGCGGCCAGGGCGGCCGGCATCCGGCAGCAGCGGGAAAAGCTATGTCATCAACTCTTGCGTCGCCTCTGGATGCCATCGCGGAAAAAGTCCGCGCCGGCGAACGTCTGTCTCGTGAAGACGGCCTGTACCTGGAACAGAAGGCCGATCTGCATGAACTGGGGCGCCTGGCCAATGAAGTCCGCGAACGGAAGAACGGCAATGTGGCCTGGTACAACACGAACATTCACCTGAATCCCACGAATGTCTGCGTATACCGCTGTCGATTCTGCGCTTTCCGGGCCGATCTGAAGGACGAGCGGGCCTACACGTTTACGGAGGACATGCTGCGGGAACGGGCTCTGGAAGGACGCGCCGCCGGAGCGACGGAAATCCATGTCGTCGGCGGCCTGCATCATCGAAAAAAATTCGACTGGTATGTTCACGTGATTCGGACACTGCATGAAACGTGTCCGGAAATCCACATCAAGGCCTGGACGCCGGTGGAAATCCACTGGTTCAGTTTCATCGCCAAAAAGCCCGTCGAATGGGTGCTCGAACAGATGATGGATGCCGGACTGGGCAGCATGCCCGGCGGGGGAGCGGAGATTTTCGATCCGGAAGTGCGGCGGCAGATCTGTGAACACAAGGCGGATGCCGACATCTGGTTCGACGTTCATCGGGCAGCTCACCGAATGGGGCTGCGGTCGAACGCCACGATGCTGTACGGACATCTGGAAAAACCGGCGCACCGCATCGATCACCTGCTGAGACTGCGCGAACTGCAGGACGAAACGGGCGGTTTTCAGACCTACATTCCGCTGGCATTTCATCCGGCGAATACGGAACTGGCGCATCTGCCGCGTGCCAGCGGTCTGGTCGATCTGAGAATGATGGCTGTGGGACGTCTGATGCTGGACAACTTCGATCACGTCAAGGCGTACTGGATCATGCTTGGAGAACAGACGGCTCAACTGGCACTCCGATACGGTGCAGACGATCTGGACGGGACCGTTGTGCACGAACTGATCTATCACGATGCGGGCGCGGAAACTCCCGAAGGCATGACCGTGGCTCAGCTTCATCGCCTCATAGAAGAAGCCGGACGCGAACCGGTCGAACGCGACACGCTGTATCGGCGCGTGCATCGCAGCGGTTCGACCTGGTCCGTGGATCCGGACTGACCAAAGAACGATCCGGCAGACAAAAGGCCTCGATTCACCCCGGGAGGGGTTTGTTCTAGACTGCCGGCATGAACGGCGAGAACACAAACGATCCTGTTTCGACGGGCGGTCGATGGCCGCTGCACTGGCAGATTCTGACGGCCATGATCATCGGTGCGATCATCGGAATCGTCGTCAATTCCGGTGACACGCCGCTGCCGGATACCGTGCATGTGGAGGTGAAACGATCTGCGGGTGAGATCCGCCTGACAGAAACGGTTTCCCGCGGCGGCCGCTCCCTGGTTCTGTTCGACGCGCGTTTCGACGGCCGTACATCGCATCTGGACCATGCCTTTCCTGAAGTGGCGGCCGCTCTGGGGGACGCCGAAGAAGCTGCGTTCGAAGCGGAGGATCCGCGGGTACGCGTGTTGAGCACGATGTCCGGGTACACGGTCGTCTGGCAGAGACGGCATCGGGGAGTGCCGGCAGTCAGTCGCCTGCGGGCCAGCCGCCCGGCGGAGCTGCCGGAATACTGGAGTCAGTGGCTTTCGGAGCACCCGGTCTCCTGGCGTCACCGCGTGACGGCGTTCGCGAAAACCGTCGGCGATCTGTTTCTGCGGCTG
Source organism: Planctomycetaceae bacterium (assembly GCA_015485495.1). GTDB lineage: Bacteria > Planctomycetota > Planctomycetia > Planctomycetales > Planctomycetaceae > S139-18. The sequence goes on from WFTL01000163.1 coordinate 14,745, forward strand.
CTGAAGATGGTGACCGTGCCACTGATCCTCACGTCGCTCATCACGGGCGTCACCGGTCTGGGCAGTCACGGTCGGTTCGGACGCATGTTCCGCGGGACTCTGACCTATTACATCGTCACGAGTTTTCTGGCGATCTTCACCGGACTGGTCCTGGTGAACCTGATCGGGCCGGGAAGGGGCGCCACGCTTCCAGGCGGAGGTGAAGTTGTTCATTCCTCAGACCGGACGCTGACGGAAGTGATCTACGACCAGGTCCTGAGGCTGATTCCAGTGAATCCGTTCGCCGCGGTGGCCGGCGGGGAGTTCCTGTCGATCATTTCGTTTTCCATCCTGGTCGGCATGTTCATCAATCTGACCGGAGGCGATTCAGCGAGGCGGCTTGCGGATCTGTTCGAAGCCGGATTCGCTGTCATGCTGAAGATGACAGCCTGGGTGATCAGTCTGGCTCCTGTCGGCGTGGCCGCGTTCATGATTTATGCCACGGCCACTCAGGGGCTGGAGGTGTTCGCCACACTGGCCTGGTACATGCTGACAGTGTTCCTGGCGCTGGTGTTTCATGCCGTGGTGACCCTGCCGGTCCTCGTGGCGGTACTGGCCCGGCGCAGTCCGCTGCGTTTCTTTTCCAGTATGAGTCCGGCGCTGCTGACGGCCTTTTCCACGGCTTCTTCGAATGCGACGCTGCCACTGACGATTTCGTGTGTGGAAAAACGAGCCGGAGTCTCCAATCGGACGAGTTCCTTCGTGCTGCCCCTGGGGGCCACCATCAACATGGACGGGACCGCTCTGTACGAAGTCGTGGCCGTGCTGTTCATCGCTCAGGCCATGCCCGGAGTTGATCTCAGTCTGGTTGAGCAGATCACGGTCGCTTTCACGGCGCTGATCGCCAGCATCGGAGCTGCCGGGATTCCTCACGCCGGGCTGGTGATGATGGCCATTGTTCTGCAGGCGGTGGGTCTGCCGCTGGAGGCTCAGGGGATCATCATCGCAGTTGATCGCGTGCTGGACATGTGCCGCACCGCCGTGAATGTGTGGAGCGATTCCTGCGGCTGTGCCGTGATCGATCAGCGAATCACCCGGACGGCCGCGTCCGGGTAGCCTGGTTCGGCAGCCGGGCGGAGATGTGTCTGTCGGACAGCGATCCGTCACACAGCGATCCGACGTGTGCCAGGCGGGACAACGGGGTTCGGGCCTGTCAGGAAGCTCGTTTGAGTTGCTCGTATTCGGCGATCTTGTTCCGCAGCGTGCGGGGTGTGACGCCCAGAGCGGCGGCCGCTTCCGTCTTGTTTCCGTCGAACCGCCGCAGTCGCGAGATGATCACATGGCGTTCGATTTCCCGCAGCGGCAGCTGTTCCAGATCCGGCGGGATGCAGATTTTCAGATCCGGCTTCGAATCATTCGGAAGGTCGAATGAGCGGATGATTTCGTCGTCGCAGAGGATACAGGCCCGGTGCACCACGTTGCGCAGCTGTCGGATGTTGCCGGGCCAGTGGAACTGACGAAGCTGCGCCATGGCTTCCGCGGAAATGCCCTGGACGGGGCGGTCGGATTCTTCTGCGAATCTTTTCACGAAGTGGTTCGCCAGGCAGGGGATGTCCTGAGGATGTTCCCGGAGCGGGGCGATGTGCAGTGTCAGAACATCCAGACGATGAAACAGATCTTCCCGGAAACGTCCTTCGCGAACTTCCTGTTCCAGGTCGCGGTTGGTTGCGGCGATGATGCGGGCCTGGACACGGCGGACGACATGACTGCCGACACGGCGGTATTCCTGTTCTTCCAGAACGCGCAGCAGTTTCGCCTGAACGGCTGTCGGCAGTTCTCCGATTTCGTCCAGAAACAGGGTACCGCTGCGAGCCGCTTCGATGCATCCTTCGCGTTCCCGCACAGCTCCTGTGAATGCCCCGTTTTCGTGCCCGAACAGTTCGCTTTCGATCAGCGAGTCGTGAAAAGCTGCGCAGTTGACGGTGATGCACGGCCGGGATGACCGCCGGCTGTGTTCGTGAATATAACGGGCCATCAGTTCCTTGCCGGTCCCGCTTTCCCCTGTCAGCAGAACGGTGGCACTGGTGGCCGCGAACCGCCGCGCGGTTTCCAGCAGACGGTGCATATACTGCGACTGATACGCAAAACTCATGGTGCCCCCCCTGGACACGGTTCGATGCGCGTTGTTCGAAGGTCGTCAGAAACGAAGCAGATGATGCCGGGTGGTCGTGTTATCCGGTTCTCAGGGACTGCTGGTAAGCGGACTGCATGGATCGCCGACGCGCGCCTTCATCGAGCTGCGGCAGAAGTCGTTTTTTTCGCTCCTGGAAACTCTGTTCCAGACCGGCGATTTTCTGCAGGCAGGTGCGCAGCAGAGATTCCTGCCGGGAGACTTCGGCCTGCACTTCCGCAGACCGAATGATTCCGGACGCTCCCAGGGATGTCCGCAGGCGGCTCAGCAGTTCCGAAGTACGGCTGAGATGGCCGAGCTGATGCCGGACGGAATTCAGAACTGCCTGGGAATGGGTCTGTCTGGCATCGGCGTCTGTGTTCAGCGTGTTCAGCAGAGACAGCAGGTTGGAGTACTGCTGTCCCTGGAGCTGAAGAAGACGAACGAGTTCCTCCGGGGCGGCCGGTTCTGGCCGGCTGCCTGCTGCGGCTGCCTGTGTGTAGCCCATAGAGGAATCGCCGGAACTAGGGTGACCGGGCATCAGAATGCTCCTTGCGCTGCTGAATCTGTTCTTCGAGAGCAGCCAGCTGCTGTTCGAGTTCTGCGCGGTCGCGCAGGGTGTCCAGCCACCAGCGGGCCGCTCGTCCCAGCCAGCCGGCTTCTTCCTGGCCGGCCAGAATTCTCAACTGTTTCCTCGCCGCCGGCAGGTCATTCAGGTGCCGATGGCAGGCGGCGACCTGGTACTGGACCCAGAATCGATGATCCCGCGGCAGCTTTCTCACATCGACCTGAAGGTAGGACTCCAGAGCCAGACGGTATTCCTGAATGGCAAACAGATTGTCACCCAGGGCCACGCGGTCGACAGGTCCATCGACAGCCGAAACGCCGGCAACAGACAGATCCGGTCCGGACATGTCCTGTTTCTCCTGTGCAGCCTCTTCAGGTGCGTGCGTGTCCTGCACGGCTGATGGGGCGGATCGGGGCTGTTCCGTTGCCGTGAAAGCCGAGGGCCCGGATGCCTCCGAAACCGAATGCTCTGCGGACAGGGTGCCGCCCGAAGGATCGACCGGGGAAAGCGGCTGCACTGTCGAGCGGGAATCGGATGCCGTTTCGGGCGATGCGTCGGAAGGGGCATCCGCGGAATGCTGTTCTGCTGCATCCGGAAGCTGCGTGTGATGATTTCCGCCTGTTGTTTCTTCCGACTGGTCACGCTGCCGGCTGGCGGACGCGGAACGGGAAGGCGATTCGAGATGACTGAGAAATCGTTCCAGCCGTTCCCGGATTTCCCGATAACGGGCCTGTTTTTCTGCACGCCGATGTTCATCATCCAGCGGACTGCGATGCAGCGGGATTGAATGATCGTCGTCCGGTTCGGTCGACAGATCCATGTGAGCATGGTGCAGTGAGTCGACAGACACGCGGCGCACGGCCGTCCCGGATCGTTCCTGGGGAGTGTCCGGATCAGCCGCCGGCGCCGAAATCTGACCGGACAGGATGCCGAGGATTCCCGTCAGAACGGCCATCGCCTGAACACGCATCATGACTGCTCCCCGTGAACAGCGGTGTCGGCCCGGGATCCCGCGGCGGACACGTCTGGCAGCATGCCGCTGAAACAGCGGACAGCCGCTTCATAATCCTGATGACGCTGTTCTTCGCTGATTCCGTCTCTCAGAGCCCGCTGTTCGAAGGCGCGGCCGGCCAGTTTCAGTGCCCGTCGGCGCGTCTCCGGATCCTCCGCACGCTGCAGCAGATCGGTACACAGTTCGATCACCCGGTCCGACTGTTTCGACTGCAGATGAATTTCGGCTGACTGCAGAGCGATCTCGAAGGCCAGTGCGGACCCGTCTTCAGCTTTCGTGTGTGCCAGAAGCTGAAGGGCTTCCGGAAGTTTCTGTTCATCTCGATAACGTCCGGCAAGCCGCAGCATCACGGCCTGCCGAAGGTCTCCGTCACGGAGAACGCGAGAGGCTTTCAGGTAGTAACTGATGGCCTGATCGGCCAGTCCCAGTTCTTCACAGGCCTGCGCCGCCAGGACGAACCAGTGAGCACCGAACTGTCGCTCGGGGTGCAGTTGAGACAGTGTGGTCACCACATCGGCCGCCTCGCGGTTTCGACGATCCTGCAGGGCCGCCACCTGATAGCGGGCGAAGGCACTGGCGAATGCGACAGCGGCCCGCACATCCGGATCCTCCATACTCTCGCGGTGAACAAACATGGCCGTGTTGGCCGTGGACGGGTGGCCATCGAGAAGGTAGGCGCTTCCCAGAAGTGCGGCGGCCTGCTGTTCCAGCGGAGTTCCGGCCGTGAGTTCGGCCGCACGTCCCAGGGAAACAGCGGCTTTCTGAAAACGGCCGTCTTCGAGCTGCAGCCGTCCGATACAGATGTAGGCCGCCCCGATGGTGACGCGATCCCGGCCGCCCGAATCGACGCAGCGGTACCAGGCTTCTTCGGCGAGGCGAAGCTGTCCGCTGAGGAAATGGCATTTACCCAGATTGAAAGCCGCTTCGATGTCCAGTTCCGGTGCCTGGTCGGACTGAAGCTGTTTCCGAAAGACGTGAGCCGCTTCCGGAATCCGCCCGGTTTCGAAGAGCAGACATCCCTGAGCGATGCGTGTGTGGGGAAGCTGCCGGGAATTCGGAGCCGTAAAAATGGCTGCCTGCAGAAGACGGTCGACGCGGGCCAGAGTGAATGCCGACCTGGCTTCCTCAGACGTTTCCGCTTCTGTCTGCACATACACATCGGATTCTCGTGCGGTCCACACCAGACCGAAAGGAACACACAGACCATCCAGCAGCAGACTGAGACGAATATCGTCGGCGTGAATCGTCTGCTGCCGCGATCCGATGGTGTCCCGCGCGGACGGAGACAGATGGAACCGCAGTTCTGATTCGGCCGTCAGACGTTTCATCAGAGACTGCACGGGAGCACGACGGGCGTGGACCTTCAGATAGATGTTGTCGGGGTGATCATCGATCCTCTGGAGAAGCCGGAGTGTCGGATCGCCCGGCCGGGAGGGTTCCGCCGTCACCATGGCCGCCAGTTCACTGAGCACCTGATTGGGGTCCGTATCAGAGGCAGAAAGGACCAGAGTACGGGGACTGAGAATGTCGGTTCGTCGCTGCCGCAGCAGGCGACGGCAGAATCCCTGGGCAGCTTCATGGAGGACATCCCGTCGCACCGGCGCCACCAGAACGGTGTTGTCGAGCAGGCTGCGATAGACGAGCGGAATGAGGGCATCCGATCGATTCAGGCGGGCCAGACACCGAACGCGGCCAAGCTGAGAAAGATCGTTCCAGTTGGACAGAGAAAACTTCTGTGCGATGGTCTGGTACTGCTCCAGGGCTTCATCAAGTGCACCGGAACATTCGGAACTGAGTGCCAGTCGGTATCGAACGGATGCTTCAGCGGCTCCGTCCGTCATCTGCAGGACATAACGGTAACTGCTGATGGCCCGCTGATAGTCTCCGATTCGCAGTGCGTTATCGCCATGCACCACATGCCTGGCAATCCGTTCCGTGCGTGACGCTGTCTGTCCAGCGGGCGCGGAGTGCGTCGTGTGGCTGGTTGCTGGAGTGGCGGGAGGATCCGCTGACGTCTCGTGTTCGTGAACGCCACCGTCTTCGGGTTCAGGGGAGTCCTTCCGGGCTGAAGGGATTCCTTCTGCTGTGTGGGGACTTCCTTTTGTCAGCCACAGTCCCAGACCGGCTCCGGCACCCACAGTGACCAGGCCCAGAATGGCCAGGATCACGGTGCGTTTCATCCCGGAAACTGTTGACGCTGCTGAAGTATCGGGCACGGCGCTGCTGTCTGTCTGGGACGGAACGGTGCCGGTACGACCGGCATAATCGCTACAGATTCATCGACAGCTCCGGCCTCTGTGATGAATGCAAATTTTCAGGCAAGTGCCCGGCGGGACAACCGATAGCTGTTGATGCCGCGTGATTCGTACAGGTGTACGCACGGGGTTACCTGATCACCCTACCTGTCTCACTTCGGACTCAAGTCCGGTGATTTGGGCAGTGCGATCGGACCGAAATGCTGGGTGTGGGCACTCCTCCGAGGGTGCTGTGACAACACCATCCGGCTGAACTCAGGGCGGAGTGTGACGGTGTTCGTTCGCAGGGAGGTGCATTCAACCTGATTTTGGGTGACGTTGCAGAGACGGGTCTGTGACGAGTCACCTCACTCTCTAACTGAGGGGTCTCATCATGGCATTGACGATTGTTAACAATGTTTCGGCGCTGACCGCCCAGCAGAATCTGGGCCGGGCTTCCAGCAGCCTTTCCAAATCCGTAGAGCGACTGTCATCCGGTCTGAAGATCAACCGGGGGGCCGATGGTCCTGCGGCTTTGGTGATTTCGGAAAAGCAGCGGGCTCAGATTGCCGGTCTGCGGGCTGCCATCGACAACTCCGAAAAGGCCGTCTCTCTGGTTCAGACAGCTGAAGGAGCTCTCAGCGAAATCAACTCGCTGCTGGTCAAGATCCGCAGTCTGGCCATTGATTCCGCAAACAGCGGCGTCAACGATTCCGATGCTCTGGCGGCCAACCAGGCGGAAATCGACAATGCCCTGGATACCATCAACCGGATTGCCAACAACACGCAGTTCGGTACGAGAAAACTGCTGGACGGTTCTGCGGGAATCAACGGAACCTCCAACAGTTCAGATGTGACCTTCCTGAAGGGAACGTCCGATACGACAGCCGGTTCCTACGCCATCACGGTCACAACGGCCGGCGAACGGGCCACGCAGTCGGCCGCGACGGACCAGACCCAGAATCTGGCCCAGGATGAGATCCTCACCATCAACGGTGTGAGCATTTCTCTGACGGCCGGGCTGACGCAGAATCAGGTCGTCGACCGCATCAACCAGTTCACAGCACAGACGGGTGTGATCGCCGATGTCGACGGCACCACAACGCGGCTGTACACGCAGTCGTTCGGCCTGAGTGCCGAGATCAGCGTGGTGTCCAACGTGGCCGATGCGTCTGACAGCAGCGGTTTCGGCACGACCACTCTGACCGATCAGGGCGTCGACATCGTGGGCACCATCGGCGGCACGTCGTTCACCGGCAGCGGAAACGTCCTCACGGCCGATTCCACGGCCGCCAAGGGCCTGTCGGTGCAGATCGCCGCTTCATCCAGCGATCCTACGACGACCGGAACCTCTGTCACTGCAACGATTTCTGTGACGGACAATTCTCTGCAGTTCCAGATCGGTCCGAATCAGAACCAGACGGCCAACATCGCCATCGATCGCGTCAATCCCGTGGCACTCGGGTTCGGGGTGGTCGGCAACCAGTTCAACAATCTGAACGAAATCGATGTGACGTCCGCATCGAAGGCGAATGATTCGCTGGCGGTCATCGACGCGGCCATCGACGACATCACGAATCTGCGAGGGACACTGGGAGCATTCCAGCAGAACACTCTGGAAGCCACCGCAAACAACCTGCGGGCGACTCTGGAGAACACGGTGAATGCAGAATCGGTGATCCGGGATACGGACTTCGCGGAAGAAATTTCCAACTTCACGAAAAGCCAGGTGCTGGTTCAGGCCGGAACATCGGCCCTGGCGAATGCCAACCAGATTCCGCAGCTCGTTCTGTCGCTGCTCGGATAAGGTTCGCAGTACGGATTCGTCTGAAGGCCCGCGACGCGGCCGGGTTTCCCGACCGCGCCCGGGCCTTTCGGCGATTGAACAGCAGCACCGTCTGTTCTGGTTTCGAACCGGGATACACAGGCGGCGACGACCGACGGTCTTTCGGTGATTTTTCACACGGCGTTCGAGGTGAACTGCGATGGCCGATGTCAGCATCAGCGGCCTGATTTCAGGAATCGACACCGATTCGATCGTGTCCGGTCTGCTGGAGATTCAGCAGGCGCAGATCGACCGAATCGAACTGAAGAAGGCAGAACTGCTTTCAGAACAGGCGGCATTCGCCGGTCTGGAAGCGGCGCTGGTGACCTTTCGGTCGGACGTGTCGCGGCTGGCGAAAATTGCCGGCAGCGAGCTGACGAAAAACGCCGTCACCGTCAGTGACGAAACGGCTGTCAGTGCCACCGCTTCCGATTCGGCGGTGCCGGGAACCTATCAGTTCACGGTGGATGCGGTCGCGCGGGCTCACCAGATCGCGACTCAGGGCTTCACCGATGAAGATGCCGAAATCACGACGGGAACGCTGGATCTTCGGGTCGGTTCCGGGGACCTGATCACGGTCACGATCGATTCGACCAACAACACGCTGCAGGGCCTGGCCGATGCCATCAACGCGTCCGGAGCAGGAGTGAATGCGTCGATAGTTGAGGATTCTTCGGGGGGCGCCACGCCATACCGGCTGCTGCTGACCAGTTCGCAGACGGGAACCGACAACGCGATTTCGATTACGAACAATCTGACGGGCGGGTCCGGGACGCAGCCAGTGTTCGACACGGGAAATCCCGTTCAGGCGGCCGCCGATGCCCAGGTGACGATCGGCAGCGGACCGGGCGCCATTTCGGTCAGCAGTTCGTCCAACCGGTTCGACAGTCTGATCGGCGGGGTGAGCATCGATCTGCTGGGGGCTGCGAGCGGCACGGAAATCACCGTCACGGTCGCGCGGGACACGGATGCGGCCGTGGAGGCGGTCAGCAGTTTCGTCGACTCGTTCAATGCTGTCATCAGTTACATCAGCGAACGATCTCAGTATGACGCGGAAACGGAGGAAGCCGGAATTCTTCTGGGCAGCCGGGAAGCTCAGTCCATTCAGCAGGAACTTCAGTCGGCCGTCACTTCCGTTGTCCCGGGGGTTTCTTCCGATCTGAATCAACTGGGGGCCATCGGCATTTCCGTGACGGATCAGGGAACCCTTCAGTTCAGTCCGTCCACTCTGGAGAACGTACTGAACGGGAATGTGGCCGGTGTCGGCCCGGATGATGTGAAGCGTCTGTTTGCTCTGGACGGACAAAGCAGTGCGACCGGCGTGTCTTTCGTTGTCGGAAGTTCCAGCACGAAGCCATCGGGGAGCACTCCCTACGAAGTGGATATCACTCAGGCAGCCACTCAGGCGTCGCTGACGGCCGGAACGGACCTGGCCGCTTCCACAGTGATCACCAGTGCCAACCGGACACTGGACATCGATCTGGACGGAACGTCGGCCACCATCACGCTCGACGAAGGCACCTACACGCGGCAGGAACTGGCCGACCATCTGGAAGCGGTCATCAACGGGTCGTCGGAACTGGCCGGCCGAACGGTTTCTGTGGGACTGAGTGGAAACCGTCTGCAGATCACGTCCGACAGTTACGGCAGTTCGTCCAGTCTGCTGCTGTCCGGCGGGACGGCTCTGACGGATCTGGGTTTTACGGCCGGCGCCGCCGAAGTGGGAACAGACGTCGCCGGCAGTTTCGTTGTCAACGGAGTGACCGAACCGGCCACCGGAAGTGGTCAGCTTCTCATCGGCAATGCCGATAACGAAAACACGGCCGATCTTCAGGTGCGTGTGACTTTGTCGGCCGGGCAGATCACCGCCGGTTCCGAAGCGCAGCTCACCGTCACCCAGGGACTGGCTGCCGGTCTCGATACGATCCTCAACGAGTTTCTCGATCCGGTCAGCGGGACGCTCACCACGATCGACGACACGTACAACGATCAGATTGAAAGTCTTCAGGCGTCCATCGATCGGCAGCAGGCGATCTTCGACCAGCAGCAGGAAAACCTGATTCAGGAATTCATCGCACTGGAATCGGCACTGGCCGAACTGCAGAACACAAGCCAGTTTCTTGGATCGCAGCTTCAGAGTCTCAGTCTGAGTTCTTCATAGGGTCGCCGGGTGTCCATCCGGGGCCGCTTCACTATCGTCTGAAAGGACAACGGGGGTTTCATGGATCCGCGTCAGCAGTACCAGCGCAGTTCTTCCTGGGGCTGGACCCGCATCGATATGCTGCTTCATATCTACAATCATGCCATCAGTGCGCTGGAACGCGGAGCAGAACTGCTGGAATCGGATGCCGATGCGGGCGAAATCGCGGACGTTCGGCTCGATGCTCAGAAAAAGATTCTGCTGATCGCCGATGGTCTGGCGGTGGAACAGGGAGGAACGCCGGTGCAGGTGATGCAGTTGTGCATCTTCGCTCTGGATCGTGTTCGGTCCGATTCCTCCCAGGACTGGAAAGATGCCGCCCGGGTGCTGTCCAACGTGCGGGAAGGATTCGAACAGATTCAGGAAACAGCCCGGGAAATGGAACGGACCGGGCAGATTCCGCCGCTGCAGACGGTCTGAAAACACACGCCCGTGACCGGACCATGCCGGCGGACCAGTCGGAAGCCGCCCTGCCCTTCCCGGCCCGGCAGCGGCCGCGGGTGGCCATGACGGCGATCCGCTTCGGGCACTGCCGGACGACGGTCACATGGCCTTCCTGCGGGCGACGCGCGCCAGGGCCCGTTCCCGTTCTTCCCGCGTCAGTTCATACAGTGTACGCAGCTGCTGTTCCAGGGCCGGCGTCAGCGCCCGGCCTCGTCGCGACATGGCCACGCGTGCCGCGTCCAGCCCGCTTTCCAGCGTCCAGCTCATCGACAGCGTTCCGTACAGGACACTGCTGAAAGACGGAATATGGCGGGGAAGCAGACCGCCATCCGGCAGAACCATGCACATCACGCCGATGGAACTGCCCGTATTGAACATGCTGTCCACGGCCGTTTTCGTGTGATCTCCGAAAAATGTGCCCACTTTGCTCAGTCCCGTGGGAACAGGGCGTCCCTGCAGAGGCACCTTCACATCGGCATAGTTGTTCTTCAGGTCGGATGTCGTCGTCATCGCGCCGAAGTTCACCCAGGGACTCACATAACTGTGTCCCAGGAATCCATCGTGATACTTCGTCACGTAACTGTGCAGAATGGATTCTTCAATTTCCCCCCCCACGCGGCAGACCGGTCCGATGGTGGTTCCCGCACGAATGTGGGCTCGAAACAGTCGGGATTCGGATGCCACGTGAGCGGGGCCTTCGATGCGTGTGAACGGCTGAATATGCACATCATGCCCGATGGAAACCGGGCCGCTGCGGGCATCGATGACAACGAACGGATCGATCACTGCTCGTTCCGATACATACACATCACACGGATCTCCCAGAACACAGACATGCTCTCCGGACGGCTGCTGACTCACACCGGCACCGGAAAAATCGAGTTCGATCTGGCGGGAATTGCGTTCCACGGCATCCCATGGGTGGCGGATGAGAATGCCGCCGACAGGACGTTCTGGGCCGGGTGCACAGAAATCTTCCAGACAATCCCAGTCGGACTGCAGTTCCGCAATCTGCCGCCGGTCCAGATGAATCCAGGCGATCTGGCCGTCATCGGTTCTCCCGGTCCTGGCGCTGTCGAACATGTCTCGGGACAGCGGGCCGTCGGGAATCCACCGCCCGTTGATGACCAGAACGGAATCCTGGTGCATCCAGTGATCATCGTTGACGTGGCAGTCGGGATGTTCTTCGCGGTACACGTCCTGCAGCCATGGACGGACGGACACGCCCCACGAAGCATCCGGAAACGCCTGACACACCCGGGCGCGCAGGCAGTGATGACCGCACAGCAGTTCGAAAGCAGGCCGCAGCAGAGCAATGGGTGTCAGGGTGCGGCACCCCTCGTCTTCCACCAGCAGGACACGCATCGACATCATGTCTCAAACTGAGATACCGGTTCATCCGTCGGACCGACACGGCAGGATACACAAGGTGCCGTCTGCACTGCGAGACCGATTCTCATCTGACCGTCTGCAAGTCTGCAAGAGACAGCCTGTTCCGGCATCAGGCGGATCCGGCTCAGGGGAGGCGGGGACGGCTGCGGCGAATGAACCGGACGGGCCCGCAGCGATGACCGTCCGGCAGTCGCCTCCTGGCCGTCACGGTCCGGGAAGGGCCGCGTCAGGAATCGCTGGCACCGGTTTCCGCGGGGATATCGAACTTCGGAGCACTGAAGTCGTCCTCGTCGCTGTCATCATCAGCGGCGGGACGGTTTTCCGTTCCGGACCCGGAAGACGAATACCCGATGCCGGGACCACTTCCGGAAGCCGTGCGGATCTCATCCTCGAACCCGCTCATGCCCTTCTTGAACTCCGAAAACCCACGGCCCAGGTTGCGGGCCACTTCGGGCAGACGTTTCCCGAACAGCAGCAGAGCGATGATTCCGACAATGATCATTTCCTGCGGACCGGGATTGATGAATCCGGGAACCACGATCTGCCGGAGAACACTGGACAACTGCTGGATGAACATGGATGAGAATCCGTGACAGACAAACAGGGAATCAGGATATCCG